>JAHFVC010000161.1 GCA_023264765.1 Mycobacterium sp. | reverse complement strand
CGTGTGGGCGACGGGTTCATCCGGCTCGACGTGAACGGCGAGGTCACGTTCGCCAGCCCGAACGCGTTGTCGGCGTACCACCGGATGGGGCTGACCGCCGAACTCGAAGGCCACAACCTGGTCGCGGTCACCAGACCGCTCATGATGGATCCGTTCGAAGCCCAGGAGCTGGCCAAGCACGTCCGGATCTCGGTGGCCGGTGGGGCGAGTACCCGGATGGAACTCGACGCCGGCGGCGCGGCGGTGCTGTTACGCACCATCCCGCTGCTGACCGGCGGTGAGGCGGCCGGTGCGGCCGTCCTGATCCGCGACGTGACCGAGATCAAACGCCGGGACCGGGCGCTGCTGTCCAAGGACGCCACCATCCGCGAGATCCACCACCGGGTGAAGAACAACCTGCAGACCGTCGCCGCGCTGCTGCGGTTGCAGGCTCGTCGCACCAACAACGCCGAGGGGCGCGAGGCGCTCAACGAATCGGTGCGCCGGGTGTCCTCCATCGCGCTGGTCCATGACGCGCTGTCGATGTCGGTTGATGAGGAAGTGAACCTCGACGAGGTGGTCGACCGCATCGTGCCGATCATGAACGACGTGGCGTCGATCGACAGCCCCATCCGGATCACCCGTGAGGGTGACCTGGGGGTGCTGGACGCCGATCGGGCGACCGCCTTGATCATGGTCATCACCGAGCTCGTGCAGAATGCTCTGGAGCATGCGTTCGACGGTCAGGTGCTCGGCGCCGTCACCATTCGCGCCGAGCGCTCCTCGCGGTGGCTCGACGTCGTGGTGCACGACGACGGGCGCGGCCTGCCCGAGGGCTTCAGCCTGGAGAAGTCCGATCGTCTGGGGTTGCAGATCGTCCGAACCCTGGTGTCGGCCGAGCTGGACGGTTCGCTGGGTATGCATGACGTACCCACCGGCGGCACCGATGTGGTGCTGCGGGTGCCCATCGGTCGCCGCAGCCGGTTCACTCTTGACAGCAAGTTGTGACCGGAGCCATAGGAAAGCTGTGAAAAAAGTTGTGGCCCCGCCGAATTCGGCGGGGCCACAACTTGTGCATGCGGAGCGTCAGACGCCGCTGCGAGCCTTCGTGCGAGCGTTGCGACGCTTGAGCGCGCGGCGCTCGTCTTCGCTCATGCCGCCCCACACACCGGCATCCTGGCCCGACTCGAGGGCCCAGCTGAGGCATTCGGTGGTCACCGGGCAGCGGTTGCAGACGAGCTTCGCGTCAGCAATCTGGGCGATGGCCGGGCCGCTGTTCCCCACGGGGAAGAACAGTTCCGGATCCTCGTCGCGACAGACCGCCTTGTGGCGCCAATCCATGAGTCCAACTCCTTATCGTTTGCGCGCGGCAGCACGCTAGTTTTGTTTTTCGGCTGTTGTTAACGCGTGCACACGAAATGTTTCTGCACTGTTGCATCCGATGCTTTCACAGGCTGAACAGATGTCAATAGCGGCGCGTTAACTCGTGTGCAATGTCACTACGGGCCCGGGTTACCCGACCCCTCATCCATGTGTACTACACTCAACTCACTTGCGCTCAAAAATTTTTGAGGCTTCTCTAAATCTGCTGGTCAAGACGTTTTCGCTGAAGGCGCCACGACCGCAAGGGCATCCGGGACCGACGTGAACGTCATGGTTTCCCGCTTTCCGATGTAATCGCCGTCAATTTGGCAGTCCACCGGTGTGGCACTGCTCACTCGTAGCCACGGCAGGTCGTCCTCCCGGATCAGGTGTCGTGCCGTGATGTCCGGCTTGGCTGACACCATGCGCCGCACCAACGCGAGATTGGCCCAGACGTTCATGCTCGTCGTCGCGAAGACACCCAGGCCGGTGTCGAAGGTGGTGGTGGGGTTGGTCCACACGGGTCGGGTGTTGGCGTAGGTCCACGGGCTGGAGTTGGACACGAAGGCGAAGTGCACGCCCGGCACCGGATCGCGGTCCGGGAGTTCCAGCGTCAGAATCGGCTCGTGGCGTGCGCTGGTCAGCATCTCGCGGACGGCCACCCGGATGTAGCGCGACGCGGTCACTTTGCGGCCCTTTGCTCGCTGCGCTTCCACCGCGGCGACCACGGCGCCGTCCACGCCCATGCCTGCGGTGAACACGCCCCACCGCTCGCCGCAGTGCATCAGCCCGATGCGGCGCCACGGGGTGCCGTTGCGGTAGGCGCCGAGCTGGTCGATGAGCTGGTTGGTGGCCTCGATCGGGTCCGGGCTGATGCCCAGCGAGCGGGCGAATACGTTCGCCGAACCGCCGGGCACGACACCGACTGCGGGTGTGTGCGGTGCCGGGCTCTCCAGGATGCCGTTGACCACCTCGTTCACCGTGCCGTCGCCGCCATGCACGATCACCACGTCGATGCCGGTCGCGGTGGCCTCACGACCGATCTCGATGGCGTGGCCACGGTGGTTGGTGTGCACGACGGAGAGTTCGGTGCGGCTCTCCAGGGCGTGCGCCAGCAGGTCACGTCCTGCGGCGGTGGTCGACGTAGCGTTCGGGTTCACGATCAGCACGGCACGCACGGGATATCAGCCTAACCCCGGATGGTTACGCTCCGTCCTGCTCGCCGAGTGCGTGCAGGACGCGAACGACGTTGTCGATCAAGGGGGAGTGCGCACCGGCCAGGTGCGCCGCCACCAGATCCACACCCAGGCTTTCCGGTAGCAGCGGAAGGTAGCGCACCCCGGCAATGTCGAGTGCGGCTGTCGGCGCGGGGACGATCGCCACGCCCAAGCCCGCAGCCACCAGGGTGACCAGCGTCGAGGTCTCCATCACCTCGTGGCGCACGCGTGGGACGAATCCGGCCTCGGCGCACACCGCGGACAGCACGCTGCTCATCACCGAGCGGCCCTGCCCCGCGTGGGCGATGAAGTCCGCGTCGCGCAGGTCCCCGACGGTGAGCGCGGCATGGGCGGCCAGGGGGTGCTCGGCGGGCAGTGCGACCAGCAGGCGGTCCCGGCGGATCGTCTCGGTGACGACGCCGGCCCGCTGAACCGGGGGGCGCAGCAGGGCCAGGTCGATGTCGCCCGCGGCAAGTGCGGCCAACTGTGCCGGCGCGAGCATCTCGCCGCGCACGCTCACCTCGACGCCGGGTAGTGACTCGCCCAGTGCCCGCGCCAGCCTCGGCAGCAGCGAGTAGGTGGCCGAGCCGACGCAACCGATGGACAGGTGCCCTTCGTTGCCCGCGGCGATCCGGCGGGCCTGCTGTCCGGCGTCGTCGACGGCATCGAGGATCTGGATGGCCCGGGCCTGGTAGGCCCGGCCGGCGGGGGTGAGTTCGACACTGCGCGTGGTGCGGGTGAGCAGCGTGACGCCGAGTTCGGCCTCGAGCTGGCGTATCTGCTGGGACAGCGGCGGCTGCGCGATGTGCAGGCTCTCGGCGGCCCGGCCGAAATGAAGGTGTTCGGCTACGGCGCGGAAATAGCGTAGGTGGCGAAGCTCCACCATTGAGAGTCTATACATATCAATAGCCGATAAATATGTACTTCAGAATATGGCACCTAGGTTCTACGGTCGGATTCATGGATGTGGTGATCTGCGAGGCGATCGGATGAGTGCCGTCGACGTGCATGCCGTGGTGACGGGGTCCGGTCCGGCCGTGGTGCTGTCCAACTCGCTGGGCTCCGACCACCGGATGTGGGACGCGCAGCTGGCAGAGCTGGAGAAGCGTTTCACCGTGGTGCGCTACGACACCCGCGGCCACGGTGGCTCCCCGGTGCCTCCGGGGCCCTACTCGATCGATGACCTCACTGACGACGTGGTGGCCCTGCTGGACCGTCTCGATATCGAGCGGGCACATGTGGTGGGCCTGTCGTTGGGCGGGATGACCGCAATGCGGCTGGCGGCACGCAACCCCGAGCGGGTGGACCGAATGGTGCTGTTGTGCACCGCCGTATCGCTTCCGCCCGCGCAAGCCTGGACGGATCGGGCCGATACCGTCCGTGCCGGCGGGTGTATCGCCGTCGCCGACGGGCTGGTGCAGCGCTGGTTCAGTCCGGGTTACACCGGCGACCGCTCGTTCTGGACGTCGATGATCGCCGCGACGCCGGTCGAGGGGTATGCGGGATGCTGCGCTGTCATCGCGGAACTCGATCTGCGCGAACAACTTCCGTCGATCGCCGCGCCGACTCTGGTCGTGGCCGGTGCCGATGACCCCGCCACGCCACCCGCCATGCTGGCCGAGATCGCCGATGCGATCCCTGGTGCGCGTCTGCTGGTCGTCGACGACGCGGCACACCTGGCCTGCGCCGAGCAGCCCGCCATCATCACCCCCGCCATCATCGATCACCTGGAGCAGTCATGACCCTCAACAAGGTCGTCGGCTCGGCCGCCGACGCGGTCGCCGACATCCCGAACGGCGCGAGCCTGGCCGTCGGCGGATTCGGATTGGCCGGAATCCCTTGGTTTCTCATCGGGGCACTGCTCGAACAGGGCGCCGGTGATCTCACCATCGTGAGCAACAACTGCGGCGTCGACGGGGCCGGCCTGGGGTTGCTGCTCGACGCCCGCCGCATCAGCCGCGTGGTCGCGTCCTATGTCGGGGAGAACAAGGAGTTCGCGCGGCAGTACCTGTCCGGTGAGCTGACCGTGGAACTCACCCCGCAGGGCACTCTCGCTGAGCGGATGCGGGCCGGTGGCAGCGGCATCGGCGCCTTTTTCACCCCGACCGGGGTGGGCACCCTGGTCGCCGACGGTGGTCTGCCGTGGCGCTACCACGTCGACGGTTCCGTTGCGCTCGCTTCACCGGCCAAAGAAGTCCGCACTTTCGGCGGCAAGGAGATGGTCTTGGAGGAATCCATCGTCACCGACTACGCGCTGGTGCGGGCCGCCGTCGTCGACCGGGCCGGGAACTGCACATTTCACGCTGCCGCACGCAATTTCAACCCACCGGCGGCCATGTCGGGACGGATCACGGTGGTCGAGGCCGAGAAGGTGGTCGAGGTCGGAGACCTGCACCCTGACGAGATCCAGCTGCCCGGCATCTTCGTGCAGCGGATCGTCGAGCTGACGCCCGCGCAGGCCGCCCACAAGGACATCGAGAAGCGCACCATCCGGACCCGAGGAGCCGACCAATGAGCTGGAACCGCAACGAGATGGCGGCCCGCGCCGCCCGCGAACTGCGCGACGGTGACTACGTCAACCTCGGCATCGGGTTGCCCACACTGATTCCCGACTACCTGCCCGAAGGCTCGGATGTCACGCTGCACGCCGAGAACGGCATCCTCGGTGTCGGCCCGTTCCCGTATGACGACGAGGTCGACCCCGACCTGATCAACGCGGGCAAGCAGACCGTGTCCGTGGTGCCGGGGGCGTCGTTCTTCGACTCCGCGACCAGTTTCGCGATGATCCGCGGCGGGCACGTCGACGTCGCCGTGCTGGGCGGCATGCAGGTCTCGGCCAACGGCGACCTGGCCAACTGGATGGTGCCCGGATCGATGGTCAAAGGCATGGGCGGGGCGATGGATCTGGTCAGCGGCGCCGGGCGGGTCATCGTTCTGATGGACCATGTCGCCAAATCCGGTGCGGCCAAACTGGTGTCGGCCTGCGACCTGCCGCTCACCGGCAAGGCGGTAGTCAGTCAGGTCATCACCGACCTCGGCGTGTTCGACGTGACCGGTGACGGGTTCGCGGTCGTCGAACTCGCCCCCGGCGTCACCTTCGAGGATGCGCTCGCCAAGACGGCTGCACCGGTCACCGACAGCCGGGTCGCGGTCGCCTGAGTCAGAACGGTGCGGGCTCATCATGGGCGGCCACCCAGGCTTCGTGTTCGCGTCGTTGTCGTTCGAGGCGGTTGTGGTTGGCGGTGCGTTCGGCGTTGATGCGTCGGGTGCGATCCTCGCCGCGGCTGCGTTCCCGGCGCGGCATGTTGTGGCAGCGGCCCGGCGTCGTGGTCACCGGCTCGGTCCGTGCAATCCCGGTGGGGGCGGCCAGGCCGGGGAACCAGTGCGCGCCCTCGGGTTCGGTCAGGTAGGTGTGGCGGGTCGGAGTCGTCCAGATGACGGTGCCGTCGGGGAGCTGAAAATCGCTCCACCCGCTGTGGAAAGTCTTGAGTAGATGATGAAACCTGCAGAGACACTTCAGGTTTGATGGATGGGTGGGGCCGCCCGGGAACGGTACGGTGTGGTCGACATCGCACGCCCACGCAGACACATCGCATCCGGGAAACCGGCAGGTCAAGTCGCGGCTCCGGACGTAGTCGGCCAGGGCAGTCGAGGGCCGGTACCCGGGTTCGGCCGCTGCGGGTGCAACTGCGACGTCGCGGGTCTTGGGGCCCGACATGGCGAAAATCGCCGCGGCGGGGATGGCGCCGTACCCGGGCAGATACCCCGGGGCGTCGGACTCGCCCTCGAGGGCTGCCTTCTCCGCGACCAGGTGAATGGTCACCTCGACCGCGCCTGGCGTCGTAGCCGGTGGGGTCCGGGCCGGGCATGCGGTGTCCTCACACCAGCAGCCCGGTGCTCGGCCGGTGGCAATGGCGGCGAACGCGTCGGCTCGACGCTGATCCTTGGTGCGCGCGTCGGCTCGGCACAGCTTTTCGGCCCGAGCTTCGAGAAGGGCATCCCAGGCCGCGGCGGCGAGGGCGTCGATATTGGCATGGACCCCGCCTAGCCCAGGGTCGGCCGGGGTGATGTCGATGAAGCGTTGGCGGCGCTGCCGCTCCGGGTCGCGGACAGCGACCGGGTCGCACGACGCGATGATCTGGTCGATCCGGTGCTGGGCTTTCGGCCCTGACAATCGGGCCCAGCGTGCCACCAAGCCTGCAAGCCGGGCATCGATGCGGGCCATGAGTTGTTCGTCGGTGACCAGTTCGACGCGCGCCGCGATCATCGAGACCATGCGGTAATCGATCACTCCGGTGGCGTATACCGCGGAGACCTGTGGCAGCTTGGTGTGCAACGTGACGGCCATCTTCACCTGGGCTTCGGCGCGTTTGCGGCTGATGGCCAACGCGGTGGCGACCTCGGCGACCAGGCTCAGATGCCCGTCGATGGCCCAGCAGCGTTTCTCCACGTCGTCCTCGGGGGCGCGGATCTCATAGAGGTTCCCGATGGCGGCCAGACGCAGGGCGCCTTCCGCGTTCTCCTGGCGGGCCGCGGACTGCATCAGGTCGACGACTGCGCCCGCATCACGTTCGAACATACGTTCGATTCTAGGTGGGCGCACCGACAAGTTTGGACGACGCCGCATCCGCGTCGGTTAGCGCGGCTAGGTAACCAAGGCGAGTTAGCTCACCTAAGCGAATCCGATGCCCCCGGTCAACCCGCCGCGTCGGGCAGCAACGCCGGGCAATTCCCGTAAGTATCGGCCGTCAGCTCGAAATGCCACAGTTCGTTGGCGTACGTGCGGCACAGCCCGAATCGGGCACCGTTGGCGATCAACCACTGGTCGGCACCGGTACCGCCCACGTCGACCGCCTCGCCGACCACGTGCCGGGAGTGCTCCGGGGTCTGCACGTACTGACGCGCTGCGGCAAGGCTGCCGTAGGTGGCCACCGCGTCGTCGAGCAGGCGCTGCTGGAATTCGGGGGAGCGCCAACCGGACGTGATGGTCATGGTGATGCCTTCGGCGGCGGCCGCGGTGGTGGCGTTCTGGATGGCCGCCAGCAGCGCTGGATCCAGCCGCCCGATCGCGGGATTCTGCACGTCGAACGCGGTGAGTGTCTGATCGCCGGTGAGTGATCCATCCGCGGTGTCCGCGTGGGCCAGGGGTGCGGCGAAGGCGCCGACGACCAGGGCACCCACCGCCAGCACCGTCCGCATGACCGTCAGCCTACGTTCGCCCGTCGGGGAACACACCGTCGACATAGCGCCACGCACCGTCACGATCACGGCGGAACCGGCTGCGCTCGTGCAGGATCTGCCGCCTGCCGTCGGCGACGTACTGCGCGCGGAACTCGACGACGCCCGTCGCATCCGCGGGCCCGCCGGCCTCGGTATCCACGATCTGCAGCCTGCGCCAGATGATGGTGTCATCCAATTCCAGTGTGCCCGGACGCGTTTCCCGGTCCCAGCTGGATAACAGGTACTCGACCTCGCCGACCGCGAAAGCACTGAAACGCGAACGCATCAGGGCTTCGGCGGTGGCAGCCGACCGCTCACCGCGATGCAGCGCAGCGCAGCACCCGGCATAGGTATCGCCGGATCCGCACGGGCACCGGTCAGGTGCGGGCATGCACCCGCCCCAATTCGTCGGCAAGCTGGTCGACAAGCGGCTCCAGCGCGGGTTGGTCGGCCACCCATGCCAGCGCGATCTGGGCTGGCGCCCAAGTGCTTTCATCGATCGGGATGAGCTTGAACTCCGGTGGCGAGAAGATCCGCCCGATGAACGACGCCGGGGCGTAGGTGACCAGGGCCACCAGTTGGCGATTGAACACCTGGGTGGCCATCTCCAGCTCGCCGCCGAGTTGATTGGTGGTGCGCACGATTCGGTTGATGCCCCTGGCGTTGAGGCTGCGGGTCAGCGCAGCCAACACGACCGGGTTGGGGCGGGCGAAGTCGATCACCACGTCACGGTCGCGCAACTGCTCGATGGTGACCAGATCGTGGGCGGCCAGCGGATCGTCGTGACGGACCGCGATCGCGCCGGGATACCTGGCCACCACGCGATGTGCCAGGCGCTTGTCCGACGACGGCAGGTGGATGAGCCCGATGTCCAGGTGCCCGGACACCAGCTTGGCGATCACCTCGGTCGCCGAGCCCGGCACGCTGAACTCCGTCGGGACCGGGAGTGCACCGACCGTTCTCTCCAGTAGTGCCACGAAATCCGACGGTGCGTAGGCGGTGGCGCCGATCCGCGCCGGCGCGGCGGCTCCGGTGATCCGGGCCGCCATCGCCCTCAGATCCTCGACCTGGTGCAGGATTTCACGCGCGGGCCCGAGAAGCTGTGCGCCCAGCGGGGTGAGCCGAACCTCGTGATAACTGCGTTCGAACAGTGGTCCGCCGAGCTCGCGTTCGAGCAGTTTGATCTGCTTGCTCAGCGGGGGTGGGGTGATCATCAGCCGGTCCGCGGCGCGTTTGAAGTGCAGTTCGTCGGCGACCGCGACGAAATATCGCAACCGGGTGATGTCGATACCCATGATCCCCGCATCGTACGAGGGTGTCAGGGACCGGCGACCTCCAGCACACCGCGGGCGATCAATTCCTCGATCTCCGCGTCCGGCAATGCGAGCAGTTCGCGCGCGATCTCCCGGGTCTGTTCACCCAGGAGTGGCGCCTGCCGCAGCGGTGGGTCGGCGATCCGTTCGGCGTGGATCTGGACGTTCTCCAGCACGAACGGCTCCGCACCGTAGGGGTGCAACTCTTCACGGAAGTCTCGACGCGCGAGGTAGTACTCCCAGTCCGGTACGTCGGCGGCGTGCAACACCGCTCCCGCGGGGACTCCGGCCGCCTGCAGCAGCTCCATGGCCTCGACGGGCGTGTGCCGGGCCGTCCAGTCGCGCACGTCGTCATCGCCGATCACGGCGCGCAGGGCCGCCTGATCGTCGGCATCGCGGACGGTCACGGCGATCCAGGCGTCCTCGCCGGCTGCGGGGAACAGTCCCCAGGGGTACGCCGGCTCGGCGGCCTGGGTGTGCC
Source organism: Mycobacterium sp. (assembly GCA_023264765.1). GTDB lineage: Bacteria > Actinomycetota > Actinomycetes > Mycobacteriales > Mycobacteriaceae > Mycobacterium. The sequence goes on along the minus strand of JAHFVC010000161.1, from coordinate 4,717 downwards.
CGCGCCGGCTGAGTACCTCGCCGGCGATCTCGGCCGCCAGATGGCTGAGCATCACCTCTGACTGCGCGACGCTCACCGCGCCGCCGGTACCGGTGCGTTCCCGGCGCAGCAGCAGGGCCAGCGCACCCAACGTCCCGATCCGGGCGGCGACGTGGTCGGGGTAGACGGTGACGGTGTCGCAGAAGGTGTCCTTCTGGTCTGGATACACCCACAGGTCGGTGAAGCCGGCGGCGGCGCGTACGAGCGGGCCGTAGCCCATCCGGTTGGCCCACGGGCCGGTCGGCCCGAAGGCGGAACTGTCCACCACCACGATGCCCGGATTGATCGCGCTCAAGGTGGCGTGATCCATACCGAGCGCCTCGGCCACCCCGGGTTTGAAGTTGGTGAGCACCACATCGGAGGTCTCGACGAGGCGGTGCGCCAGCGCGCGGCCCTGCGGCCCGCGCAAGTCGATGCCGATGGACCGCTTGTTGCGGTGCCCGGCTGCGTAGGTGTGACTCACTGCGGTCAGGTTGCCGCGCAGGCCGTCCGGGAACGCCGAGTTCTCGATCTTGACGACGTCGGCGCCCAGGTCACCGAAGAGCCGGCCGGTGTCGCTGCCCACCACGATCACCCCGAGATCGAGCACCCGCAGCCCTTCCAGTGGCAGGCCTTCGTTGCGTCGGGGCCGGGCCGCCAGAATCGGTGCGCTTCGGGGTCTCTCCGCGGCCGTCGAGGGTGCGTCGAGTGCGCTGGCTCGATGGCCGTCGATCTCGGTGACGCCCACCGGTATCGGGGCGCGCAGACCGTCGGCCAGGTCCACCTCGCGGAAGCAGCCACGTTGCTCGACCTGTTCGGTGCGCAGTGCCTCGGACACGGTGAGGACCGCCGCGGTGGGTACACCGTGGCGTTGACCCTCGATCTCCAATTCGGCGCGTGTCCGATCGGCGCAGAACCGGCCGATCGCGGCCAGCAGCGCCGGCGAGCTCAACCGGGTCCGCAGCCCGTTGAACGACGGATCGGCGAATTCGTCGGGGCGGCCCATCCAGTCGAACATCCCCTGCCACTGCCGTTTGGCCAGCAGGCAGATGCGGACGTGCCCGTCCTTGCACGCGATGATGGGGTAGCGCAGCTGTTCGGCGGCCCAGTTGCGGCGTTGGGCGTTGAGGGCAACTCCGGCCGAGGCCGTGCCGGCCGTCCCGAACGGAGGGTCCAGGGTTTGCATGGCGCCGTCGAGGACGGAGAAATCGATGAGATCGCCTGCGCCGGTGCGTAATCGGTCCAGGTATACGCTGACCGTCATGACGGCGGCCTGCGCCGCGGCGACGTGGTACGGCAGCTGCCGGGCCGGCGGCACCAAGGGTTCGCGGCCCGGGATGCCGGAGCGGGACAGCTCGCTGCTCAGTGCGTGCAGCACCGGGGTGGTCGCCCGCCAGCCGCTGAATCGGGTGTCGCGGCCGAAATCGCTGATCGAGAGGATCACCAACCCGGGATGCTGGGCACGGATCGCCGTGACCGCCAGCGTCACCTCGGCCGCGGAGCCGGGGGCGGTGTTCTCGATGAGGATGTCGGCACCGGCAAGGAGCGCAGCCCAGCCGCCGCTGTCCGTCTCGATGGTGGCCATTCCGTGCCGGTTGATTGCCGTCGCCACCGGCACCGAATCGATGTGCGGGCCAACGGTGTTCTCCTCGGTGACACCGGGGAGCCGGACCGGGGTGACGTCGGCGCCGAGGTCGGCCAGCAGCCGTCCGACGGCGGTCATCGGTCCGGATGAGAGATCCAGGACGCGGACCCCGGACAGGGGCGGGTCGTAGCTCACGCTCAGCTCCGCCGGGCTTGGCGGAACGGGATGTCGCGGTCCACCTCGGGTTCTCGCGGTAGCCCGAGCACCCGCTCGCCGATGATGTTGCGCTGAATCTGGTCGGTGCCACCGCCGATGGAGGTGAAGAAGGCATTGAGCGCAAGGAAGTTCACGTCGTCGGCTTCGGCGTTGTCGGGGCCGGCCAGCAGGGCCTCGGCACCGATGATCTCCGTCTTCAGCGCGGCCTCCGCGTGCAGGATGCGGGACATCGCGAGCTTGCCCAGGGACATGATGGAACTCGACGTGCCCTGTGCGGTCTCGGCTTTCGCGCGGGCGTTGTTCAGGGTGTTCAGTTCCCGCAGGGCCAGGACCTCGGCCAACTCCTTGCGGATCGCCGGGTCACCCAGACGGTCGTGGTCGCGGGCGAGCTCGATCAGGCTGTCGGCACGAGACCGGTTGCGCGAGGCGCGCCCGGCGTCACCCATCAGGGACCGCTCATAGGCCAGCGCGGTTTGCAGCACCTTCCACCCGCTACCCGCGCCGCCGAGCAGGTTGGCGTGGGGCACCCGCGCGTCGGTGATGAAGACCTCGTTGAAATGGGCTTCCCCGGTGATCTGGACCAGCGGCCGCACCTCGATGCCGGGTTGGCGCATCGGGATGATGAAGAAGCTGATGCCCTTGTGCTTGGGCACATCCCAGTCGGTGCGGGCGATCAGCAGCCCGTACTCGGCGGACGCCGCACCCGATGTCCAGACCTTCTGGCCGTTGATCACCCAGTCATCGCCGTCGCGCACCGCGGTGGTGCGCACCGCGGCCAGATCCGAACCGGCGCCGGGTTCGCTGTAGAGCAGGCAGGTGCGGGAGCGCTCGGTCAGGAAGCCGCGCAGCAGTTGGTCTTTGAGCGCTTCACTGCCGAAGGTGAGCACGGTGTTGGCGGGGATGCTGTATTTGTCCTGGCGCGCGCCGGGCGCCTTGACGGCCCGGAATTCCTGCTCGATGACGGCGGCCAATGCACTGGGGTAGTCGCGCCCGTACCACCGGGCGGGATAGGTGGGCACCGCGTACCCGGCATCGACCACCTGCTCCAGCCACGCGATCTTCTCGGGCGAACTGGTCCACGGGTCGGTGGATTTGGGCAGGCCGGTCCAGTTCTGCGACAGCCATTCGCGGACCTCGGCCCTGAGATCGTCACTCATGTCAGGCCCCCTTCGCGACCAGGTAGCGCTCCCGGAACTGCGCGGGACTGCCGAACAGGCGCATGCCCGTGCGGGCCCTACGCAGGAACCGGTGCGCGGGATGCTCCCAGGTGAAGCCGATCCCGCCGTGCATCTGAATGGCCTGCATCGACGTCGAGTGGAAGGCCTGCGCACACGTGAACCCCGCGAGTGCGATTGCCGCGCCGGCATTTTCGGGGTCCGTGTCGAACTGTGTGGCCGCATGCTGGGCGGCCGAGGTCGCCGACTCGACCTCCAGTAGGAGATCGGCGGCCATGTGCTTGAGCGCCTGGAAACTGCCGATCGGCCGGCCGAACTGGATCCGGGTTTGCAGGTATTCGACGGTGATGTCGAAGATCCGCCGCGCACCACCGGCCTGTTCGCCCGCCAGCGCGATCACGGCCAGGTCCAAGGCCTGCTGCACGGCCTCCCAGCTACAAGCTCCGAGTCGGCGCGCAGGCACGCCGTCGAAGGTGAAGACAGACAGCGGGACGGACGGATCGAAAACCGTTGCGGCGGTGCGTTGCAGGTGTGGCGCGTCCGGTGCCACCTCGAAGACGCCGATGTCGTGACCGATGCGGGCCGCTACCAGCAGGACGTCGGCCACCTGTCCGTGCAGTACATAGTGCGCGGTGCCGTGCAGGGTGTTGCCGTCGGCCCGTACTGCCACACCGTCGGCAGCCCAGGTGCCGGCTGCGCCGGTCAGCGCGACGGTACCGATGTGCGTGCCGTCGGCCAGACCCGGTAGTAACCGGCGCCGGTCCTCGTCGGTGCCGGCCGCCGCGATGAGCGCGGCGGTGAGGACGGCACTGCCCAGAAACGGCGCGGGCAGCAGCGCCGCACCGGTCTCCTCGGCAACCGCTTCCAGTTCGCGCGCGCCCAGGCCGACTCCGCCGTACTCGGTGTCCACCAGCAGGCCGGCGACTCCCTGAGCGGCGAGCAGCGGCCACAGGGATGCGTCGGTTTCGGTCGAGAGCAGGTCACGCACCGCTGATCGCAGTTCGGCGCGTTCGGCCACGCTGATCGTCATGCTCCCATGCAACGCGACCGCAGCCGCGGTGTACATCACGTATCGAGACACCGATACGTTTCCGATACGGAAACGCTCAGATGTCGCCGTCCTCGGCCAGCACTTTCGACGCGATCCGGAACGCAGTGTTGGCGTCGGGCACCCCGCAGTAGATCGCGGTCTGTAGCAACAGCTCCTTGATCTCGTCCACGGTCAGTCCGTTGCGTCGCGCCGCGCGCACGTGCATGGCCAGTTCCTCGTGGTGACCGCGCGCGACCAGGGCGGTGAGCGTGATCAGCGAACGGCTGCGCCGGTCCAGCCCGGGCCGCGTCCAGATGTCACCCCACGCGTAGCGGGTGATCAGGTCCTGGAAGTCGGTGGTGAACGCGGTGGTGCTCGCCACCGCGCGGTCCACGTGCGCGTCGCCGAGAACCTCCCTGCGCACGGTCATGCCGTCGTCGTATGCGCTCATGACGCCTCTTTCAGGTACGAGCGGGCGCGGTCGAGGACCGCGTCGATCAGAAGGTCCGATGCGCCCAGATAGGTGGTTGCGGGGCGCTTCCCGGAAAGCTCGGTCATGGTCTTCTGTTCAGCGGAGATACCCTCGGCGGCAGCCAGATTGGCGGCGGCCCGGGAGGTGTCGACGCGCAGGCCGGCGAGCAGATCCGCGGCCTGTGAGCCGGCGGTGACGGTGCGGCGCGCGAGGGTGGCCAG
>JAHFVC010000441.1 GCA_023264765.1 Mycobacterium sp. | reverse complement strand
CTGCACGTGTCGCTGGTCCCGTTGCTCAAGCCCTCGGGTGAACTCAAGACCAAGCCGACCCAGCACTCCGTCGCCGCGCTGCGTAGCATCGGCATCTCCCCGGACGCACTCATCCTGCGCTGCGACCGCGAGGTGCCCGAACCGCTGAAGAACAAGATCGCGTTGATGTGCGACGTCGACATCGACGGCGTCATCTCCACCCCGGACGCCCCGTCGATCTACGACATCCCCAAGGTGCTGCACCGCGAGGAACTCGACGCCTATGTGGTGCGCAGGCTGAACCTGCCGTTCCGCGACGTCGACTGGACTCAGTGGAACGATCTGCTGCAACGGGTGCACGAGCCGCAGGAGACCGTGCGGATCGCGTTGGTGGGCAAGTACATCGACCTGTCCGACGCGTATCTGTCGGTGGCCGAGGCGCTGCGCGCCGGTGGGTTTGCGCACCGGTCCAAGGTGGAGATCCGCTGGGTCGCCTCCGACGACTGCGAGACCGAAGCGGGTTCGATCGCCGCGCTCGACGACGTGCACGGTGTGCTGATCCCCGGCGGGTTCGGCATCCGCGGGATCGACGGCAAGCTCGGTGCCATCCGCTACGCCCGTAAGCGTGGGGTGCCGGTCCTGGGCCTGTGCCTCGGATTGCAGTGCATCGTCATCGAGGCCGCCCGGTCGATCGGGTTGACCGAGGCCAGCTCGTCCGAGTTCGACCCGGACACCCCGGATCCGGTGATCTCGACCATGGCCGATCAGCTCGACGCGGTCGCCGGCGAGGCCGATCTCGGTGGCACCATGCGACTGGGCGCGTATCCGGCTGTGCTGCAGGCGGATTCGATCGTGGCGCAGGCCTACGACGCGACCGAGGTGTCGGAGCGACACCGGCACCGCTACGAGGTGAACAACGCCTACCGGGATCGCATCGCCGAAAGCGGCCTGCGGTTCTCCGGCACCTCCCCGGACGGGCACCTGGTGGAGTTCGTCGAATACGACCGTGAGGTGCACCCGTTCCTCGTCGGCACCCAGGCTCACCCGGAACTCAAGAGCCGGCCCACCCGCCCGCATCCGCTGTTCGCCGCGTTCATCGGTGCCGCGCTGCAGTACAAGGCCGGCGAGCGGCTTCCCCTGGAAGAACTGACACGTGCCCGGGCCAACGGGACCGAAGCCGAGGCGCTCACCGAACCCGCCCACCGTGGCTGAACACCAGTTCGACACCCTCGAATCGGAAACCGTCTACGTCGGAAAGATCTTCGCGCTGCGCGCCGACGAGGTGCTGATGCCCGGCGGGACTTCCGCACGCCGTGAGGTGGTGGAGCACTACGGTGCGGTGGCCGTCGTCGCGCTCGACGACCAGGACAATGTCGCGCTGGTCTACCAGTACCGCCATCCCATCGGGCGCCGGTTGTGGGAACTGCCCGCCGGGCTGCTCGACCTCGGTGGTGAACCGCCCGCCGTCACCGCGGCCCGCGAACTGGAGGAGGAGGCCGGGCTCGCCGCCCGATCCTGGGCCGTGCTCGTCGACGTCGATTCGGCGCCGGGCTTCAGCGACGAGAGCGTTCGTGTCTTCCTGGCCACTGGGCTGACCGAGGTGCAACGCCCGGAGGCACACGACGAAGAGGCCGACCTGAAACTGGAATGGGTTCCGCTGGCCACCGCGGTGCGGCAGGTGTTCGCCGGCGAGATCGTCAATTCACTTGCGGTGGCCGGGATTCTGGCGGCCCACGCGGTGCCCGACAGATCCGCACTGCGTCCGGTGGACGCGCCGTGGCCCGATCGGCCTCGTGCATTCGCCGCCCGGCAAGGCCACCCGTGACGACGGCTGTCGGCGCGCTCGAACACCAGATCCGGGGGTATCTCGATCACCTGGTGATCGAACGCGGAGTGGCAGCCAACACCATCAGCTCCTACCGGCGCGATCTGCGCCGTTACACCGAGCACCTCATCGATCGCGGGATCGATGACCTGCGCGACACCTCCGAGGCCGATGTCAGCGACTTCCTCGTCGCGCTGCGCAAAGGTGATCCCGAGACCGGCGCGGTCGCGTTGTCGGCGGTGTCGGCCGCACGCGCGCTGGTCGCCGTGCGCGGGTTGCACAAATTCCTGACCGCCGAAGGTGTCCTCGAGGTCGACGTGGCCCGCGAGGTGAAACCGGCGACCCCGTCGCGCCGGCTACCCAAGAGCCTGACCGTCGACGAGGTGGTGGCGCTGCTGGAGTCCGCGGGTGGCGACCGCGACTCCGACGGTCCGCTGAGCCTGCGCAACCGCGCGCTGCTGGAGGTGCTCTACTCGACCGGCGCCCGCATCTCGGAGGCGGTGGGGCTGGACATCGACGACGTCGACACCACCTCGCGGTCGGTGCTGCTGCGTGGCAAAGGCGGCAAGCAGCGTCTGGTACCGATCGGTCGGCCCGCGGTCGCGGCGCTGGACACCTACCTGGTGCGGGCCCGACCCGACATGGCGCGCCGCGGCAAGGGCAGCCCGGCGATATTCCTCAACGCGCGCGGCGGCCGGTTGTCGCGACAGAGCGCTTGGCAGGTGCTCCAGGACGCCGCCGAACATGCCGGCGTGACCGCGGCGGTGTCCCCGCACACCATGCGCCACTCGTTCGCCACCCATCTGCTCGAGGGCGGGGCGGACGTACGCGTCGTGCAGGAACTGCTCGGCCACTCATCGGTGACCACCACTCAGATCTACACGCTGGTGACGGTCAATGCGTTGCGCGAGGTGTGGGCCGGGGCGCACCCGCGGGCCGTGTAGCCGGAGTTCACGCGACCGCCTGGAAATTCATGGCGACCCCGTTCATGCAGTAGCGCAGGCTGGTCGGTTCGGGACCGTCGTTGAACACGTGGCCGAGGTGACCGCCGCACTGCTTGCACAGCACCTCGATCCGGGTCATGCCCATGGTGGTGTCCGCACGCTCGCGCACCGCGCCGTCCAGCGGCTTCCAGAAGCTCGGCCATCCGGTTCCGCTGTCGAACTTGGTGTCCGAACTGAACAGAGCCAGCGCGCACCCCGCACAGCTGAAGGTGCCGTGCCGGTGTTCGTCGTTGAGTGGGCTGCTGTACGGCGTCTCGGTGCCTGCTCTGCGGAGCACGTCGAACTGATCCGCCGTCAGCAGTTGTCGCCACTCCGCATCCGTGTGGGTGACGGCGAAGTCGTCTGGCCGAGCCGGGGACGCGGTGGAGTGGGCACAGGCTGTGCCCGCGACGGCCGCCAACGTCAACGCGCTTCCGCCGATGACGAAGCGTCTTCTGGTCATCAACATGTCACCAACACCTTTGATTGACAGCGCCTTTGATGGGTTCCACGGTAGCGCCGAAAAGAGCGCGGGTCAGGTGGCGGACCCGCGACGTCAGACTTCGGTCATCAGTGCGACGACATGCTTTCGTAAGATTTCATCGGGCTTCTGATGGCTAACCTGGTTCGTATCACGCCGAATCCACTGTGATCACCAGGAGTACACGTGCGCACCTCGCGTTCGACATTCACCCGCCTGGCCTCGACCGCCGCCGCACTGGGTGTGCTGACGACCGGATGCGCCGGTCCGACATCGTCGGCCGGTTACGTCAGCACCGCGCCCGTCGTTCCCTCCGCCGTCGTCGACCAGAGCGTCCCGGCGGACAGCACGACCACCGCCGTGTTTGCAGGCGGCTGCTTCTGGGGTGTACAGGGCGTCTTCGAACACGTCAGGGGCGTGACGCGGGTACTGGCCGGATACACCGGAGGTGACGTCCAGAGCGCGCGCTACGACGAGGTGAGCGGAGGCGACACCGGGCACGCCGAGTCGGTGCAGATCTCCTATGACCCCAGCCGGATCACGTACGGCACCCTGCTGCAGATCTTCTTCTCGGTGGTCCACGATCCGACCGAGAAGGACAGGCAGGGACCGGATACGGGCACGCAGTACCGGTCGGCGATCTTCCCGCTGAACGACGACCAGGCGCGGGTCGCCGGGGCCTACATCGCGCAACTCGAAGCGGCCCAGGTGTTTCCGGCGCCGATCGCGACCACGGTGGAAGCCGGACACACCTTCTATCCGGCTGAGGACTATCACCAGGATTACATGGACGCCAATCCGAGGAACTCCTACATCGCCGTCAACGACATGCCCAAACTGGCACAACTGAAGCGCCGGTATCCCGCGCTCTACAACGAGCAACCCGTGTTGGCGAAAGGCTGAACGACGCCGTGTTGACCCTGATCGGTATCGGTCTGGTGGGTGGGCTGATCACCGGAATCTCGCCGTGCATCCTGCCTGTCCTGCCGGTGATACTGCTCTCGGGCGCGCAGAGCGTCCGCACCGGGGACGCGGCGCCCGCCCGCGGCGACGCCCGGCGGCCGTATCTGGTGATCGCGGGGCTGGTTCTCAGTTTCAGCCTGGTGACGCTGGTGGGTTCCGCATTGCTGTCACTGTTGCACCTGCCGCAGGACGCCATCCGCTGGCTGGGGCTGATCGCGCTGACGGCGATCGGGCTGGGGCTGATCTTCCCGCGCGTCGAGGCGGTGCTGGAGAAACCGTTCGCCATGCTGCCGCAGAAGCAATTCAACATGGGCAGTGGGGGATTCGGGCTCGGTCTGACACTGGGCGTGCTCTACGTCCCGTGTGCGGGACCTGTCCTGGCCGCCATCGTGCTGGCCGGGGCGACCGGCCAGATCGGCTGGCAGACGGTCGCTCTGACGTTGTCCTTCGCCATCGGCGCGGCGGCGCCGTTGCTGGCCTTCGCGCTCGCCGGTCGCCGGATCGCCGAGCGGGTCCAGGCGTTCCGCCGGCGCCAGCGGGAGATACGACTGGCCTCCGGTGTCGTCGCCATCCTGCTGGCGGTGGCGCTCGTATTCGACGTGCCCGCGGCACTGCAACGGACGATCCCGGACTACACCGCGGCGCTGCAGGACAAGG
>JAHFVC010000440.1 GCA_023264765.1 Mycobacterium sp. | reverse complement strand
CGGCTGCGCGGGTGGGGCGGCGGGAGCAGGCTGCGCCGGCGGCGCTTCTGGCGCGCTCGGGGCGGACTGACCCGGCGGCCGGATCGGCGCTTCAGGTTCGGCCGGCGCCAATGCGGGCAGACCGCCGCCGCCGGGCATGCCTGGCGGGGCACCGGGCGGAGCCCCCGGTGGGGCTCCGGGCGCACCCTGGGGCTGCTGCCCCTGCCCCTGCGCGGGGATCGCGTGGATGACGGGGCGGATGTAGAGACGCGCGGTCTGCCCGAGGTTGCGGGCCTCGCTGCCGTCGCTGCCCGGCACGGTGATGACCAAGTTGTTGCCGTCGATGACCACCTCGGACCCGGACACACCCAGGCCGTTCACGCGCGAGCTGATGATTTCCTGCGCCTGCATCAGCGACTCCCGGGACGGCTCGGAGCCGTCCGGGGTGCGCGCGGTCAGGGTGACGCGGGTGCCGCCCTGCAGGTCGATACCCAGCTTGGGCTTGGCCTGCTTGTCGCCGGTGAGAAAGACGAGAAGGTAGACGCCGACCAGAAGGATCAGAAAAAGCGCCAGGTACCGGGCAGGATGCACCGGCGCCGAAGTCGATGCCACGGTTGTTGGGTCTCCTTGAAAAGCGGTCTACACGGGGCGAGTGTTACGGGGAGGGTACGCGCCGAGCCTGAGCCCGTTGCGCTCAGTTGCCGTCGGTCTTGGGTCCCGGACGGTCCGACAGCTCGACGGCGCTGGACTCCTCGTCGGCGTAGCCCAGGTCGTCCTCGTCGGCGTCGTCGCCGGCAGCGTCCTCGATGCGGTCGCGGACCGCGAGCTTCATCCAGGTGGTGACCACGCCGGGCGCGATCTCCAGCTCGACGTTGTCGTCGGAGATGCCGGTGATGGTGCCCTGCAGACCGGAGGTGGTGTGGACCCGGTCGCCGACGGTCAGTGATTCGTGCAGGTCGATGGTGGCCTGCATGGCCTTCTTCTGACGACGCGAGGCGAAGAACATGAATGCGCCCATGATGAGGATGAGCGGCAGGAATACGACCAGATCCATGAAACAGCTGTCTTTCGTGGTTGTTGCGCGGGCATGGCAGTGCGAACTCGGTCGCGGCGCCTCGTCGCAACCCAGTGTGCCATCACCGCCGCAGGAAACCGCGACGCCCTACCCAACCGGCCGAATCGGCGGCCACGGCAGCCCCTCGGGCCACTTTCCGTTCATCAGGCGCCTTGAATGCGACGGAAATCGTGGCAAGATAGTCTCCACAACACTCGATCCGAAGTCACATAGCTGTTCAACTTCTGTTTTCACCCGCTTAGGCGGTCAGCGGATTAGGCTCGGATCGCGTGTCATCCCCGCTGTGTACACCTTGAGCAGGAGTCAACCGTGACTGCCGTCGAGCAGACCCGCCATCTCGCCACCACCATCCCCGGCCCGAAGTCGTCGGCGCTGATCGCGCGCAAGAATGCCGCGGTCTCCCGCGGTGTCGGCACCACGATGCCGGTCTACACCGCCCGCGCCGCCGGCGGCATCCTCGAGGACATCGACGGCAACCGGCTCATCGACCTGGGCTCCGGCATCGCGGTCACCACCATCGGCAATGCCTCGCCGCGCGTGGTCGACGCGGTGGCAGCCCAGGCCGCGCGGTTCACCCACACCTGCTTCATGGTCACGCCGTACGAGGAGTACGTGGCCGTCTGCGAACAGCTCAACCGACTGACCCCGGTCGCGGGCGAGAAACGTTCGGCGCTGTTCAACTCCGGCTCGGAGGCCGTCGAGAACGCCATCAAGATCGCCCGGTCCTACACGCGCAAACAGGCCGTCGTCGCGTTCGACCACGCCTATCACGGCCGCACCAACCTGACGATGGCGCTGACCGCCAAGTCGATGCCCTACAAGAACGGTTTCGGCCCGTTCGCACCCGAGGTGTATCGCGCTCCCCTGTCCTACCCGTACCGCGATGCCGAGTTCGGCAAGGAACTGGCGACCGATGGAGAACTGGCCGCCAAGCGCGCCCTGAGCGTGATCGACAAACAGGTGGGCGCGGACAACCTTGCGGCCATCATCATCGAGCCCATCCAGGGTGAGGGCGGTTTCATCGTCCCCGCCGAGGGCTTCCTGGCCACCCTGCTGGCCTGGTGCCGCAAGAACAACGTCGTCTTCATCGCCGACGAGGTGCAGACGGGCTTCGGCCGGACCGGCAAGATGTTCGCCTGCGAGCACGAGGGCATCGACCCGGACCTGATCGTCACCGCGAAGGGCATCGCCGACGGCATGCCGCTGTCCGCGGTCACCGGTCGCGCCGAGATCATGGACGCCCCGCACGTGTCCGGGCTCGGCGGCACCTACGGCGGTAACCCGGTGGCCTGCGCGGCGGCCCTGGCCACCATCGAGACCATCGAGTCCGACGGCCTGGTGGCTCGCGCCGCCGAGATCGAGGCCCTGATGAAGGAGCGGCTGGGCCGGATCCAGGCCGACGACGACCGCGTCGGCGACGTGCGCGGCCGCGGCGCGATGATCGCCGTCGAACTGGTCAAGCCCGGCACCACCGAGCCGGACGCCGATCTGACCAAGGCGCTGTGCGCCAGCGCCCACGCCCAGGGCGTCATCGTATTGTCGTGCGGCACTTACGGAAACGTGCTGCGCTTCCTGCCCCCGCTGGCCATCTCCGATGACCTGCTCAACGAGGGACTCGACGTTCTTGCCGAGGCGCTCAAAGCGCTGACGTGATCAGCGGTTGCGCGTCGCGCTTGTGATGCTGTTCACAGGCGCGCCGGCCGTATGGGTAGCATCCGTCGGAAACGTGCAACCGACGGAACATCGATGACCTCATATCTGGGTGCCCTTCGCTCGTGGTGGCGCCAACCCGATCACTACGACTGGCTCTCGAGCTACCTCGAGGTGCAGGGACTGCGCGGGCTCACCCGGTTCATGATGATCGCCGTCATCCTGTTGCTCTGCGTCGCACCACTTCTCATGCACCTGAGCCCGGACGGACCGGCAGACGGGCTCCCGTCGGCGCTGTCCTGGGCGGTCGGCGCGATCACCGCCGGCCTCGCGGTGGTGTGGGCGCGACGGTGGCCCACCGCAACCCAGTCCAAGGCCTTCGCCGTGATCTCGACCCTGTGTATCGCGGCGGCCTGCATGCTCGACCAGAACCCGGCAGCCAGCCTGCTCGGTTGTGCGGTGTTCGCGGCACTGGCCGGGTATGTGGCGTTCTTCCACACCAGCCCCTACCTGGTCGCGGTCATCGTGGTGGCGCTGACCACCACCGCCATCAGCGCGGCCCGCGTGGCGGCGGCGGGCGACCCGGCGGCCGCGGCCAGCAAGTTCCTGGTGGTACTGGTCGGCGTCCTGGCTGTGCCGTGCTCGGTCCAGGTCGTGGTCCATCTGCTGGGCAGCGACGCCGCCGAGTCCGATATCGATGCGCTCACCGGGGTGCGCAACCGGCGGGGCTTCTACCGGGCGGCCTACGACCTGGTACTCGGCGCCCGCGACGCCGGGACCACGATCAGCCTGGTGCTGGTGGACCTGGACGGTTTCAAGCGGATCAACGACACCCGTGGCCACACCGCGGGTGACAAGCTGCTCATCGCCGTCAGCGACATCCTGCGCAGACACGCCGACGGCGACAGCATCGCGGCACGCTTCGGCGGCGAGGAGTTCGTGATTGCCGGCAACGTCGCCGACGGCGAGGCGGTGGCGCTCGCCGACCGGGTACGACAGGATGTGGCCGCGCTACCCGACTCGATCACCGTCAGCGTGGGCGCGGCGACCGCGCACGTGGGCGAAATCCCGGACGCCGAGGTGCGACTGCTGCTCGATCATCTGGTGGAGGCGGCCGACGACGCCATGTACGACGCCAAGCGCGCAGGCGGAAACCGGGTGCAGTTGAGCACCCGGACCGTCCGCCCGCACTGAACTCAGTGCGGGACCGGCGTGCGGCGGTGCCAGAACGAGCGGCGGCGGCGCGGCACCCGCACCTCGTCGGGCTCGTCGATCTCGGTGGCCGCGGCGACGACGGGGCGCTGGGCGAAACTCACGTCGCGCACACTGCGCACCGACAAGCGGCCGACCGCCATCGCGGCCAAAACGGCGATGAGGGATCCCAACCCGGTGAAGAACGCCAATTCCAGCAGCAGCACGCCGTTGGCATTGAGCGACGACGTCGGGGCGCCGATATCGCCCAGCGCCAGGGTCGCGGTGAACGACCTGCCGATGACGAACCAGACACCAGCCGCCACGCCGAGCCAACCACCCAGCATCGCCGTCGCCCGGTTGCACGACGTCAGCAACAACAGTCCGCCCACCACGGCCACGACGCCGGGCAGTACCTCAAGCCAGCCGCGGGCAGCTGTCCAGGTCCAGGCCGCAGCCGGGGTGTAGGCGAAATCCAGGTACGGGCCGATGAACGGCGCCAGCGCGCCCCAGGCACCTAGCACCACCAACAGAAATCCGCTCGCAGCGCCCCGGCTACGCGGGATCGCGAGCCGTCCGGTGCGCGGCGGAACCACAGTCTCGGTCATTTCTCCTCCTCATCCCGATGACGCTGGGTACCCACAACCCGACCGGGCGAATCCCGACGGTCTCGGGACAATCCCTCAGCAAACCGTCATTCGTCTGGGTAGGATCCGAGTCGACGCGCTTTCTCCTCGTCGGACTCCGAGGATGGCTCGCCCGAAACCCGATCGCCGACAGACGAGCTAACAGTGAACTGGATCCGCAGGTGGTGGCGTCAGCCCGACCACTACGACTGGCTGTCCGACTATCTGGACTCCCAGGGCCAGCAACGTCCCATCCGCATCTTCCTGTCCGCGACGCTCGCCGTGCTCAGCCTCATCCCGATCCTGCTGCAGCTCAGCCGTGGCGGGCCGGACGGCCTGCTCGCCATGCTCGTCATGTTCACCGCCTCCGGACT
>JAHFVC010000160.1 GCA_023264765.1 Mycobacterium sp. | reverse complement strand
AGAACTCGCATCCCTTCCTGGCAGATGGTCTGGCGATGGCGCACAACGGATCCATCAAGCCGGCCGATCCGCTGGAGGCCCTGCTCGACCCGGCGGTCGCCGCGACGCTGCGCGGCACCACCGACAGTGAGCGCTACTTCGGTGTCATTCGCGGGCACCGGGCCCGGACCGCGGTCTTGGCCAAGGCGGTTCGCGATGCCGTGGCCGAACTGCGGACTCGGTACCCGGACGCCAGCCTCAACGCCCTCATCCTCGGTGAGGGCCAGCTCGTCGCCGTCCACGCCAACGCCCGCAGCCGGCTCTCCGTCGAGGACGCCGCCGAGATCACCGCGGCCGACCTGCCCGCCGAGCATCTGGAGGACTACTTCGGACTGCGCTGGGCGCGCTCGGACACCGGGGCGTTGGTCGTGGGGTCCACCGGTTTCGGTGATCTGGACTGGCAGCCGTTGCCGCCGGAGAGCGTCACCGCCATCTCCCTGCACGACCAGGTGATGACCACACTGCCGGTCATGGCAGATTGACAGCTGTGACAGCCGAGGCAGTGCACCCGGAGTCCGTAGCGACGCGGACCAGTGCCGCGCTGCCCACGCTCAGCAAGGCCGAGCGCCGGGTGGGGCGCGCCCTGCTGGCCGACTACCCGAGCGCCGGGCTCGCCAGCGCGGCACGGCTGGCGCAACGCGCCGAGGTCAGTCCGCCCACGGTGCTGCGGTTCGCCCAGTCACTGGGTTACGAAGGGTTCGCCGACCTGCAGGTGGCCCTGCGCGCGGAACTGTCGGCCCAGTCCAACGGGCCCATCACCCGCCTGTCCGACGCGCCGCCCGCGGGCAGTCTGCTGGACCGGATGCTGCAGCACGGGCGGGCCCAGAGCGACCGGGCCACCGAGACACTGGCCCAGCTGCCCGCCGCGACGCTGGAAGCGGCGGTCAAGCTGCTGGCGGACACCGACCGGACCGTCTATTTCCACGGCGGACGGTTCTCCCATCTGCTGGCGATGCATCTGGCGGCGCACCTGGAACAACTCCGGCCCGGGATCCGGGTGCTCGGCGATCCGGCCGGGCGTGATCTGGGGGCATTGCTGGAGATGGACCGGTCCGATGTCCTGGTGCTGTTCGACTACCACCGCTACCAGCGCAGCGCTGCGGAACTGGCCGGACGGGTGCACCGCGCCGGGGCCACGGTGCTGCTCATCACCGACGACCTGGCCTGCCCGGTGGCCCCGGACGCGGAGGTGGTGCTGGCGGCGTCGAGTTCGGTCGGCACGACCTACCAGAGCATGGCGGCAGGCTTCCTGCTCACCGAGCTGCTGGTGCCCCTGGTGATGGACGCCGTGGGCGAGCCTGCCCGGACCAGGATGGCGCTCTGGGAAGAACAGCGGCGAGGCGAGTTGCTGTCCTGAGCTGCCCATTGCATACGCTTGGTGAATGGCAGGTGGAACCAAGCGATTGCCGCGCGCGGTGCGTGAGCAGCAGATGCTCGACGCCGCCGTGCAGATGTTCTCGGTCAACGGCTACCACGAGACGTCGATGGACGCGATCGCCGGGCAGGCCCAGATCTCCAAGCCGATGTTGTATCTGTACTACGGCTCGAAGGAAGAACTGTTCGGCGCCTGCCTGGACCGCGAGCTCAACCGGTTCGTCGAGGTGGTGCGCGGCGACATCGACTTCACGCTCAGCCCAAAAGACATGCTGCGCAACGCCGTCGGGGCCTTCCTGGGCTACATCGACAAGAACCGCTCATCGTGGATCGTGCTGTACAGCCAGGCCACCAGCTCCCAGGCGTTCGCGCACACGGTGCGTGAGGGGCGTGAGCGCATCATCGACCTGGTCGGCCGGCTGCTGCAGTCGGGCACCCGTAACCCCGAGCCCGACGCCGACTTCAACATGATGGCGGTCGCGCTGGTGGGCGCCGGTGAGGCCATCGCCGACCGGGTCAGCACCGGCGACGCCGACGTCCTCGACGCCACCGAGTTGATGATCAACCTGTTCTGGCGCGGCCTCAAGGGCCGGCCGTCGGACAAACCCGCCGAGGGTTAGAGCCCGCGCACCGTCGCGGTCAGGTGCGGGTAGCCCTTCTTCAGGTGCCGCAGCGCCAGCTCCCAGCCCTGCGCGTCACGGTCCACCCACAGTCCGGCCTTGGCGGGCAACAGCACCGGCTTGCCGAACTTCACGGTGTAGCTCACGGCGTCGGGCAGTTGGCCTTCGATGTTGCCCAGGACCGCCGCGGCGCTGTACATGCCGTGCGCGATCACGGTGGGGAAGCCGAACAGCTTGGCGCCCAACGAGTTCGTGTGGATCGGGTTGTGGTCCCCGCCGATGGCGGCGTACGAGCGGATCTGTGCGGGACTGATCGACAGCACCGCGTTCGGCGGCGGCAGCTTGGGCTGCTTCGGCGGCTCCGGGCGCGGCTCACCGGACAAGCTGGTGCGCTGCTGGTTCAGGAACGTAGTCACCTGATGCCAGGCCACATCGTTGCCGATCTTGAGTTCGGTGACGATGTCCACCAGAAGGCCCTTGCGGTGTTCGCGCAGGTTCTCCGCGTGCACCGCCACGTCCAGGGTGTCGCTGACCGCGATGGGCCGATATTGGGTGATGCGGTTCTCGACGTGCACCGAACCCATTGCCGGGAACGGGAAATCGAATCCGGTGACGAGTGACATCACGGTGGGGAAGGTCAGCGCGAACGGATAGGTCAGCGGCACGGTGTCGCCGAACTTCAGACCTGTCACCCCGGCGTAGGCCGCGACGTTGCTCGCGTCGATCCGTACGTCGGGCACGTGCACCGTCCGGTCCGGCAGGCCGCCGGAGCGCGGCACGAACGGCAGCGCGCCGGCCACCGCCCGGGCCATGTTCAGCAGGCCGTTGGGCTGCTCGCTCATCACGCCCCCAACAGGGCTTGGCCGCAGACCCGGATCGTGTTGCCGGTCACCGCATTCGATGCGGGGCTGGCGAAGTAGGCGATCAGTTCGGCGACATCGACGGGCTGGCCGCCCTGGAAGAGCGAGTTCAGCCGGCGGCCCACCTCGCGGGTGGCCAGCGGGATGGCCTCGGTCATCTTGGTCTCGATGAACCCGGGCGCCACCGCGTTGATGGTGATGCCCTTATCGCCAAGCGAAGGCGCCAGAGTCTCGGCGATGCCGATCATCCCGGCCTTGGTGGCGGCGTAATTCGTCTGGCCGCGGTTACCGGCGATGCCCGCCATCGACGACAGGCCGACGACGCGGCCGCCCTCGCCGAGTGCACCCGCGGCCACCAGACCCTCGGTGAGGTTCAGTGGCGCCAGCAGATTCACGGCGATGACGGAGTCCCACCGGGATTCGTCCATGTTTGCCAGCAGCTTGTCGCGGGTGATGCCGGCGTTGTTGACCAGCACGTCGACCTTGCCGCCATGGTGTTCGGTGAGATGCGCGACGATCTTGTCCACCGCGTCGGGGGCGGTGACGTCCAGTGCCAGGGCGGTCCCGCCGACCTTGGCGGCCGTCGCGTCCAGCGCTTCGGCGGCCTGCGGTACGTCGACGGCCACCACCGCGGCGCCGTCGCGGGCGAACACCTCGGCGATGGTCGCGCCGATGCCGCGGGCCGCGCCGGTCACCACGGCGACCTTGCCGGCCAGCGGCTTG
Source organism: Mycobacterium sp. (assembly GCA_023264765.1). GTDB lineage: Bacteria > Actinomycetota > Actinomycetes > Mycobacteriales > Mycobacteriaceae > Mycobacterium. The sequence continues at coordinate 10,766 of JAHFVC010000160.1, read as the reverse complement.
TCCCAGTCGGCGGGCGGCGCCGAATCGGCCGCGCCGACCCGGAACACCTGTCCGTCCACGTAGGCCGACTTGCCGGAAAGGATGAATCGAAGGGTGGATTCCAGGCCCGTCGCGGCGGGCTTCGCGTCGGCCGACAGATACACCAGTGAGACCGTGGCGCCCCGCTGCAGTTCCTTGCCCAGCGAGCGGGTGAATCCTTCGAGTGCCCGCTGCGCGATGTGCTCGTGGGCGGTGGACGTCTCCGAGGGGGTGGTGCCGATGACGACGACGCGACCCGACGACCCCAGGTTGCGCAGTACCGGGGTGAAGAACTCGTAGAGGGCCTTCAGCCCCGACGGTTCGGTGATGCCGGTGGCGTCGAACACCAGACCGCCGAAGGAGTCGGCCCACCGTCCGCCGATGTTGTTGGAGACGACGTCGTAGTCACCGGCCAGCGCGGCGCGCAGCGGTTCCACCACGCGGCCCTCGCCGCCGATCAGCAGCGAACCACCGAGTGGCGGTTGGCCCGCGCGGTACCGACGCAGGGTTTCGGGCTGGGGTACGCCCAGTTGCTTGGCCAGGAACGATCCGGGCCCGGAGTTGACCACTTGGGTGAACAAATCGGAAGCCATGGGATCTAACTTACTCCAGAGTAAGAACGCCGGGTAACATTGGGATATGGCTAACACGAATTCTCGCCGCGTGGCGATCCTCGGCGGTAACCGGATCCCCTTCGCCCGTTCGGACGGCGCCTACGCCAACGCCTCGAACCAGGATATGTTCACCGCCGCCCTGGACGGTCTGATCGACCGCTTCAACCTCAAGGGCGAGCGCATCGGGATGGTGGTGGGTGGCGCGGTGCTCAAGCACAGCCGCGACTTCAACCTGGTCCGCGAGAGCGTCCTGGGCACCTCCCTGTCGCCGTACACCTCGGCCTACGACCTGCAGCAGGCGTGCGGCACCGGTTTGCAGTCGGCCATCGCGGTGGCCAACGGAATTGCGTTGGGCCAGTACGACTCCGGTATTGCCGGTGGCGTCGACACCACCTCCGACGCCCCCATCGCCTTCGGTGACAACCTGCGCCACGTGCTGCTGAGCCTGCGCCGCAGCAAGTCCAACCTGGACCGGCTCAAGCTGGTCGGCAAGCTGCCCGCCGCCATCGGCGTGGAGATCCCCACCAACGGTGAGCCGCGCACCGGGCTGTCGATGGGTGAGCACGCCGCGATCACCGCCAAGCAGTTCGCGGTCAAGCGCGTCGATCAGGACGAGCTGGCCGCCGCCAGCCACCGCAACATGGCCGCCGCCTACGACCGCGGCTTCTTCGACGACCTGGTCACCGGCTTCCTCGGGCTGTACCGGGACAACAACCTGCGGCCGGAGTCGTCGCCGGAGAAGCTGGCCAAGCTCAAGCCCGTCTTCGGCGTACGCAACGGCGATGCCACCATGACCGCCGGTAACTCCACCCCGCTCACCGACGGTGCCTCGGTCGCGCTGCTGTCCACCGAGGAGTGGGCCGCCGAGCGCAACCTGCCCGTGCTGGCGTACTTCGTCGATGGCGAGACTGCTGCCGTCGACTACATCAACGGGCCCGACGGCCTGCTGATGGCGCCCACCTACGCGGTGCCGCGGCTGCTCGCTCGCAATGGGCTGACCTTGCAGGACTTCGACTTCTACGAGATCCACGAGGCCTTCGCGTCGGTGGTGTTGGCGACGCTGGCGGCCTGGGAGTCCGACGAGTACTGCAAGGAACGCCTCGGTCTGGACGCTCCGCTGGGCAGCATCGATCGCAGCAAGCTCAACGTCAACGGCTCCTCGCTGGCCGCGGGGCATCCGTTCGCCGCGACCGGTGGCCGCATCGTGGCCCAGCTGGCCAAGCAGCTGGCTGAGAAGAAGAAGGAAACCGGCAAGCCGGTGCGCGGCCTCATCTCGATCTGCGCGGCAGGCGGCCAGGGTGTGACGGCCATCCTGGAGGCCTGACTTTCTGCCGAAACGGCATTCCGGACGGTCCGCACTCGCACTTTCCCTGCTGGAATGCCGTTTCGGCGGAACCTCTCGAAAAAAGTTTTCGGAAACCTGTAACGCGCCCCGGAAGTGCGTCGATACACCGGATAGCTCCGTGTTGCCGTCTGACCCCCCGACCCGACGGCAACACGGGGCTCTTACTTTTTGGGCTGCTTGGACGCCTTGATCGGACCCGGCGCGGCAGGCGCGAACAAGCTGCCCGCCAGACTCCCGCGGGCGGTCCGCACCGCCACCAGCCCCCACGTGCAGAGCAGGCCCACGTACGCCGCCACGGCCGCCACCTTGAACGCGGGCAGCCCGGTATGCACCGCCAACTGGGTGGTGCCGGTGACGAAGGTGCCGACCGGGAAGGTCAGGCTCCACCAGGTCAGCGCGAACGGCATCCCGCGGCGCAGGGTGCGCACGGTCAGCGCGGTGGCCAGCGAGATCCACAGCACCGCGAAACCCCACACCGGGACGCCGAACAGGATCGCGAAGACGCTCATCCCGGCGGCCACATCGGCGGGCGCGGCCAGCACCGCGTTGGTGCCCAGCAGGCCGGCCGCGGTGATCCCCTGCCCCAGCGGGCCGAGCACGATCCACAGGGTGGGCACCCGTGCCGTCCCGGACGTGCCGTAGTGCATCAGCCGGCTCCAGATCAGGCTGATGATGATCAGCGCGGCGATCAGCGACAAGCCGAACATCGCGTAGCAGCCGTAGAGCATGGTGGTGCGACCGGTGCCCGGCGCCATGTGCGGGATCAGCAGGGCGCCCGCGGCGGCCGACACCATCGGCGGCACCACCGGCATCAGCCACCCGCCGAACGCGGCGTCCGGTCCTACGTCGATCTGGGTGAACATGATGAAGGGGATCGTCATCGCGGTGAACAGGCCTCCGACCGTGCCCGCCGTCCACAGGATCCAGTCGATATCGACGGCCAGCCGAGTCCCGATCAGGTCCCGGCCGACCAGGATCGCACCCGTCCCGACGGTCAGCAGCGCCATCGGCGCGGCGCCGTAGAAGTGGGCCATCTGTGGGTTGTGCACATGGCTGCGCGCGACCGTCGGGTGGCGCACCCACTGCACCGACACGGCCACCAGCAGCACCACCAGCAGTACCGCGGCCACCACCCACACCACTTCGGCGAAGCCCCGCAGCCCGGGGACATGAATGGGTAATGTCGCGCCCGCGGTCGCAACGATGCCTGTGCCCATCACCGATGCGAACCAGTTCGGCCCGAAATTTCCCAGCCGTGGCTGCTGCGTGGTCATGGTGCGACATTCAACAGGAGCGTGGCATGCAGGTAAGTCTCTTCGGTTCGTTGAGCGGCGGCGGTTCGCCGGTGGACGGCACGGTGAAGTACCTCGCCCAAGCCCGCGAGGAGGGTTTCCGCCGGGTCTGGATGACCCAAATGCCTTACGAGCCCGACCTTCTCACCGTGCTCGCCGTCGCGTTCCGTGAGGTCGACGGAATCGAGGTCGGCACCGGGGTGGTACCGATCCAGAATCAGCATCCGATGCAGTTGGCGCAGCGCGCGCTCACCCTGAACCTGATCGCGGGCGGGCGGTTCATCCTGGGGCTCGGCATGACCCATGCCGCCGTCACCGAGGGCATGTGGGGTATCCCGTGGGACAAGCCGGTCCGTCGCCTCAACGAATACCTCGACGGGCTACTGCCGCTGCTGGCCGGTGAACCCGCCGATGCGCCGGGCGAAACCGTCACCACCCGGGGTGCGCTGCAGATCGCGGGTGCTCCGCGGCCGGACGTGTACATCGCGGCGCTGGGCCCGCAGCTGCTGAAGATCGCCGGGCGGCGCACCGAGGGCACCATCACCTGGATGACGGGACCCAAGACGCTCAGCGGACATGTCGGCACCGGGCTGCGGGCCGCGGCGGGGGATCGCCCGGTCCGTGTCGTGGCCGGCCTGCCGGTGGCCGTCACCGATGACGTGGACGGTGCCCGCGCCCAGGCAGCCGAGCAGTTCGCGATGTACGGGCACCTGCCGTCGTACCGGGCGATGCTGGACCGCGAGGGTTACGCCGGCCCCGCCGACGCGGCACTGATCGGGGACGAAGCGACGGTGACGGCCCGCGTCGAGGAGCTCAAGGCCGCGGGGGTCGACGAGTATGTCGGCGTGTTGTTCGACGCATCGCCCGAGGTCAGGGCACGTACGCGGGCGCTGCTGAGGTCACTCGATTCGGATTGAGATAGCACTGGTGTGATCTTGATCACAAGCGTACAGTCGACCGCACGACGGGTTCGGGAAGCGACAGATCCAAAGAGCCGGATTAGAGGTGGAGAACCGGCCGCGTGCCATACCGCAAGGTAGTGAAGACGCCCCTCAAGTGTCCTTCCCGAACCCGCCCATTTTTGCGCCGACGGTGAACAGGCCGACGCCTGCGCGCGATTACGGCAAGGATGCAGGCATGGGCGAGGTCATCCCGATCCATCCTGACCGTAGGCAGCTGGAACCGTTGTGGCGGGAGGTGCTCGGTCGTCGGCTGCGTGAGACCCGTCGTGAACAAGGACAGCGCCTGGTCGACGTCGCCGAGCGCGCCGGCGTCTCACCGCAGTACCTCTCCGAGATCGAGCGGGGCCGCAAGGAACCGTCCAGCGAGATGATCGCCGCGGTGTGCGGTGCGCTGAAGACCGACCTGGCGCGGTTGCTCGGCGGCATCACGACGGACCTGGCGCGGCCGGTGCGCGGTCCGATGTTGATGGCGGCCTAGCCCTTCCGCTCGTCCAGGACATGGTCGGCCAGGCCGTAGTCCACCGCGGCCTGCGCGTCGAACACCCGGTCCCGGTCGGTGTCGTGCCGTAGTTGTTCGGTGCTGCGGCCGGTGTGCCGGGCCAGGATGTGCTCCAGCTGATTGCGCACCCGGGCCACCTCGTCGGCTTGCAGGATCAGATCGGGAATCGTGCCCCGGCCCTGGGCGGCCGGCTGGTGCAGCACCACCCGGGTGTGCGGCAGCACCGCTCGGCGGCCCGCGGCACCCGCGGCCAGCAGTACCGCACCCGCAGCGACGGCTTGCCCGATGCACGTCGTCGCCACCGGAGCCTTGATGAATCGCATGGTGTCGTATACCGCCAGCATCGCCGACAGGTCCCCGCCCTCGGAATTGATGTACAGCGCGATCTCCTGCTCGGGGTTGTCGGCCTCCAGGTGCAGCAGCTGCGCGATGAGCGCGTTCGCCACGCCCGGGTCGATGGCGGTGCCGAGGTAGACGATGCGCTCGCTGAGCAGGTGTGAGTAGACGTCCATGATCCGTTCGCCGCCGGAGGTGCGGGCGATCACGTTGGGGATCGTATAGGTGCTCATGCGTGGATTCCCAACTGCTGCTTGCGGTTCGGTGCTATCTGCGAGAAGTCCCCGACGATGTGGTCGATGAATCCGTATTCGCGCGCCTGCTCGGCGGTGAACCAGCGGTCGTGCAGCGAGTCGGTGAAGATGCGGTCGATGTCCTGGCCGGTGTCGGCGGCGATCAGACCCAGTACGGTGTCGCGGGTGTGGCGCAGGTCGTCGGCCTGCACCTGTACTTCGACGGCCGATCCGGCGATACCGGCTGAGCCCTGGTGCATCAGGATGCGCGCATGCGGCAGGGCGAAGCGCATCCCCGGGGTGCCCGAGGACAACAGGAATTGACCTGCGCTGCAGGCCAACCCGAGCGCCAATGTGCCCACGCTGCCGGGCACCAGGTGCATCACGTCGCGGATTGCCAGCATGGCGGGCACCGATCCGCCGGGGGAGTGGATCCACAGCCAGATGTCGTCGGCCGAGTCGGCGGCCAGCGTCAGGAACTGGGTGACCAGCACGGTGCCGTTGTCGTCGTCGAGCGCGCCGTCGAGCACGAGAACTCTTTTGCGGAACAGGTCTTCACGTAGTTGCCGACTGAACAGTGGCGGTTTCTCTGTCATGCCTCGACACTGCCGGTTCGGTGGTCGGTCGCGCAGCCCACGCTGCTGTGAGCAGAATGGCTCAGGCCAATATCGACGCCAGTTGCGCGCGGGAGATGGACACCATCTGCGGCCCCGCCACCTCCGGTAGCCACATACCCTGTCCGATGAAGAGGAGCACCGCGTCGTCGGTGAGCGCGAAATCCTGATATACCTTGGCCCCCATGGTGTTGTGTGGCGTCGGGTCCCGGTAGCCGACCCAGCGCTTCTCCATCTCACGTTGCACAATCGGGTCGAGCACGTCCACCGCACCCGGCTTGAACAGGGTGTCGAACGTGATCGATGTCTGGGTGGTGAGGTCGTAGTTGAAGGCGTGGAACGACGTCACCGGGTGGGCTCCGGTGTCGCCGTACACCTCGAGCACGATGCTGGCGGTCGAACCAGACGCGTACGAATGCGGGGTTATGCCGCGATGGTACGGGTGGTCTCGCGGTGGGATGGAACCGGCGAAGGCAATGAAATCGTGCTTGTTCGTGACGAGGTAGTCGGTGAGCGCCTGCTGGTCGGGGTAGTCCAGCGGAAAGCTGATATTGATTGTGTACGTTTGGCTCTCGGAGGAGATATGGCAGGTTTGTCCGGACTCGACCGACCCACCGAGATCAGCGCAACTTCGTGCCGGCTGCGCCGAGGCTGGTGCGCCGAAGGCGACGGCTCCGATGAGAAGCGCGGCCCATATCGTGATGAGCCGGGTCACGGCGTGACCGGGTAGAGGCGCACGTCTTCCACGCCGCCGCCGTTGACCGGTGCGCCGAGGAGCACGTCGGAGGTGTTGGTGGCAGGGTCGAAGGACACAAGCGAATTGCCACCGCCACAACCGACTTGGCCCACCAGCACCAGATTGTCACCGCTCACTCCGGCCAGGCCGACGCTGTCGCTGACACCGGGGATGTGGACCCGCTCGGTGTGACCGCCCGGCGTCAGCTTGGAGACGAACGAGGTGCCGCAGGCTCCCGCGGTGGGCAGGAACGTGCCGCCGGCCGTTTCGAAGGCGTTCCAGTTGCCGTAGTTACCTTCGAACCCGGGCGCGTCGTCGTGGGTGTTGACCGCTGTCAGCGCCGTCGGCTGACCGCCGTTCAGCGGAACGGTCCACAGCTGTTCGCCGCCCCCGCGCTCGATATCGCAGTGGGCAAGCAGGACATCGTCGCTCCACCACTTCACCGGCGCGCAGGTGGCGTTCGACATGGGTACCGGAATGGTGCGTTTGATCGACCCGTCGTTGCCGACGATCACCAAGCTGTTGTCCGACCGGGACACCACCTCGTTGCCGAGGTTGGCGGTGGAGAGCACCAACTGGGTTCCATCGGGAAACGCGAGATAGTCGCCGCTTAACTGCCCCGCGCCGCCCAGATCATCTGTCGGATAAAACATCTGCACATGGCCCGCAGCGTCGATGCGTGTCAGCGTCCCCGGCTGATCGCCGTTGTAACTGTTCGACACCAGGAATGCCTGACCCGTGGGTTGTGTGTATCGCACCGTGCCGCCGACCGGGAAGGTCGTGCGCTCACCCGTGCGCAGGTCGAGGGAGATCGCTTGTCCTTGTTGGCCGTAACCAGGAGTCAGTAGCACACGACTGCCGTCGCCGGACCAGTCGGATACGTTGGCGGCCTTCTCGTTTGGCCCGAACTCGGCCATCGTGTAGCGCTCCCCGGCCGGGGAGACGAGGTACAGAACCCGGGTGGCGGTCTCCGGGGTGGGTTCGCCTGGGATGGGCGATGTGCCGGGGTGATGCGGAGTGACGGGGCTCCACATGGCCACGATCCAGCCCGGCCCCACCTGATTCCACGGGACGTCGGCGGCGGTGTGCTCGGATTCCCTGGCCGCTGCGGGTGCTGCGTTCGGCGTGGCAGTGGCACCGGCAGCGGTGGTCGGGGATGTACGCGGGCCTGCAACATCATTCGTGGATGTGCATCCAGCCAGCAGCAGCGAGGCGAGGGCGGCGATGCTCATGGCGTGGTTGGTGTAGCGATTCATGGCGTTTCCTTGGAGATTCGGTCGATCGCGTTGCGAGCGAAAAGGCTGACGTTGTCGCAGGACCCGTAGGCCGCGGTGGCCCGGTAGATGCGGCCGTCCTCCAGCAGTGCGACGACGGTCGTGGATGGAGGTGTGGTCATCGGTTCGGTGACGCAGACGGGCTCGGCGATGGCCTGCAGTGTGCCGGGCGCCAGTAATTCGGAGCTGATGCCAACGCCGGGCTGCTCACCGGCCGAGGCATACCAGCAGCCCGATTGTCGCGGTGTCGCGGTGACGTGCTCCGCGAAGATGTCCGAAGCGCGCTGGGCGCTCACCCAGTCGCAGGGCGTTGCCGGAGCGGCGGCCGACACCGGGGCGAACGCGATGGCGGATCCGGCCATGGCCAGTGCCGCGGCGGCGGCCCCGGTGATCCTGAGTTCCATGCGTTCAGGGTGCGCGGCCGGCCTTGGTGGTTTCTTGGTTGGCTTCGAGCGTGCATCCAGAGCGTGTTCGGCACGGCTATCGCGATCTCACTGCACACTCGGTGACGGTCATCGACTCACAGTCGCCGATTCATCCACAGATGCAGCCGCGAGCCGTCTCCGAGGCCCCGGGCATGCGGCACGGTGAAGCGTGGGATTTCGTTCGTCGGCAGCGAGGCGGTGGCATCGGGCAGGGTGTACAAGCACCAACTACGCACCAACTACGTGGCGATCTTTCCGAACGTGTACGTGTCTCGCGGCCAGGAACTGACCCTATGGGAGCGCGCGTACGCGGCCTGGCTGTGGTCGAAACGTGCCGGCGTGATCGCGGGACTCACGGCCGCCGCCCTTCACCGCGCGCGGTATGTCGAGGACAGTCACCCCATTGAACTCTTCTCCGCGAGTCGCCGGCCGCCAGTCGGAATCGTCACTCACAAGGGTGAACTCACCGCTTCAGAGATAGTTCACCGCGGTGGCCTTCCGATGACGACGGTGGAGCGCACAGCGTTCGACCTCGGCCGCAGGGAGCCACTCGACGAAGCAGTGGCACGTCTCGATGCGCTCGCAAACGCAACCGGTTTCAAGGCCGTCGACGTACTGAGGTTGGCGCGCGACCAACATGGCGGTGCCCGAGGTATGCGTCGATTGGTGCAGGCGCTGGACCTCTACGACGCCGGGGCCGAGTCACCGCGCGAGACGTGGCTGCGGTTGCTGGTGATTCGCGAGGGTTATCCCAGGCCGTCCACCCAAATTCCCGTACTCAGCGCAGACGGGCAGCGGCGCTACTTCCTCGACATGGGCTGGGCGAAGCGCAAACTCGCGCTGGAGTACGACGGTGATCACCATCGGCTCGACCCCATTCAGTTCGCACGGGACCTCGTCCGGGCGGAAGACCTGGACGAACTCGACTGGCGGCGGGTCCGCGTGGCCAAGCGGCACACCGAAGCTGACGTTGTGCGCAGGTTGTCGCTGGCGTGGGACGCGAGCGTGCACGCAGATCACCCGAGTGACTCGATTCGCGATCTGGCTGCACGCTCGCGCTTGTCGTGACGCGAACCACCCCAAACGACAAGTGCCCCCGGGATCGCCGGGGGCACTTGGTCTGGGAAGGTCAGAAGGAGGCTTCAGCCAGCTCCATGACCTCGTTGTCGATACCGTCGATGACGTTGCGGGTGCTGGTCAGCAGCGGCAGGAAGTTCTTCGCGAAGAACGACGCGGCCGCGACCTTGCCGTCGAGGTACGCCTTGTCCTCACCGGTGGCACCGGCGTCGAGCCGCTCGATGGCGACGGCAGCCTCACGCTGCAGCAGCCAGCCGACCAGCAGGTCGCCGACCGAGAGCAGGAAGCGCACCGAGCCCAGGCCCACCTTGTAGATGCTCGCGGCATCCTCCTGAGCGGCCATCAGGTAGCCGGTCAAGGTGGCGGCCATGCCCTGCACGTCCTCCAGAGCGGTGGCCAGCAGCGCACGCTCGGCCTTCAGTCGGCCGTTGCCGGACTCGTTCTTGATGAACGTGTCGATCTCGCCGGCCACGTAGGACAGCGCCTGGCCCTTGTCGCGGATGATCTTCCGGAAGAAGAAGTCCTGCGCCTGGATGGCCGTGGTGCCCTCGTAGAGCGAGTCGATCTTCGCGTCGCGGATGTACTGCTCGATCGGGTAGTCCTGCAGGAAGCCGGAGCCACCGAAGGTCTGCAGCGACTCGGTGAGCTTGGCGTAGGCCTGCTCGGAGCCGTAACCCTTGACGATCGGGAGCAGCAGGTCGTTGACCCGCAGTGCCAGGTCCGCGTCCACACCGTGCAGCGCCTGGGCCACCTCGTCGTCCTGGAAGGTGGCGGTGTACAGGTACAGCGCGCGCATGCCCTCGGCGTAGGACTTCTGGGTCATCAGCGAACGACGCACGTCCGGGTGGTGCGTGATGGTCACGCGCGGCGCGGTCTTGTCGGTCATCTGGGTCAGGTCGGCACCCTGCACACGGTCCTTGGCGTACGCCAGGGCGTTCAGGTAGCCGGTCGACAGGGTGGCAATGGCCTTGGTGCCCACCATCATCCGGGCCTGCTCGATGACGTCGAACATCTGCGCGATGCCGTTGTGGACCTCGCCGACCAACCAGCCCTTGGCGGGCTTGTCATGCTGGCCGAAGGTCAGCTCGCACGTGGTGGAGACCTTCAGGCCCATCTTGTGCTCGACGTTGGTGACGTAGACGCCGTTGCGCTCGCCCAGTTCGCCGGTCTCGAAGTCGAAGTGGAACTTCGGCACGAAGAACAGGGACAGGCCCTTGGTGCCGGGGCCGGCGCCCTCGGGGCGGGCCAGCACCAGGTGCAGGATGTTCTCGAACATGTCGTCGGAGTCGGCGGAGGTGATGAAGCGCTTCACGCCGTCGATGTGCCAGGAGCCGTCGTCCT
>JAHFVC010000439.1 GCA_023264765.1 Mycobacterium sp. | reverse complement strand
CAGGTCGGGTTGCGGGCAGTTCCCGAGGCCGGCGATGAGCTCAGCGGTGACCTCGACGACCCGGTCGCCGAGCCTCTCGATGGCGCGTGGCGTGAAGCTCTGCGACACCGACTGCCGGTAGCGGGTGTGGTGGGGCGGATCCACCACGACCATCGCGGGCGGTTCGACAGGGTTGGCGACACCGGGATCCGTGCGGGCGATCAGCGCGCGCAACGGGCCGGGCAGTTCCATCTGGGTCGGGTCGGTGACGCCGAAGCGCCTGTCCCGCAGCACCTCACGGCACACGCCGTGATCGACGGTGACCCACGTGAAACGTGTACGCACCAACGGTCCCTTGGCCCGGATCTGTTCAAGGAACGGGTATGGGTCCGCGCCGCGGCCGTGATTGGCCAGCACCTTGGCCATCGGGTCGCCGCGGCGCGCCTGCGCGGCAAGGAACGCCCGCGGCGCGCCGTTCAATGCGAGCCATCGTGACCAGAGACCAATCCCCATGACGTACCCCCCCCTGAGACGTGCGAGACATTGAGACGCTCATTGTCTCACTGGTTATGATCCACCGTACGGCCGAGTGATCGGCCCAGCAAGGAGAAATTGCGTGACGTCCAGCCGAACGGAAGATTTCGTGCGCCGCCTCGCCGAACCCGACCCGGCGGTCGCGGCGCTGCTGGAAAATCCGGACGAGATCACCACCCGCATCCTGGTCGCCGGTCTGGAGCAGGCCGAGCTGGTCGGGATGCGCCGCTCCACCATGGAGGATGTCGCGCGGCGCAGCGGCGTCGGGCGCGCCACCCTGTACCGGCGCTTCCCGACCAAGGCCGCGCTCAACGATGCGATCGTCCTCTCCGAGGCCCGTCGATTCCTGGAAGGAAGCGCGCTGGCCCGTACGCACGGCGACACCTTCGAAGAGCGCATGGTCTACGACACCGCGTTCACCGTGTCCTTCATCCGGGAACACGCACTGCTCAAGAAGCTGCTGCGCACCGAACCCGAGTCGATCCTGCCCAGCCTGACCATCGATGCCGGCGCCATCATCGATTTCGCCACCGACTACACGGTGGCGCTGTTCCGCAGCGAACTCTACGGCGCGGGCGCCGTCACCAAGGCACAGGAACGTCACCTGCGCACCGTCGCCGAACTACAGACTCGGCTGACCCTGTCGTTCATCGTCACCCCGCACACCGCCATCAAGCTGGCCGGTCTTGCCGACACCCGCGCCTATGTACGGGACTACCTGATGCCGATGGTGACCTCAGCGCTCAAAGTGCCTGACAGCGACTAGAATTCGATGATCTGGCGCACCGCGGTACCGTTGGCCAGGGCATCCATCCCCGCATTGATCTGGTCCAGCGAGATCGTCGCCGATACCAGCGACTCGACCGGCAGCCGGCCTGCCCGCCACAGTTCGACGAACCGGGGGATGTCGCGCGCCGGGACCGCCGAGCCCAGATAGCTCCCGATCAAGGAGCGACCCTCGGCGACCAACGCCAACGGCGACACGCTGATCCGGGCATCGGGACGGGGCAGCCCGACGGTGATCGTCCGGCCGCCGGGGGCGGTCAACCCGATCGCCGTCTCCAAGGCCGCTGGATGCCCGACGGCTTCGATCACCACCTCCGCTCTGACATCGGTCGCGCCGTCGGGAGTGTAGGCCTCGTGGGCACCGAGTTCCGTTGCACGAGAAAGCTTCTCGGGCAACGTATCGACAGCGATGACCCGCACCCCGTCGTGCGCGAGCGCGGTGAGCAGGGCCGCCATCCCGACCCCGCCCATGCCCACCACCGCCACCGTCTGACCCGGCTTCGGGGCACCCGCGTTGATCACCGCACCACCGCCGGTGAGGACCGCGCAGCCCAGTAGCGATGCCACCACCGCGGGAACATCCTGGTCCACCGGTACGACCGACCGGCGATCCACCACGGCGTGCGTGGCGAATCCGGACACCCCGAGATGGTGGCGCACCCCATCGCTGAGCCGAACCTCGCCGTTGAGCAGGGTCCCGGCACCATTGGCCGCACTGCCCGGAATGCATGGCGCCAGCCCGTCCGTCGCGCACGCGGAGCACTGGCCGCAGCGCGGCAGGAACGTCATCACCACGCGCTGACCGAGAACCAGATCCGAAGTGCCGCCGATCTTCTCGACGATGCCCGCGGCCTCGTGACCCAGGAGCATCGGCACCGGGCGAACCCGGTTGCCGTCGACCACCGACAGGTCGGAGTGGCACAACCCGGCCGCCTCGATCCGCACCAGCAGTTCACCGTCACCGGGATCGGCCAGGTCCAGCTCGGTCACCCGGATCGGTTGCGACTCGGCGTAGGGGGCCGGCGCCCCGATGGTCTCCAGAACGGCACCACGGATCCTCATCGCACCAGCCTGACAGACTGACCGGATGGACCTGACGAGTGCGGACTTCCCTGTGCACTGGCCGGTGCAGACCCGCTGGACCGACAACGACATGTTCGGCCACCTCAACAACGCCGTGTATTACGAGCTGTTCGACACCGCCATCAATGCCTGGCTGGGCGCGGGCAGCGGCATCGACGCGATGGCAGCACCCTGGCTGGGCGTGGTCGCGGAGTCGAGTTGCCGCTACTTCGCCGAACTGAAATTCCCGGCCGATCTGGTGGTCGGGCTGGCCGTCACCCGGCTGGGTACCAGCAGCGTCACCTACCGCACCGCGCTGTTCGAGGACGGTGCGCCACTCGCAGCGATCGGAACGTGGGTACACGTCTACGTCGACCGGGACACCCGACGGCCGATTCCGATTCCGGAGCCGGTCCGGACGCTGCTGGCCGCCGTCACCGTCGACTGAGCTCGCCGATATGCTCGCGCCATGCCCAGCGTGAGCAAGACCGTCGAGGTCAGCGCCCCAGCAGCGGAGATCATGGCGATCGTCGCCGACTTCGAGGCCTATCCCCAGTGGAATGAAGAGATCACCGGCCTGTGGATCCTGGCCCGGTATGACGACGGGCGGCCCAGCCAGTTGCGGCTGGACACCAAGATCCAGGGCATGGCGAGCACCTTTATCCAGGCGGTGTACTACCCGGGCGACAACCAGATCCAGACGGTGCTGCAGCAGGGCGACATCTTCTCCAAGCAGGAGCAGTTGTTCGCCGTGGTCGCGATGGGCGAGGTGTCGCTGCTCACCGTCGACATGGATGTCGAGGTGTCGATGCCCGGTGTGCCGTCGCTGATGGTGAAGAAGATCGCCAACGACGCCCTGGAGCATCTGGCCGAGAACCTCAAGAAGCGCGCCGAAGAACTGAGCGCCTGACTTCACCGAGATCGACGTTCGGGCGAGATCTACTCGTACTTTGGCGCCCGTTTGATCAAACGGGCGCAAGGATGGGTCACGTCCAGAGGCCGAGTTCGTCCAGGCGCCCGGTCAATCGGCGTGCGCCGTCGGAGAATTGGCTGCGGGTCAGGCGTACCACTTCGTCGACGTCCCTGCGGCGCAGGGCCTCGACGAGGTCCCGGTGGTTGGCCACCGCGTCGGCACCCCACGCGGGGTCGGCGGCGTAGAGATTGGGCGGCAGGTAGCGCGCGGCGTGCAGCAGGAACCACGCCAGTTTGATCCGGCCCGCCGAGCGATTGAACGCACGGTGAAACGTGAACTCCGCCATGGAGATCGCTTCGGCGTCCCCGGTTGTCACCGCCTCGGCCAGCGCGTCGGTCAGCCGCGACAGTTCGTCGATCTCGGCATCGGTGATGCGGGTCGCCGCGGATGCCGAGATCTCGGTGGCGATGGTGGCCTGCAACCAGAAGATGTCGGCGATGTCGTCGCGGGTGAAGGGTGAGACCACGTGGCCGCGGTTGGGCTCCAACTGCACCATGCCCTCACCGCGCAGCGTGCGCAGCGCCTCGCGGACCGGCGTGATACTGACACCGAGCCGGGCGGCGGTCTCGTCGAGTCGCACGAAGGTGCCCGGCCGCAGGGTGCCCGACATGATGGCCGCCCGGAGATGGGCGGCCACTTCGTCGGACAGCTGTTCTCGGCGGCCGATCGCAAGAAGCTTGGCGGGTGCGTTCACGGTGGGGGCGGGCTGCCTTCCGGGGGCTCGGGGGCTCGGGGTTGGTTCAGGGGCCATTCTCGTCATAGTGTGACCGCGACGACACTAGATTTGATCAAATATCAAGAACGCGCAACCCCACGACTGCAAAGGCGCTCCCGTTGACCGCTGCACCGCTGCCCACCGATCAGCCGTATCTCGCCCGTCAGCAGAACTGGTCCAACCAGCTGTCCCGGCATGCGCTCATGCAGCCGGAACAGACGGCACTGCGCTACCTCGGCCAGACCACCACCTGGCGTCAACTGGATGCGCGGGTGAGCGCACTGGCCGGCGCCCTGCAGCGGCGCGGCGTGGTCTTCGGCGACCGGGTGCTCATCCTGATGCTCAACCGCCCCGAGTTCATCGAGTCGTTCCTGGCCGCCAACCGGCTGGGGGCCATCGCGGTGCCGGTGAATTTCCGGATGACTCCGCCGGAGATCGCGTTCCTGGTCAGTGACTGTGACGCGAAGGTGGTCGTCACCGAACCCGTGCTGGCGCCCGTCGCTGCGGCCGTGCGAGGCCTCGACGCGAGACTGGCCGCCGTCATCGTGGCCGGGGACGCGGCCGACGAGGGCCTCGAAAGCTACGAGGACCTCATCGGTGAGCCGGCTGCCGCCCCCGCGCCGGTTGATATCCCGAACGACTCTCCGGCCCTGATCATGTACACCTCGGGCACCACCGGCCGCCCGAAGGGCGCGGTGCTCACCCACACCAACATCGCCGGGCAGGCGCTGACCCACCTGTTCACAACGGCGCCGACCTCAACAGAGACATCGGCTTCATCGGCGTCCCGCTCTTCCACATCGCGGGGATCGGCAACATGATCACCGGCCTGCTGCTCGGCCGCCCGACGGTGCTC
>JAHFVC010000159.1 GCA_023264765.1 Mycobacterium sp. | reverse complement strand
TCGCCGCTGATGATCCTCGCCGCGATCGCCATCAAGCTCACCAGCCGCGGCCCCATCTTCTACTGCTCGGAACGCATCGGCATCGACGGCGTCCCCTTCAAGATGATCAAGTTCCGCACCATGGTGGTCGACGCCGACAAGCAGGTGGGCCGCCTCAGCGCGCTCAACGACTTCTCCGGCGGGGTGCTCTTCAAGATCCGCGAGGACCCGCGGGTGACACCGGTGGGCCGCGTCCTGCGGCGCTACAGCATCGACGAGCTGCCGCAGTTCTTCAACGTCCTCAAGCGGGAGATGAGCGTGGTCGGTCCGCGTCCGCCGCTGCGCTGCGAGGTCGACGCGTACACCGACCAGGTCCGCCGCCGTCTGCTCGTGCTGCCGGGGATCACCGGTCTGTGGCAGGTCAGCGGTCGGGCCGACCTGTCCTGGGACGATTCGGTCCGGCTCGACCTCTCCTACGTCGAGAACTGGTCGATCAGCAGCGACGTGCTCATCGCCTTCAAGACCATCCGGACCGTCCTCGGCGGCGCAGGCGCGTACTGAGCTGCGTCTCGCGGCCTGAGCCGCAGGTACTGTGGCTGCCATGTGGCGCCCGGCGGTGACTGGTCCCGCGGGTTGGATCAAGCGGATCCTCGGCATCGTGTTCGTCGCGGCGCTCGTCGTCGGCGGCATCCAACTGCTTCCGCTCGCGGTCCCTTTCGCGGGATGGCTCGTCAACGCCACCTACAACGCCTTCTCCTCGCTGCAGGGGCCCCCGGTACCCGTCGCGACGGCGGACTTCGCCGGTACCGGACCGGGCTCGCTCATCACGGCCACGACGATGCCGTCGGTGACGCAGACCCGGGAGGGACGCAACCTGCGTGCGGTGCGCGTCGTCTACCGGTCCACGTCGGGGGATACCGGCGCGCCCACCGTGGTCTCCGGGTCTGTGTTCACACCGTTGGGCAGCCCGCCCGCGACCGGGTGGCCGGTGGTGGCCGTCGGCCATGGGACGGTCGGCATCGACGGGCCGTGCGGGCCCTCGCTGTCGCCCTGGCTGGAAGGCGCGTTGAGCTTCGTGGCGCCGCTGATCGAGCGGGGCTATGCCGTGTCGGTGGCCGACTACGAGGGTTTGGGCGTCAAGGGACTGCACCCTTATCTCGATGCCCGCACGGCCGGGCTGAACATGATCGACTCCGTGCGGGCGCTGCGGCACGCCTTCCCCGGGGAGACGTCGACCCTGTGGGCCGCGTTCGGTCATTCGCAGGGCGGCGCCGCCGCCTGGGCCGCCGACGAACAGGCCGGGGCGTATGCGCCCGAGTTGCAGATCCTCGGTGCCGTCGCCGCGGCACCCGCCGCGGACGTGACGAAATTCGTCGACCTGGCGGC
This sequence comes from Mycobacterium sp., assembly GCA_023264765.1. GTDB lineage: Bacteria > Actinomycetota > Actinomycetes > Mycobacteriales > Mycobacteriaceae > Mycobacterium. The sequence goes on along the minus strand of JAHFVC010000159.1, from coordinate 13,071 downwards.
GGCCGGCACGCTCAGCCGCGAGCAGCGCCTCAGCATGCCCTTGATCGTCGAGTCGCTGGCGCGCCGCCACCCTGAGCTCGATCGTGACGACTTCCGGCGCGACGTGGCCGCGCAGAACTGGGCGGTGCTGACCGCATGTCAGGGCTCGGAGCTGATGCAGCGCTCCGCCGTCGCGGACAAGCTGATCGGCACGGAGTTCGCGCCGCGCACCCCGGAAGCCGCCGAATTGCTGCGAAAGTTCTTGCAGCAGTGGGCACTTCCGCAACGTCCGCTGACCGCTCCGATGTCGGTGTGGTACGGCGGATCGGACGCCTACATCAACCCGGAGTGGACGCGCGCCGCGATCGAGCGGGCCTGCGCCATGGGTGGTTCGGTGACGGTGGAGTTCCAACCGGGCAAGGGCCACTCGGATGTGGATCTGGCGACGCAGTTGCAGTGGCTGCTCGACCGCTTCGCCGGCCGGCCGGTGCACAATGACTGCTGATGACTGCTGACACGAACCGGACCCCGCTGGACGCCGCGGCACTGCGCGCGAAGATGACCGGATGGCGGCGCCTCGACGTCGTCGAGGCGACCGGTTCCACGAACGCCGACCTGGTCGCCCGCGCCGCGGGTGGGGAGGACATCGGCGGCGCGGTGCTGCTGGCCGAACACCAGGTGGCCGGGCGGGGTCGCGGCGGACGAGTCTGGGCGGGCGTGCCGATGGGGTCCGTCGCCATGTCGGTCGGCGTGTCGACCGCAGGGGTCGACGAACAGCGCTGGGCTCTGCTGCCGCTGCTGACCGGGGTCGCCGTCGCCGCGGCGCTCGACGAGGTCGGCGTGACCGGCTCCCTCAAATGGCCCAACGACGTCCTGGTGGGCGGGGCCAAGATTGCAGGCATCCTGGCCGAGGTCGCCTCGCCGCAGCAGGCGGTGGTCGTCGGCATAGGCCTCAACGTGACCGTCGGTGCTGACGAGATCGACCAGCCCGGCGCCACCTCGGTGCTTGCCGCGGGCGGAACCGCCGATCGCGATCAGTTGGTGCTGGGCATCCTCACGCAGCTGGGGGCGCGCGTCGAGGACTGGCGCCGCGGTGGTGCCGGTGTCCTCACCGAGTACCGGCGGCGCAGCGGCACGATCGGTGCGCAGGTCCGGGCGCTGCTGCCCGGTGACCGCGAGATCGTCGGCACCGCCACCGAGGTGGACGACACCGGCCGCTTGCTCATCGAGTCGGCCGCCGGGACGACGGCGGTCGCGGCCGGCGACATTGTGCATTTGCGGCCCGCACCGGGGCCTGCTCAGCAGTAAGGTCGTCGTGTGGGTTACCCGGACAATGTGCTCGCCGGCGACGAACGTGTGGTCTTGCACCGGCATCCGCACTGGAAACGGCTGATCGGCCCGGCGTTCATCCTGGTGTTCACCACCGCGGTGGCCGCCTTCGGTGCCGCGGTGATCAACCGGACCGACTGGGACCCGACCGCCAAGACCGTCGCGTCGGGCGTCATCGCCGCGATCTGGCTGGTGCTGATCGGCTGGCTGACGCTGTGGCCGTATCTGAACTGGCTGTCCACCCATTTCGTCATCACCGACCGGCGGGTGATGTTCCGGCACGGCGTGCTCAACCGGTCGGGTATCGACATCCCGCTGGCCCGGATCAACTCCGTGGAGTTCCGGCACGGCCTGATCGACCGGCTGGTGCGCACCGGAACGCTGATCATCGAATCGGCGTCCCAGGATCCGCTGGAGTTCTACGACATTCCGCGTGTCGAGCAGGTGCACTCCCTGCTCTATCACGAAGTTTTCGACACCCTCGGTTCCGAGGAATCGCCCAGCTGATCGGGTCGGCGTGACGGACGCAGCGGGGTGACCGTCCCGTTCGGGCCGGAGCGCTGCGCGCTGGTACCCAGTTCGTGGTGATCCTCGAACGCCTCGGCGATACCGCCCGCGGTGAGGGTGGATTCCAGCGCCTTGTCGGGGTTTCGGGCGTTCTCGTCGGGGAACACCCAGCGCCGGAACGCCCAGAACCGGAACGCCATCTGCAGCAGGTTGCCGATGATGTACGCGGAGACGAAGTCGGCGATGTTCTCCATCGTCAACGACACCTCGGGCACCCGCAGTTGCAGGACGTAGCTCGACACCCAGAGCGGGGCCATGCTCAGGAGAACACCGACCCCACTGACGCCGAAGAACAACAGCGCCTCGTGGTGGCGCTCGCGGCCGCCACGGTCCTTGAAGCTCCACTCGCGGTTCAGGATGTAGGACGCGATGACGGCCACGATGCCGGCGATGATCTTGGCGGTCACCGGTTTGGGCTCGAGCACCGTGAGCTTCAGCGTGTAGAAAATCGCCGAATCGATGACGAATGTGGTGGCGCCGACCAGCGCGAATTTGATCAGCTCATGGTGCCGCTCGGCGAAGGGCCGGATCGGGCGAGGCAGCCGCGCGATCGTGGCATCAGCAAAGGACACGAAGAGGGAGTCTACGGAAAGTCCCTGGGCAACGTGAACCTGCGCAGGTCGCAGTGGGTGCAGGGGCTACTTGCGAGCCATGAAAACATGGTGCCGTGCCACGAACCCGTCAGAGCCCGAGCGCACCCGTCGTCGCCATGATCGGCGGTGGACAACTGGCCAGGATGACCCATCAGGCGGCGATCGCCCTGGGGCAGACGCTGCGGGTGCTCTCGGCCGGTCCCGACGAACCCGCGGCGCAGGTCAGCCCGGACGTGGTGATCGGTTCCCACACCGACCTGGACGCGCTGCGGCGCGCCGCGGCCGGCGCCGATGCGCTGACCTTCGACCACGAACACGTCCCGACGGACCTGCTGGACCAGCTGGTGGCCGAGGGCGTCACGGTGGCACCGCCGCCGGAGGCGCTGATCCACGCCCAGGACAAACTGATCATGCGGCGCAAGCTGGAGGCCCTGGGGGCGCCGATCCCGCAGTACACCGCGGTGACGGGCGTCGACGACGTCGACGCGTTCGCGGTCCGGATCGACGGGCCGGTCGTCATCAAGACGATCCGCGGCGGGTACGACGGCCGCGGCGTGGTGCTGGCCCGCGACCTGGCACACGCCAGGGAGGCCGTGGCCGCTTACCTGGCCGACGGCGTGGAGGTCATGCTCGAACAACGGGTGGCGTGGCGGCGCGAGCTCTCCGCGCTGGTGGCGCGCTCGCCCTTCGGCCAGGGCGCGGCGTGGCCGGTGGTGCAGACCGTGCAACGGGACGGAATCTGCGTCGAGGTCATCGCACCCGCACCCGGGCTCGACGGCGGGACCGCCGCGGCCGCCGAATCGCTCGGCCTGCGGCTGGCCCACGAACTCGGCGTGGTCGGGGTGCTGGCGGTCGAGCTCTTCGAGACCACCGACGGCGGGATCCTGGTCAACGAGCTGGCGATGCGGCCGCACAACTCCGGGCACTGGACCATGGACGGCGCCCGCACCAGCCAGTTCGAACAACATCTGCGCGCGGTGCTGGACTACCCCCTCGGCGACACCGGCGCGCTGGCACCGGTCACCGTGATGGGCAATGTGCTGGGGGCCACCGAGGCGCCGTCCATGTCGATGGACGAACGGGTGCACCACCTGTTCGGCCGGATGCCCGATGCCAAGGTGCACCTGTACGGCAAGGGGGAGCGACCGGGCCGCAAGATCGGCCACGTGAACATCCCCGGTACGGCAGGCGGATCTCCCGACGATCCGGATTATGTTGCAGCACTTAGGGAACGGGCGCAGCGCGCGGCGCATTGGCTGTCGCACGCACAGTGGACCGACGGATGGGACGGACATTCATGACAGGCAGAGCGACCCCGCGCGTCGGGGTCATCATGGGCAGCGACAGCGACTGGTCGGTGATGGAGGCGGCCGTCGAGGCGCTGGCCGAGTTCGACATCCCCTTCGAGATCGGGGTCGTGTCGGCGCACCGCACGCCGGGCCGGATGCTCGACTACGCGCAGACGGCTGCCGGCCGGGGCATCGAGGTCATCATCGCCGGCGCAGGCGGGGCGGCGCACCTGCCGGGCATGGTCGCTTCGGCGACCCCGCTGCCGGTGATCGGGGTGCCGGTGCCGCTGGCGCGCCTGGACGGACTGGACTCGCTGTTGTCGATCGTGCAGATGCCGGCCGGTGTTCCGGTGGCCACGGTGTCCATCGGCGGGGCGCGCAACGCCGGGCTGCTGGCCGTGCGCATCCTGGGCGCGGCGGACCCGACGCTGCGTGCCCGCATCGAGGCGTTCCAGGCCGATCTGGAGGCGACGGTGCTGGCCAAGGACGCCGCACTGCGCGACCGATTGTTGGGCGGCGCGCAGTAGAGGTTAAAGTCACCCACGAGTAGCTAAGGAGCCTGTGATGGACAATCCGTCGTTCGATCTGTTCCAGCTGTCCGACGAGCACAATGAGCTGCGCACCGTGTTGCGCGCCCTGTGTGAGAAGGAGATCGCGCCGTACGCCGCAGAGGTGGACGCCCAGGCGCGTTACACCAGCGAGGCGCTGGCCGCGCTGGACGGTTCGGGATTCTCGGCGGTGTTCATCCCCGAGGAGTACGGCGGCCAGGGCGCCGACGCGGTCGCCGCGTGCATCGTGATCGAGGAGGTGGCGCGGGTCTGTGCGTCGTCGTCGCTGATCCCGATCTGCAACAAGCTGGGCACGACCGGCCTGCTGATGCGCGGTTCCGAGGAGCTCAAGGGCAAGGTGCTCCCGTCGATCGCCGCGGGGGAGGCCACCGCCTCCTACGCGCTGAGCGAGCGCGAAGCCGGGAGTGACGCCGGTGCGATGCGCACGCGCGCCGTGGCCGACGGCGACGACTGGATCCTCAACGGCACCAAGTGCTGGATCTCCAACGGCGGTTACTCCACCTGGTACACCGTGATGGCGGTGACCGACCCGGACAAGGGTGCCAACGGCATCTCGGCGTTCATCGTGCACAAGGACGACGAGGGTTTCTCGGCCGGGCACAAGGAACACAAGATGGGCATCAAGGGTTCGCCCACCACCGAGCTGTACTTCGAGAACTGCCGCATCCCCGGTGACCGGATCATCGGTGAGCCCGGCACCGGTTTCAAGACCGCGCTGGCCACCCTGGACCACACCCGCCCGACCATCGGCGCCCAGGCCGTGGGCATCGCGCAGGGCGCACTGGACGCGTCGATCGCATACACCAAGGAGCGCAAGCAGTTCGGGAAGTCGATCGCGGACTTCCAGAACACCCAGTTCATGCTGGCCGACATGGCGATGAAGATCGAGGCGGCCCGGCTGATGGTCTACACCGCCGCCGCCCGCGGCGAGCGTGGCGAATCCAATCTGCAGTTCCTGGCGTCGGCGTCGAAGTGCTTCGCCTCCGATGTGGCCATGGAGGTCACCACCAACGCCGTCCAGCTTTTCGGCGGCTACGGCTACACCGTGGACTTCCCCGTCGAGCGATTCATGCGCGACGCCAAGATCACCCAGATCTACGAGGGCACCAACCAGATCCAGCGCGTGGTGATGAGTCGTCAGCTGCTGCGCTGACGCGAAACTAACCCCGGGTGACCTTCTCGGTCTGCCTGCGCCGCTCCAGCGCGCCCGGGTCGGGATTGGTGACCTGCACCAGCGATGCACCGGCGGCGAACACCGCCAGCAGGTTGTCGATCAGCTCCGCCGCGGTGGTCCATGTCCGGCTGGACATCACCCGGTCACCCGCGGTGAAGCCCTGTGCCGCAGCGCTGTCCGACGCGGCGGCGATGACCTCGTCGACGCTGCGGCCGTCGAGCGCCGTCCCGGGATGACGCTCCGGCACGATCTGATCGCCGTGCACCCGTACCGCCGTCGCGTAGTCGGTCAACCCGACCGCGAGGTCGGGGACCGGCTTGCCGAACGGGTCCAGCGACAGCACGGCGATCTCGCCCATCGGTACGGCCGCATCCGCCTCGTCGAGCCGGTCGGCGGTGCACAGCGCGATATCGGCCTCACCCGAGTCGAACACGGCCTCCGCACCAGCCCACCAGATGCCGAACACCACGGCCGCGGTCTGCCAGTGCGCGGGCAGCAGCACCGCCACCCGGGTCGACGGGCCCGCGCCGAGTTCGTCGCGCAGCAGGTTGGCGGTCTTGGCGGCCCAGTTCGCCAGCGTGACCGTGGACAGTTCGATGCGTTCGCCGGTGGCGTCGTCGTAATAGGTGATCCGCGGCCCGACGGCGTCGCGCTGCATCAACGGATCGAGCAGTGCCGCAGTAACTGTCGTCACGTCAGCTGACACACGCGGGGTCGTTGGAGCCGGCGGTGATGATCGGCGACGGCGGCGGGGGCGCCTCGTCGGAACCAGACACGTCGCCCGCGCTCTGCGAGACCACGGCGGAATCGCCGGACAGGCCGGTGGGCCCCTCCAGGCCGGATCCCGGCCCCGTGTAGTCCGCGGACAGCACGACGCGCACGGCTCCCGGTGCCAGGGACGCGTCCTCAACCACGGGCAGACTCCCCAGCTCCTTCGAAATCGCCTGTGCCCCAAGGTCATCGACCTTCGCGACCTGCACCTGGCTGTTCGTGACGTGCACACCCTCGCTGTTGCCCACCGCGCCGGCGGTGAAGCCCTTGCCGGTGAGAACCTCCGACACCGAGGCGGCCAGCCCGTTGATGTCGGTGTCGTTGACCACATCGGCGGTGGTCTTCTCCGGCGAGTAGCTCAGCTCTTCTGTCTTACCCTGGGCCTGATCGCTGAGCAGCCCGTCCACCCAGTCGCGCACCTGGGTCGGGTCGACCCGCACCACGCTCTGGGTCCCGTCGTCGCTCCAGCCGTCCTCCTGCAGGATCGGGATGGTCGCGAACGCCACCGATCCGGCAGCCAGCTTCTGCAGCTGTTGCACGAAATCCATGATGTCCCAGCCGTCGGACAGCACCACCGACCGCTGCACCGCTTCCTGCAACCGGTTCAGGGTGGCCGGGCTGGTCAACGTCTTGCTGGAGATGACCTCGTGGGCCAGTGACGCCATCACCGACTGCTGGCGGGTCACCCGGTCCAGGTCGCCGCGGGGCAGGTCGTGGCGCTGCCGGACGAAGCTCAGTGCCTGCGGCCCGTTGAGCTTCTGCCAGCCGGCCGGGAAGTCGGCCCCGGAAAGAGGCTCGTACACCGCGTCTTTCAGGCACACGTTGACGCCACCGAGGGCGTCGGTGATGAGTGCGAAACCGAGCAGGCCGATCTCGGCGTAGTGGTCGACCGTGACACCGGTCAATTTGGCGACCGTCTTGATGAGTTCCTCACGGCCGGCCTCGGTGGCCTTGGGCTCCGCGGTGGCGGGGTCCTCGCCCTCGACCTCCACCAGCTGCTTCATCTTGTCGAGCTTCACTTCGCCGAAGACGCCGTTGATCTTCATCTTGCCCATGCCGGGTGCCTCGACATAGGAGTCCCGCGGGATCGAGATCGCGGTCGCCGACTTCCCGTTGTTGGGGATGCGGACCAGGATGATGGTGTCGGTGTTGGTCGACACGTCGTCACCGGCGCGCAGGGTGGCCAGTTCGTCGGCCGACAGCGGGTTCCCGTGGGCATCGGTGCGGCTGTCCATCCCGACCAGCAGGATGTCGATGGCGCCGTCCTCGCCGCCACCGCCGAGGGCAGCGGAGTTGACGTGGTTGATGCCGCTCTCGAAGGACCGGACGGTGCTCCATGCGGCGCCGGTACCGATGACGACCGTGGAGGCGACCGCGGCGGCGGCGATCCGGAGCATTCGGCGGGGCACCACGACAGGCTACTGGGATCGGGCGTCGGTACCCGTTAGCCCGATCGGCGTGGCAGGTCTTCGGCGACCATTGCCCGGTAGCTGGGTAACACCGATGCTCCGGCCGCCGATAACGCGGCTGAAGCTGTCAATCACTTGTCAATTTCACCGAAATGAGGGTGGGATACCATGCCGTTCATGTTGAGGACCCTGGGACGTGCCGGTCGGCGTGGCGTGTTGGTCGCGACGCTGATCGCGGCATTCGTATCCGTCGCACCGGCGGTATCGCATGCCGGGGTCGTCGCGCCCGCGGACGGATACGGGTTCGGTCAGGGCGCCGCTCCGACGTATTCGTCGTTCGAGGACACCAACCGTGAGATCGATGCTGTGTCCCGTACCGGGGCCTCGTGGTACCGGCTCGCCGTCGACTGGAGCACGATCGAGAAGTCCAAGGGTCAGTACGACTGGGGCTACCTGGACAACGCGGTCAACACCGCGACCGCCAAGGGCCTTCGCGTGTTGGGCGTCCTGCTGTACACCCCGTCGTGGGCCCGTCCGCAGGCGCTGAACTCGCTGATCCCGTCGGTGCCGCCGGCCGACGCGGGCGACTACGCGAACTTCGCCCGCGTCGCCGCGCAGCGCTACGGCTCCCGGATTCCGGCCTGGCAGGTCTGGAACGAGCCGAACCTGCCGCTGTTCATGGGCTTCACCCAGAACCGGGCAGCCGTCTACGCGGGGATGCTGAAGGCCGCCTACCCGGCCATCAAGGCGGGCAACCCCGCCGCCACGGTGGTGCTGTCCGGCCTCAGCCGCCAGCCCGGGCCGGAGTCGCCGTCGAACTTCCTGCGCAAGCTCTACGACGCCGGCATCCAGGGCTCGTTCGACGCCGCCGCGGCGCACCCCTACGTCAGCCCGGGTGGTCTCGCCGCCGACCCCGAGGGCGGCTGGTCCGAGGTCGGGTTGATGCACGACGTGATGGCCGGCGCCGGTGACGGTGGCAAGAAGATCTGGTTCACCGAGCTCGGCGCTCCGACCAGCGACACCGCCGAGGGCGTCAGTCAGCAGGAACAGGCCAAGCAGATCACCGACGTGTTGTCCGCCGCGGCCGGTCTGGGTTACGTCGGTCCCGCCTTCATCTACAGCATCCGCGACAACAACAGTGCCAATCGCGGCGACCGCGAATCGAACTTCGGTGCGCTGCTGACCTCGGATTGGCAGCCGAAGTTCACCGCCTCCGTGCTCGCCCGCTAGATGGCCCCGCGGGTGCTCGGCGCCGCTGCGCCGATACCCTCGACGCCGTGACAGACGAGATCGGCCGGCTGACCGTCGTGACGGTGACGTATTCGCCGGGTGCGCACCTGGAGCGCTTCTTGGCGACCTTGGCGCACGCCACCGAGCTTCCGGTCACGGTGGTGATGGCCGACAACGGTTCGACCGACGGCGCACCCGAGGCCGCGGTGGCGGCCCACCCGAATGTGGAGCTGCTGCGTACCGGTTCGAACCTCGGCTATGGCAGCGCGGTCAATATGGCGGTACGCAAGTATCTTGCCGACAGCGACGCCGAGTACTTCGTGGTGGCGAATCCGGATGTGCAGTGGGGGCCGGACAGCATCGACAACCTGCTCGAGGCGGCCAGGCGGTGGCCGGGCGCCGGTGCGCTGGGCCCGCTGATCCGTGATCCGGACGGCACGATCTACCCGTCGGCGCGGCTGCAGCCGAGCCTGGTCCGCGGCGGCATGCATGCGGTGGTCGGTTCGGTGTGGAAATCCAATCCGTGGACGGCGGCCTACCGCCAGGAGAATCTGGAGCCCAGCGAACGGGTCGTCGGTTGGTTGTCCGGTTCCTGCCTGTTGCTCAAGCGGTCCGCCTTCGACCGCATCGCCGGCTTCGACGAACGCTATTTCATGTATATGGAAGACGTGGACCTGGGCAATCGGATCGCGAAGGCCGGTTGGCAGAACGTCTACGTGCCTGCCGCAGAGGTGCTGCACGACAAAGGACATTCCACCGGGCGCGACCCCGCCCGCAACTTGGCAGCACACCACCGGAGCACGTACACCTTTCTCGCTGATCGTTACCCCGAGTGGTGGCAGGCGCCGCTACGTTGGACCATTAAAGGCGCGCTGGCCGCCCGGTCGAGTGCGGTGGTGCGTCGCTCGCGGCGCAGGCAGGCGGAAGGACGGGGCTGACGTTGAACATTCCTGTGGACCCGAAGAAGGTCGATGCCGTCATTCTCGTCGGGGGGCAGGGCACCCGACTGCGCCCGCTGACGATCTCGGCGCCCAAACCGATGCTGCCCACCGCGGGGCTGCCGTTCCTGACCCACCTGCTGTCGCGCATCGCGGCCGCGGGGATCGAGCACGTGGTGCTGGGCACCTCATATAAGGCCGAGGTGTTCGAGGCCGAATTCGGTGACGGTTCGAAGCTCGGGCTGCAGATCGACTATGTCGTCGAAAAGGAGGCGCTCGGCACCGGCGGAGGTATCGCCAACGTCGCCGGCAAGCTGCGTCACGACACCGCGCTGGTGTTCAACGGCGACGTGCTGTCGGGCGCCGATCTCGGCGCACTGCTGGCCTCACACAACGACCATCAGGCCGACGTCACCCTGCACCTGGTCCGGGTCAGTGACCCCCGCGCGTTCGGCTGTGTGCCCACCGACGAGACCGGTGGGGTGACGGCGTTCCTGGAGAAGACCGAGGACCCGCCGACCGATCAGATCAACGCGGGCTGCTACGTCTTCCGGCGCGAGATCATCGATGCGCTCCCCAAGGGACGTCCCGTGTCGGTGGAGCGTGAGGTGTTCCCGGGCCTGCTGGCCGAGGGCCGTCAGGTGTGCGGCTACGTCGACACCTCGTACTGGCGCGACATGGGCACCCCGGACGATTTCGTGCGCGGATCCTCCGACCTGGTCCGCGGTATCGCCCCGTCGCCGGCGCTGACTCATGTGCGCGGCGAATCACTGGTGCACGACGGCGCCTCGGTGTCGCCGGGCGCGGTGCTGATCGGCGGCACCGTGGTGGGCCGGGGTGCCGAGATCGGGGCAGGCGCCCGACTGGATGGTGCGGTGATCTTCGACGGGGTCCGGGTGGATGCCGGCGCGGTGATCGAGCGTTCGATCATCGGCTTCGGCGCCCGGATCGGCCCACGGGCGCTGGTGCGCGACGGGGTGATCGGCGACGGTGCGGACATCGGAGCGCGATGCGAACTGCTGCGCGGCGCCCGGGTGTGGCCGGGCGTCACCATCCCCGACGGCGGTATCCGCTACTCCTCCGACGTCTGACGCGCCGCGGCCGCACGGCCCAGCGCCGTCAATGCCGGGTCGTCTTCGGGCAGTGCGTCCAGCGGCCACCAACGCAGGTCGAGTGACTCGTCGCTACACAGGATTTCGGCGCCCGCAGGAGCGTGTGCGACGAACTGCAGGTCGAGATGCCGGGTCGGCAGACCGAGCGAGCAGGTAAGTGGATGCACGTGCAGCGCGGCGAGCTCGCGGTCCAGGCGCAGCCCGGTGATCCCGGATTCCTCTGTTGCCTCGCGCAGCGCCGCCGCGGCGATATCGGCGTCGGGTTCCTCGCAGTGCCCGCCCAATTGCAGCCAGCGCCCGACCCGCGGGTGCAGGGTGAGCAGCGCCTGGGTTCCGGTGTGGTCGAGTACCAGTGCCGACGCGGTGATGTGGCCGGGCTCGCAGGCCCGCCGGCAGGCATCCGGGCGGGCCAGCACGAACGCCAGCACCGCTTCGCGCAGGGTGTCCTGGGCGGGATCGGGTGCATCCCAACGGGTCAGGGTGTCGATGACCGAGCCGTGGAGTGTCATCTGATGACCAGCAGCCCGTCGGTCGTACCCGGTTCGCGCGGCGTCAACGGCTCGGGCGGGTGTCCGATCGCGATGGCGCCCAACGGTTCCCAATCGCCGGGCAGGTCCAGTTCGGCGCGCACGATATCGGCGGCGAAGATGGTGGATCCGATCCAGCAGCTGCCCACCGCCCTGGCCGCGAGCGCGACCAGCAGGCCCTGCACCGCGGCGCCCGCGGCGACGGTGAACATGGTGTGCTCGGCCGCGGTGCGTGCCGGGTCCGGATAGGTGTGCGCACCGTCGGGAACCATGAACGGGACGACGAGCTCGGGTGCGTCGTAGAGGATCTGGCCCCGGCCGGCGCGGCGTGCGGCGGCCTCGGGGGAGCGGCCGTCGCCGATGAGGTCGGCTTCCCAGCGGCGCTTCATCGTGTCCAGCAGCCGTGCCCGGGTGGCCGCATCGCGCACCCAGACGAACCGGACCGGCCGGGTGTGGTGCGGGGCGGGGGCGGTCAGCGCCTCGGCCACCGCGGCCTCGATCAGCGCCGGATCGACGGGGTCGGGCAGGAATTCGCGGACGGACCGGCGCAACAGTTGGGCCTGGGCGCGGCCGAGCTCGATGGCTTCGGCGGTGCCGAGCCAGAACAGGTCGTCCTCACCGTTGCGGACCAGGGTGCGACCCCCGGAACCGTTGTCGTGCAGCGTCAGCCCGCGGACCACCGCCACCGGGATGCCGGTGAGTTTGCCCTTCACCAGGTCCGCGGCGGCGGCCAGCTCGTCGGCGACCGCGATCTCGGTGACAAAGAGTTCGTTGCCGAAGCTGTCGTGTGAGCCGCCGTAGCCGTGCAGCACGGTCAACCCGGCGGCGCCGATCGCCACGTCGGTCTGGCCGTTGCGCCAGGCCCGGCCCATGGTGTCGGTGACCACCACGCCGACCCGCACGCCCAGGCGCTGCGCCAGCCCGTCGCGTACCGTGGCGGCGCTGCGATCGGGATCGACCGGGAGCAGGGCGAGTTCGGCGCCGTCGACGTTGGAGCCGTCCACCCCGGCTGCGGCCTGGATGAGCCCGAAGGCGTTCTCGGTGATCAGGGTTCGTCCCTTGCGGGCCAGCACCCGCACCGCCTCGTCGTCGATGAGCTTGCGGCGCAAGGTGTCCCGCTGCTCGGGATCGGTGGGTGCGGCGACGATGCGGCCCTCGGCCTTGGACAGCACCTTGCTGGTCACCACGACCACGTCGTCGTCGCGCAACCAGGCGGCGGCCTCGGCGATGGCCGCGGCCACATCGTCCCCCGGCCGGAATTCGCCGAGACCGGGAACGGGGATGATCTCGATGGCGGCCGATGTGCCGTGTTCGGCGCTCACAAACTCAGGCCCGCCAACTGGATTCCGGCGCGGACCATCTCGGCGGTGGTCGCGGGGTCGGTCATCAGCAGGGGTGCCTGCTGCACCCGTACGCCGTCGATGGTGGCCGCGTCGCCCTGGTCGATCAGCCAGCCGTCCAGGATGCCGGTCCCGCTGCGTGCGCCGTAGTGCGACCCGACGGCCTGCGAGGAGGACTCGACACCGATCACCTTGAGGCATTCGTCGGCCATACCGCGCAAGGGCTTTCCGGCGATGATGGGGG
>JAHFVC010000438.1 GCA_023264765.1 Mycobacterium sp. | reverse complement strand
GTGCGTCGATGGTGGGTGGTGCTGGCCGCATTAACGCTGCTGAGCGGGGTCGGGTGCGCGCGCCAGATCACCGGTGTCGCGCAGCCCGATCCGGTGCGCCCGATGACCGAGGTGAGCAAGGACGGTTTCGGGATCGTGGCGGGATTCCCCGACGCCGCCGCCCGCATCGAGATCTACACCGAACCGCAGTGCACGCACTGCGCGGATCTCCAGCATGACTTCGGCGATGCCATCCGCTACTACATCGGGATCGGGGCGCTGCAGGTCACCTACCGGCCGATGACCTTCCTCGACGAGGGCGGCAATCATCATTCCGAGCGCGTCGCCAACGCGTTGTTCGTTGCGGCCCAGGGTAAGAAGACCCCGGCCACCGCCTTCCAGTCGTTCATCGAGGAACTGTGGGCCAACCAGGATCCCGGCGGCTTGGGGCCCACCGACGACGAGATGGCCGAGATGGCTCGTACCTCCGGGGTGCCCGACGCGCAAGCGCAGAGCATCGCCGGCGGGGAGTCGTCCGTCGACGTCGCGGGCATGGAGGATATGAACTTCGGGTTCCTCTACGACATCGACCCGACCGTCACCGGCACGCCGACGGTCTATGACCTCAACAAGGACCACAAGATCGACATCTACGACAACGACTGGCTCAAGAAGCTGGTGCAGACGGCGTGAGACGCCGCTCCACCAGTTCCACCGCCACCAGCCCCGCGCCCGCGATCAGCCAGCCCAGCACCGCGATGGAGCCCGCCGGGACGATCGAGAGGGAGGCATTGCGGTGCTGGACGCGCACCAGATCCGGATTGGACTTGTCGTACTCGACATAGATCCGCATGCCGTTCTCCAGCTCCGACGGATAGAGCACACCGAGCTCGGGGCGGTAGGTGACGCGGTCGGGCGTCACGAATTCGATGGTGGAACGACGGGGGCCGGCATCGAGCACCTCGGCCGCCGCGACGCCCATGTCGCGTTCGATCTGACCGTCGTTCACCCACGCGCCGACCACCAGCAGGACGGACTGGAACGTCACCAGGCACGCGGCCAACACGATGCCGACCCGGATGCGGCGCGCGATCCGCTGCGATCGGGTCTGGTTGCCGTCGCCGAACATGTGTGGAATCACCCTGCGCCAGAACACTTTCAGGCGCTCGACGAAGGCACCCACTAGAGCGCCGCCCTGATCGACGCGTGCAGCGCCCGCAGCGACGACCGGTCGGCCTTCACCTCCAGCACCCGCATACCGTCGTACGGATCGCGCAGCGCGGCAGCGAGATCGGCGACCTCGATCTGGGCGCTGTCGACGTGATAGGCGCGGCACAGGGCGCCCACGTCGACGTCGTGCGGGGTGCCGAAGATTCGCGAGGACACATCGGAGAAGCGTGGGTCGCCCTGCTCCAGCAGTTCGAAGATGCCGCCGCCGTTGTCGTTGGACACCACGATGGTCAGGTTCTTCGGGGTGGGCTCGGTGGGCCCGATGAGGAGGCCCGAGCTGTCGTGCACGAAGGTCAGGTCGCCGATCAGCGCGATGGTCTTCGGCGACGGATGCCCGCCTGCGCGCTCGTGAGCCAGCGCGGCGCCGATGGCCGTGGACACCGTCCCGTCGATGCCGGCGACCCCGCGGTTGGACCGCACCGACACCCCCGGCGTGGCCAACCCGACCAGTGCGATGTCGCGCACCGGGTTGGAAGCGCCGAGCACCAGCTGGTCGCCGTCGCCCAGCGCCGCGGCCACGGCGGCTGCGACGTGCAGGCCGGTGGTGAGCGGATGCTGCGCCAGCTGGCTGTGCACCGCGGCCAGGGTGCGCCGATGGAGGTCGACGCAGCGGTGCAGCCAGCCCTGGTCGGGGGTCCCGCTGGTGACCGCTCGGGTGCCGGTGGCCTGCGAGTTGCCGGACACGTCGGGCCAGCGCGGGCCGGTGGTCAGCGCGAAGACGGGCACCGCCGGGTCGGCCAGTAGCGCCGAGACCGGCCGGTGCAGGGTGGGCCTGCCGAGCATGATGACCTGCTTGGGGTGCAGCAATGGCAGCGCCAGCGGGTGCAGCGGGTTGGCGGGTGCCGGGGCTGTCGGCTCGGCCACGGTGGGCAGGGCGGCCAGGCTGGGATGGTGGCCGGCGCCGTGCCCGGCGAAGACGACGGTGTCCGGGGTCAGGTCGATGTCCAGCGGCTGGTCGAACACGACCGGCGGGGTGTGGGTCCACGGCTTGCCGTCCGGCCTGCCGGCCGGGGTCTCGTCGTGGTCATCGCGGTCGGGGACCAGCGGTTCGCGCAACGGAATGTCGAACTGCACCGGCCCGGCGTTGGCGCTGCGCGACCCGGTTGCGGCCACCAGCACCCGGCAGGTGGCCGACCGCCACTGGGTGTTCAGCGCCGCCAGATCCTCGTGGACGGCCAGCCCGAGGCTGATGTTCTCGCGCACCTGGGTGCCGAAGTAGCCCAGCTGCTCCATCGTCTGATTGGCGCCGGTGCCCAGCAATTCATACGGCCGGTTGGCGCTCAGCACGATCAGCGGCACCCGGGCATAGTTGGCTTCCACGACCGCGGGCCCCAGGTTGGCCACCGCGGTGCCCGACGTCATCGCGATGCAGACCGGTGCCTTGCCGCCGAGTGCGAGCCCGATCGCCAGGTAGCCGGCGGTGCGCTCATCGATGCGCACGTGCAGCCGGATCCGGCCTGACCGATCCGCGTCATGCAGGGCGAAGGCCAGTGGCGCGTTGCGTGAACCCGGGCACAGCACCACGTCGCGCACGCCGCCGCGGACAAGTTCGTCGACGACGACGCGCGCCTGTGTCGTCGATGGATTCACCACGTCAGCCTATGCCCGGGGCTCAAGCGGCAGCTGTATGCGCTGCTCGCCGAAGAACTGCAGGATGGCGTCGTTGACGGTGTCGGGCTGTTCGATGAAGCCCAGATGGCCGGCGTCGCCGATCTCCAGGAACCGGCCGCGCGGGATGGCGTCGGCCACCTCACGGCTCAGATGCGGGGGCATCACGATATCGTCGGTGAACCCGATGACCAGCACCGACGCGGTGATGCTCTGGTAGGCCGGCAGCCGGTTGCCCTGCGGTGACACGTCCAGCTGGCTGCGCAGCCCCGGCGTGTACTTGGTGGGCCACATGGTGAACATCTCCGCCCAGTCCATCACCGCGCGGTCGTCGTTCAGCGTCTTGGGCGAGAAGCTCTCCAGCAACCGGACCTTCGCGTCATAGGCGGGCGGCAGGACGATGCCCGCGGCGGCCAGCTCGCGCTCGGCCTTGCTGAAGAAGTCCCGGGCCTTGTCGTGCCTGCCGCGGGTCGCCATCAGGACGGCTTGGGTGACCAGGTCGGGCCGGGCCAGCATCAGTTCCTGCGCGATGAACGAGCCCATCGACACACCCACCACCCGCACCGGGCCGCCGACCAGATCATCGATCAGCTTGGCGGTGTCGGCGACCACCTGTTCTGTGGTGAAACCGCTCGCGTTCTCGGTGGCGCCGATACCGCGGTTGTCGAAGGTGATGACGCGGTAGCCCGCGCGCCGGAACGCCGGGGTCTGATGCAGGTGCCAGGTACGGCCTGCCCCGCCGCGCCCGGCGATGAACAGGATGGGATCACCGGTACCGCGGTCGTCGAAAGCCAGGTTCACCCGGCCGACCCTACTTGCGGGCGCGGACCTTCTTGATCGCCTGGTCCCACAGCAGCAGGGTGCTGGCCTTGAGCGCCGCGGGTTTCAACAGTTCGCGGGACATCAATGCGGTGGCCGTCGCCTTCGTGGCCGTGGATGCCTTCGAGAAGTGCCCGGAGTCGAACGGGGGCTGCGGGTCGTACTCCATCGAGAGCTGGATGGCCTTGGCGCGGTCCTCCCCCGCGATCTGGGCGGCCAGCCACAACCCGAGGTCGATACCCGCCGATACCCCCGCGGCCGTCACGACATCACCTTGGTGGACCACGCGCTCGTCACCGACCGGCGTCACCCCGAAGGTCTTGAGGATGGGCAGCGCCGCCCAGTGGGAGGTGGCGCGCTTGCCGTCCAGCACGCCGGCGGCGGCCAGGATGACCGAGCCGGAGCACACCGATGTGGTCCAGGTGGCGGTCCGGTGGGCGCGACGCACCCAGTCGAGCACCCTCTGGTCTCGGGCGTGCTCCACGGTGCTGAACCCGCCGGGGATCAGGATCACGTCCGGCGAGGGCGTCTCGTCGAAGGAGTGGGTGGCGCCGACCACCAGCACGCCGGAGTCGGCGGCGATGGGCCCGGGTTCGTGCCAGACGAAGCGCACCTGGGAATCGGGTAGCCAGCGCAGCGACTCGTAGGGACCGATGAAGTCCAGGGCGGTGAACCCGGGGTAGAGCACGATGGCGGTCTGCATTATTTCTCCTCTATGCGAACGATTTTCGGTATTGATCGGGTGAGATACCCACGCGCCGAACGAAATTGCGGCGCATTGTTTCCGCGCTGCCGAAGCCGCAGCGGGTGGCGATGACGGTGACGGTGTCGTCGGTCTCCTCCAGCTGGCGCCGGGCCGCATCGGTGCGGATGCGTTCGACGTAGGCGCCGGGCGCTTCGCCGACTTCCTCGGTGAACAGTCTGGTGAAGTGCCGCGGGCTCATGGCGGCCCGCTGGGCCAGCGCCGAAATGCTGTGCGCGGCGCCGGGTTCGGATTCGATGGCTTCCTGCACGTCACGGATGGGTGCGCGTTTGGCCCGCGGCATCCACACCGGGGCCGCGAACTGCGTCTGCCCGCCCGGGCGGCGCAGGTAGAGCACCAGCCACCGCGCCACGGTCTGCGCGATCTCGGTGCCGTGGTCGGCCTCGACCAGATGCAGCGCCAGGTCGATCCCGGCGGTGACACCGGCCGCGGTCCACACCTGATCGGAGCTGCGCACGAAGATCGGTTCCGGGTCGACGGTGATGCGCGGGAACTCACCGGCGAGGCGCTCGGCCGCCGCCC
>JAHFVC010000158.1:2485-14449 GCA_023264765.1 Mycobacterium sp. | reverse complement strand
GTCGGCGTCACGGGCGCCCGTCCAGCCCGACAGTATGAGGTCCATACGCTCCAGAGCCCGGTCGGACAGCACCGCGAATCCGGTGCCCCATCCGGCACGCAGCCATTTCTGCCCACCGACGACGAGAACGTCAGCGGCATCCCACGGTTCGTCGGTCACGCCGAAACCCTGGATGGCGTCCACCACGAGCAGACGCTCACCGACGACGTCGCGCAGCGCCGCCAGGTCAGCTCGGTAACCGGTGCGGAAGTCCACGGCGCTCACCGCGACCAGTGCGATCTCCGGTGTCAGGGACGTGCGCACCCGCTCCGGCAGGACAGGCCCGGTGGTCATGTGCCGCACGGTGATCCGACCCGCCTGTTCGGCTCGTCGCCAGGGATACGTGTTGGCGGGGAACTCGGCCGGAGAGATGAGCACTTCGGAGCCCGGCGGCGTGTGGAACGCGGCCTGGAGCAGCCCGAGGCTGGTGTTGGGGAGCAGCACCACGTGATCGACGTCGGAGCCGGTCAGCCGGGCGATGGCCGACAACGCGCGGCTTTCCCACCTCATCAGTTCATCGACGGTGCCCACGGTCGCAGTGGCGATCTGGTCCAGCAGTGCTGCGGTGACGGTGCGAACGGCGCGTGACGGCGGTCCGACCCGGGCGAAATCGAGATAACCGGTCGGTTCGTCGAATTGAGTCAGATAGTCGATGATGTTGTGTCCGTTCAGATCACCAGGGGTGCAATCAAGGTGGCCGCGCCCAACACCACCAGTCCGATCAGGAACGCCACGATCGTGAAGCCCATCACCTGGCGGACATTGAGTTTCGCGATCGCCAGCAGGGGTAGCAACCAGAACGGCTGAATCATGTTGGCCACGCCCTCGCCGACGGCGACCGCCATGGAGATCAATCCCAGGTAGCCTGGTGAGCCCTGACCGATGGCCAACGCGGAGTCGACGGCGATCGGTCCCTGCACCGCCCAGTGCCCACCGCCGGACGGCACGAACAGACTGATGATCACCGAGCCGATGAACGTCAGGAACGGCAAGGTGTACTCCGTCGCGCCGCTGACCAATGTCTGAGCCAGCAGTGTCTGCAGCGGAGTGGAATCCGCCGCGGCGTGATAGCCCAGCAGTCCGACGAGGCCCCCGTAGAGCGGGTACTGCAACAACAGCGGTCCGGAAACCTTTGCAGCACCGGTGAATGCGCGGATGAACCGGATGGGCGTACGGTGCAGCAGCGCACTGGTGACGGTGAACAACATGATCATCGACGAAATATTCAGTGCGAAGCCGCTGATGACGAAATACGCGAGACCCGCGGCGAATACGAGGACGTTGAGGATCCATAGATTCTCCAGCCACTCCGCGAACGATTTCTTGCCCTCGATGTGGACTTCGGGCTGATCCTCGTCCTCGAACACCGCAGGATCGGGTGCCAGGCTCTGTGGCGGCTCCATCCGCCAGATCGCGACCGCGAGCAGAGCGAGCAGGATGATCGCGGACAGCCAGCTGTAGGGCTGGAAGATGGTCTGGCTCAACGGCACCGTGATGTCGGTCAACTTGTGGATCACGTTGATCGGGCTGCCGCTGTCGGTATTGGCCAGCGCGATCGAGGACGACAGCCCCTGCGTCCACACGATGAACCCCATGAACGCCGCCGCGATGAGGTAGCCGAAATGCGAGTCGGGGAAGCGCTTGGCGACCTGCCGGGCCACCAGCGCGCCGGCGACCAGGCCCAGCCCCCAGTTCAGCAGGGAGAGAACGGCACTCACGCCGAAGCAGAGCAAGGCGCCCTGCACCTGGGTGCGCGGCCTGCTCGCGATGGCGACGATGGCCCGCTTCAGGATCGGAGCTTCGGCAAGCGTGTAGCCCGTGACGAGGATGAGCACCATCTGGAAGGCGAACGTGAAGATGTTCTGCGGTCCCCAGACGCCGCCGTACCAGGCCTCGAGCATCCCGCTGGGCGAGGCATGGTTCACCAGGACCGCGACCAGTGCGGCGACGATGAGTGTAAGGATGACCGCGAACAGGTAAGGGTCGGGCATCAGGCGCTCGACGTACCGGACGCACAACCCGGTCAGCGACTGCATGACGCCACGGCGTTCGGGCTTGTGAACTTCGTTCGTCGTCATTGACCTGCTCCCGCCGAATCAGCCGCCCTATGGCGGGTTCGCAGGGACTTTAGTTCAGGCCGCCGTCATGGCGTGGCAAAGATGATGTACTGGCACGCGGGGATATCGACACGTCTTCAAGGGGGAAGCATGAAGAGCACACCGATCCGGATACTGACGGCTGCACTCGGCGCCGGCGCGCTACTGGCGTACGCCGGCGGAACCGCGGTGGCCTGGCCCATACCGGTCACGCCGGAGCAGCAGAACTTCATCAACCAGGCGCGCGGCGCCGGTTTCCCCGGTGACGACGACCAGATACTGCTGGCGGGTCAGCAAGCCTGCCGCGCGCTGTACACCCGCCAAGGTGTGCAAGGCGCCATCGACACCGTGGCTGGCCCAAATGGGGCGACACCGGATCAGGCGGCCGGGCTGGTGCGGGCCGCGCGGGGCACGCTGTGCACCCAGGCGCCCGGCTGAGCCGACCCGACTACTGCGGATGCGCGGCGAGGTAGTCGCTCGCCGGGATGGGTGCGTCGGCGGCATAACCGATCGGTAGCAGGACGTCGCCCGCGGTCGTCACGTAGTAGACATCCCAGCGGTAGAAAGTGGGGAATGCCGCGGGATCGGCAGCCATGGCGGCTGCGTAGTCGTTGACAGCCTGCACGTACTCGTCGGCGTGGTTGTAGCGGAACAGGGCGTGATCGTGGTCGCCGGCGAAACCGTTGGCGTCGAGGTAGCGCCCGGCCGCCATGATGCTGACGCGCGGCGCGCGAATGTCGTCGTCGCCGTAGGCGGCGAAGGTCGACGGCATGAACTGCATCGGCCCCTGCGCGCCCGCCACACTGTCACCGTCGATGCTGCCGAACCGCGTCTCGATCAGGTTGATGGCGGCCAGATAGTTCCAGCCGACACCGGAGGCGGCCTCGGACTCGCGGTAGTAGTTCATCAGTTCATCGGCCGGCGCCGGTGCATTGATGCGCCACGCCGGCACCGTGTTCTTGGGATGGGCCATGGCCGCCAGCCGGCGGCGGGCATCGACGTTGCGGTCGTAGACCTCGGCCAGTTCGGCGGGGATGCGCGGCCGGATGATCTCGTCCCAGTCGGGGTGTCGCCCGATCGCACGGTAGGCCACCTGCTGGCGGCGCGCCGCTTGCGCCAGGGCAGGCTCTGACGCCGCCGGGTCGCGCAGCGTGCGCTCGTCGGTCACCAGGTCATCGGCCAGCTGTGCCGGATCGTCCGCCAGTCGCGGCTGCGCGCCTGTCGCCGTGGTTGGATCGTCGAGCATTGCGGCCCGCGGTCCACTGGGCGTCTGCGAGACGGGCGAGGGCGCGGATTGCGTTGTGGGGGAGGAACATCCGGCTGCGACGAGGGCACTGACAAGACATGCTGCGGTGACTGCTTTGCGGCCGAACACGGGGGCAGTCTAGCTGCGCGCTCGCGGCTGACGCGCCGGATCGCTGGGGTGCTCCGACAAAGGTGTCACCTGATAGTCCATCCACGGGTACAGCGGAAGATCGCTGATCACGGCGGTGAGCTGCTGCTCATCGGCGGCAGTCCACAAGCCCAATGTGTGTGGATGGCCCGCGACGGGTGGCAACGCCCACAACCGGCTCAGATGGCCGTCCGCTGACAGGTGGCGGGCGCGGTCGGCCTCCCGCGCAAAGGTGTCTTCGGCGACATCGTGGGTGACGTCGGCAGGCACCACGATGGTCATCGCGACGAGGTACTCGACGGCGTGCGGGCGCGGGTCTCCGTGCGGGTCGTTGGGGTGCGCCGCCAGGGGGGTGACTTCGTCGGTGCGCCAGGCGCGCAACGGCATCGAAGCCAGATCGGTCTCCAGACTGTTCTCGTCGGGCGCGGTGAACAGCCCCAACGTGCGCCACTCGCCAGGTTGCAGGGGTGGCCGCCACAGTCGTAGCAGTGTGCCCTGCTCGGCGAGTTCGACGGCTCGGGCGCCTTCTCGGGCGCGCATCTCCGCAACGTCGGCGGCGGCCTTGTCGGCCGGCACCTGCGTGGTCATGGTGACGAGAAAGTCCAGCACGCTGACCCCCGGATCGTCGCGGTCGGTTGGTGCCACGGTAGTCCCCGAATTCAGTGAACCTTCGGCAACCGGCGTTTCAGGCTGGCGCTCTTGAGCATCCGGATGCCCAGGTTGGTCGAGGTGAACATCGGGATGACGCCGAGAAACGTGCGTTCCGAAGGTCGCAGACCGTGCAGATGCTCCAGGCTGCCGAACACATAGAAGCATCCGATGCTGAAGATGGTCAGCGGGATGCACAAGGCCAGGAACGACCCGCGGTCGGTGACCGCTTGTCGCGCCAAGGTGACTTCCTCGTCGGTCATCGGCTCACGCTTGCGCAGTTTGCGCAGCACCTCGGGGATACCGGCCACGTCCTCACTGAGTTGCAGTGTCGGTCGCCGCACCAGCTTGGCCACGAAGATCGAACCGAGCGTGGCGAAAACCAGCACGGCGCAGAAGAAGACGACTGTCAGGGCGGCCCACAGACTCATCGCCGCACCCCCGCGAAGTCGGTCGGTTCCCGCAGCGGACGGGTGCGCACCAGGGTCGGCCACCAGAACCAGGGGCCGAGAATCCGGATCATGCACGGCACGATGAACGAGCGCACGATCAGCGTGTCCAACAACAAACCGATGCACACCGTGGTGCCCACCTGGCCGATGGTGCGCAGGTCGCTGGTGAGCATCGCCAGCATGGTGAACGCGAAGACGAGCCCCGCCGAGGTCACCACGCCACCGGTGCTGCCGAGCGCACGGATCAAACCGGTGTGCAGCCCGGCATGCACTTCCTCCTTCACCCGGGCGATCAGCAGCAGGTTGTAGTCGGACCCGACCGCGACCAGGATGATGAACGTGATCGGCAGCACCAGCCAATGCAGATGCAGCCCTATCAGGTGTTGCCACACCAGAACCGACAGCCCGAAGGCTCCGGCGAACGAGAAGGCCACCGTCCCGGGAATCACCAAGGCGGCGATCAGACTTCGCGTAATGAACAACATGATCAGGAAGATCAGGATGAACGCGGCGATGGCCACGATCAGCAGATCCGAGGCCGCGTATTGCTTGATGTCCTTGTTATTGGAGCCCGCGCCGCCGATATAGACACGCGATCCCGCCAACGACGTCTCCTTCAACGCGGCCTTGATGGCTTCGGGGAACTGCGCGACGTGTTCGACGCCTTCGGGCCCCATGGCATTGCCCTCGTGCGTGACGATGAACCGCGCAGCTTTGCCGTCGGGCGAGATCATCAGTTTCATCCCGGTCTTGACGTCTTCGTTGTCGAAGGCTTCCCGTGGCATGTAAAAGAAGTCGTCACTGCGGGAGGCGTCGAAGTCGTTGCCCACGTTGATCATGTCGTCGAAGGTCTGGTCGGTCTGGGTGGACTGCAGGTGCGACGGACCGTAGGAATTGACGATCACGGCTTGCAGCGCCTGGGTCTGGTCACGCTGAATCTTCAGCTGGGTGATCATCTGGGGCATCAGCGCGTCGATGGCCTGGAAGTCGGCGGTCGCATTCGCGATCTGGGCGTTGAGCGCGTCGATGCCGTCCAGCCCGTCGAACAGCGACTTGAAGGCGTAGCACACCGGAATGTCGAAACAGTGTGGCTCCCAGTAGAAGTAGTTCTTCAGGGGCCGCATGAAGTCGTCCAGGTTTGCGATGTCGGAATTGACCTCGTCGGTGACCTGCTGCAGATTCTCGAAGGTGAGAACGGTGCTGTGCAGGTCGTCGGCCATCTTCTGGGTGAGGTCGATCGTCTTGCCCAGCGTGGCGACGGTGTCGGCCTGGATCTTGGCCTGCTCGTCGGTGTCGCCGTTGGCCTGCTGGTTGAACGGCAATTGCTGTCCGCTGCCGCTGCCCTGCGTGGTGAACAGGTAAGGAATGCTGGCGTGGTCCAGCGGCCGGCCCAGCGGCCGGGTGATGCTCTGCACCATCGCCACCCCGGGCAATCTGATGAGGGCCTTGGCCACTCGGTCCAACGAGATGAAATCCGCCGAGTTACGCAGATCGTGGTCGGACTCGACCATCAGCATCTCGGTGAACAGCTTGCTCTGCGAGAAGTGCCGGTCCGACGCCGCGAAGCCCTGATTGGCGGGTGCGTCCGCCGGTTGGTAGGTGCGGTCGTCATAGCTCACCCGATAGGTGGGCACAAAGATCGCCCCGAGCATGACCACCGCAGAACTGGCCGCCAGGATGGGCACCGGCCAGCGCACTACGCTGGCCGCGATCCGACGGTAAAAGTGTCCTTTGGCAACCCGTTTGGGATCGAACAACCCGAACAGGCTGCCCGCCGTCAGGATCGCCGGGCCCAGCGTCAGCGCTGCCGACACAGTGAGCAGCATGGCGATGGCCACCGCGGGACCCATGGTGTGGAAGTAGTCCAGCCGGGCGAAGCTCAGGCAGAAGCCGGCACCGGCGATGGTCAGTCCCGAACCGATGATGATGGGGGAGACGCCCTTATAGGCGGTGTAGTACGCGTCTTCGCGGGTCTCGCCGGCTTGGCGTGCCTCGTGGTAGCGGCCCAAGAGGAAGATGCCGTAATCGGTTCCGGCGCCCAGCGTCAATGACACCACCATGTTCACCGCGAACGACGACAGCGGGATGACGCCTGAATGGCCGAGGGTGGAGACCACGCCCTTGGCGATGAGCATCTCGAACAACACGCTGCCCAGTGGCACCAGCACGGTGCTGGGCGCGCGATAGACGATGAGCAGCATCGCGATGATCAGGAAGATCGTCACAATGGTGATGTTGTTCAGGCTGGAGTTCGCGATGGACAGCGTGTCGCTGGCGAGCGGCGCCGCGCCGCTGACGTAGACCTTGAGGCCCGGCGGCGGGTTGTCCTTGGCGACGATGTCGCGGACCGCTGCGACGGATTCGTTGGCCTGGATCTGACCGATGTC
This sequence comes from Mycobacterium sp., assembly GCA_023264765.1. Lineage (GTDB taxonomy): Bacteria > Actinomycetota > Actinomycetes > Mycobacteriales > Mycobacteriaceae > Mycobacterium. The sequence goes on along the minus strand of JAHFVC010000158.1, from coordinate 7,434 downwards.
GCCGGCGAGGCGCAACAAGACATAGGTGGCCTTGCCGTCGACGCTCTGGGCGCCGGCCGCGGTGATCGGCTTGCCCCACAGATCCATCACGTACTGCACGTGCGTCGTGTCGTGCTGCAGGCGCTGCATCAGGTCGTCGTAGTAGTGGTGGTCCTGCTCGTCGAGCGGATGGTCGGCTTCGAGCACCACCATGGTCAGGCTGGTGGACGTCGACTCCTGGAACTTCTCGCCGATGTGCAGCATCGCCACCTGAGATGGCGCGTAGGTGGGGATCATCGGACCGGCCAGTTCGGCCGCCACGTCTTCGACTTTGGGGATGAAGGTGTTGGTGGTGACGGCCACCAGACCCCAGAAGACGATGATCGGAAGTGCCAGCAGGCGAACCGTTCTGGCGAAGAACGGCCGCTTGGCCTGATGCGCGCTCACGCGGACTTGACCCGGCAGGTGACGTCCGCGTTCGCGCGGGTGGACGACTGTTCGTCGCGGACCACTCCGTTCACCAGCATCCGGCACCCGATCTGGCCGCCTTTGACCTGTGCCGAGATGCTGCCGGACACCACGGTGAGTGTGGTGGTCTCGGTGTGTGACCACGGCAATTCGGTGATGTCGACCCGATGGGGATGGGCGTCGAGGTCCACGTAGACCAACATGCCGCCGTCGCCGAGGTCTCCGAACAGCTCGTAGGTCAGCTGTTTGGGGGTGAACTCTTCGGGTGCCTGTGGACCGTTGACGGCGATCACCGGTCCGGGAGCCGAGGCCTGATGCACCTTCCACATGCAAACGGCGCCGACGCCGACCGCGACGACGGCGACCAACGGCAGCCAGGCCCGTTCCAGAAACACCCTGCCGGTGGAACGCTGGCTCACTCACACACCCCGATCCATGCCGTGGTCGGTCCACGCGCATCGAAATCTATATCGCATATAGGATCTAAAATCATTCCGAGCGGCCACGCGGAGCCGAGGATTCACAGGGCATTGCCAGTCAACCGTCGTGCCGATGTGGTGTCGTGCCCGTCAATTGAATCCTGTGCATGATATAAATCCCTGGTGGGTGCCCTTGGCGATGACGCAGCGACGGTATCGGCGATGATCGAGACCAGTACCGACCTGATGTGGCGTTATCTGGTGGACCGCGACAGTCTCAGCGCCAGCGCGACCCTGGTACTCAACCGGCTGGACCGTGAAGGCCCGATGCGCTTGACCGCGCTGGCCGAAGCCGAGGGCTCCAGCCAATCGGGCATGACCCAGCTGGTGCAGCGGATGGAACGTCAGGGCCTGGTGGAACGGTGGAGCGATCCCGACGACGGCCGCGTCTCGCTGGTGAAGGTCGGTGCCGCCGGGCAGGAACTGTGGGCCGGGCGCAAGGAGCTGCGCCTGGAACGTATCGCGGATCTGCTCGGCGGCTTGTCCGACGATGACCGGGCGGCGTTGTGGCTGGCCGCCCAGGTCGCCTCCCGCGTGCTGGGGCAGATGCGCGAGATCGCCGTCTCGCGGGTGGCTGTGCAACCATCTGAAGGCGTTTGACCTACGAGGGAGGCCGCCGTGACGAACCAGATCACCCTGACCCGGCACACACCGCGTTCTGGCGCGTGACCTTCGACATGCTCCCGCTCAATATCTTTGGTCATCTTTGGTCCGCAGAATCTTCCGCAGCTCGCCGAGATCGTCGCGGCGCTGGAAACCGATGACCATGTGCAGGTCGTGGTTTTCGACAGCGCCGTCGACGGATTCTTCAGGGCTGCAGCAGCTGCCCGACCTGTTCGCCCGTATCAGCCGAGCACCGGTGGTCTCCATCGCGGCCATCCGCGGCAGGGCGACCGGGGTGGGTAGCGAGCTGGCGCTGGCCAGCGATATGCGTTTCGCCAGTCGGGAGAAGGCAATCGGAGACGTCACGCCCTGACGGACTTCGGGCCGAACACGAAGTGGCGCCCCGTCACCCGAAGTGGCCGTATCCGGACGAAGTGCGGTTTCGAGGTCGAGGTCCACGGATACAGGCCCGCCCGTTCGGCGTCCTGGAGCTCGTCGTCGGTTTTGGGTGTGCCCGCGGAACCCCGGACGATGACGCTCCAACCCTCGCCGACGGTGTGGTCGTCGGCTTCGAACAGCACCTGGCTGTTCATCGCGGATCCGGCGAGCTTGGTGCCCTCGCCGGTGCGGAACAGGATGGTCCGGTGTTGAGCGACGAAGTTGACGGGAAAGATTTCCGGCTCACCGTCGACAGTGGTGACAAGTCTGCCCAAGGCAACGCTCCCGAGCAGACGCCAGCACTCGTTCTCGCCGAGTACGGTGCCGAGTCTGGTGTCTTCGATCATGCCGCCGACGTTATCGCCGGGTCGCGCCCCGCAGACAGGGCCGAAAGTCTCTAACCTGCCGCCCACTGCTTGGCATCGTCCAACTCGTCGAGGCCGAAGATCGCGAGCTCGCCGGGCACCATCCATGCCAGCGCATGCAGCGTGTGCTTGACCCACTCCTTGTCCGACACCACCGCGATCCGCTTGAACGACGAGTGGTGCTTGAGGAGCGCACCGAAGCCGAGCTTCAGATCCTGGGCCAGCCCGCCCGGGCCGAAGCCCTCGTAGTCGGGGGCGATGACCTCGACGATCCGGATTTCGCCCGCGTTGCCGAGCTGCTCCATGGTCGGTGCGAACGCGCTCAGGTCTGCACCGCTGATCCGGCCGGACACCCGGATGCCAGTGACGCCGTCGGGAACGTCCGGCAATACCTCAATCATCTGTACTCCCTGTCAATTTCACCGTTCCAGATCCCACTGGCCGAAGTCCGCTGCGAGCACCTGATCCTCGTCGACGTGGGTGCCGTCAAGCACCGCACCGGGATCGGAGCCGGCGAAGATCACCGACTGATATAGCACCGCCGCCGGGGCGCGCTCGCCGCGCGACCACGCCCGGGTCTGCCAGGCCCAACGGTAACCGGCGGTGGAGGAGTGTCCGATCACGTCGTCATCGGCCGCCCACGTGCATGCGCGGGCATGCCCGTAGATGCCGGTGCGGGGCGCGCCCAGAACCGAGTTGATGCCGCGGAACCACTGCAAGGCAGTGCTTTTCCAGGTGGCGGCGTCGATGTCCTCGTCGACACTGAAGAAGATCGGCGCCGAAGCGGGGCCGCCGGCGGCCGCGTGCAGGTTCAGCGCGCTCTGGGCGTCCGCCACGCCGCCGTCGAAACCGCGGGTGTAGTCCGACGGATCCGGCCAACCAGGTTTTCCGTATTGGAAATTGCTCACGACGTGCAGGCCTGCCGCGCGCAGGGAATCGGCATACGCTCGGGTGACCGGCTTGAAATCGAAGTTCGCACCCGGCCGGGACTCGGACACGAAGACGACGGCGCCGGCGTAACCTGCGGCCGCGATCTGGTCGGCCGGGACCAGTCGTTGCGCGAAATCGATGAGCGTCGCGGTGTCGGCGCGAGCCTGAACTGCGGGCGTAACGGCGAGGGCCGGCGCAGCGAGTAAATACCGGAGGATGTCACGGCGAGCGGGGTACCGCACGGGGTGCATCTTACGGACGTTCCCGGGGGGCGGCGTCCGGTTATAACGATTCCCACGCCCAATGGTTGCTATTCGATAAGCGAGACTGATTACAGAGTGTTGGCAAACTATGGTCGCCAAGTGGATCGTCGTACCGCCCTCAAACTGCCCCTCCTTCTGGCGGCCGGCGCTGCGCTGACCCAATTACCTTTTGCCTCGGCAGATTCCGCGCGTTGGACCGCCGACCGCGCCAACGCCTGGTACAAAGCTCAGGATTGGCTGGTAGGGGCCAACTACATCCCGGCAAACGCCATCAACCAGCTGGAGATGTGGCAGTCAGGCACCTATGACCCGCGTCGCATCGACGGCGAACTCCGGGTGGCCGAGCAGATCGGCTTCAACACCATGCGGGTGTTCCTGCACGACCAGCTGTGGGTGCAGGACCGCGTCGGCTTCCAGCGCAAGCTCGCGCAGTTCGTCGCCATCGCGGCGAGCCACGGCATCAAACCGCTGTTCGTGTTGTTCGACTCCTGCTGGGATCCCAACCCCAAGCTCGGACCGCAGCACGCCCCGGTGCCCGGCGTGCACAATTCGGGTTGGGTGCAGAGCCCGGGCGCGGCCCTGCTGGGTGACCAGCGTTACCGGAATGTGCTGTACGACTACGTCACCGGCGTGATCGGACTGTTCCGCAACGACAGCCGGGTGCTGGGCTGGGACCTGTGGAACGAACCTGACAACCCGGCCAAGGTCTACCGCAAGACTGAGCGGCCCGACAAGATCGCGCTGGTGACGGCGCTGCTACCGCAGGTGTTCGGGTGGGCGCGCACCGTCAACGCCATCCAGCCGTTGACAAGCGCTGTCTGGCAGGACAGTTGGGCACCCGACAAGCTCAGCGACATGGCGCGGCTGCAACTGGACAACTCGGATGTGATCAGCTTCCACTCGTACGGCAAGCCTGTCGACTTCGAGGATCGCGTCAACGAAATCGCACCGCTGGGCCGCCCGCTGCTGTGCACCGAGTATCTGGCGCGCCCGGAGGGCAGCACCATCGAGGCCATCCTGCCCATCGCGAAGCGGCGCAACATCGGGATGTACAACTGGGGCTTCGTGGCGGGCAAGACACAGACGTATTTCCCGTGGGATTCCTGGGATCACCCGGACCCCGCCGAGCCCAAGCTGTGGTTCCACGATCTGCTGTATCCCGACGGCCGTGCCTATCGGGACAGCGAGATCCAGACCATTCGGTCGCTGACCGGGCGAGTCCGTCAGACCTGACCGAGGTGGTCCAGGATTGCCGCAGTCACGGCGTCGGGCTGGTCGACCTGCAGGAAATGCCCTGCGCCTGCAATGATCTGGACCGTGCTGCCGGCTGGTAGGAAGTCCAGGGCCTGCTCCAGGTAGCCGACCTGCATGGCGCCGTCCTGGTCCCCGTGCAGCACGAGCATCGGCTTGCGGGGCAGGTCCAG
>JAHFVC010000158.1:0-2475 GCA_023264765.1 Mycobacterium sp. | reverse complement strand
GCGCTGCCGCGGGTGTGAAGCGGACGGTGTCCCGGTAGTACGCGACCGCGGCTTGTCGGTGGGCGGGGGTGGGCAACGCCGCCAGCGCCGCGGCCACGTCGTCGTCGACGTCCGCGTGCGGCGGCGACCAGTCCTTCCACAGCCGGGGAATCACCCGGTGCAGCAGTCGTTCCGGGGCAAACGGAGTCTGGAAGAACATGATGTACCAACTCATCCGGAGCTGGACCGCCGCCAGCTTCGCGGTGCGGGCCGGGCTGAACTTCGACTCTGAAATTGCCTTGATCGGTGGTAGCGCCATGGAGATGTGCGCCGCGAACGGTGAGTCCGGGTAGGCGGCCAGAGCGTTGGTGGTCCACCCACCCCAGTCGTGACCGATCAGGACGGCATCGTCGGGGGAGCCGAGCGCCAGCTGCAGGTCGATCAGATCCGACATGAGGGCGCCAAGGTGGTAGTCGCCGTCCGGAGCGGGCCCGGTGGGGGCGTAGCCCCTGGTGAACGGAGCGATGACACGAAAACCCTTGGCGGCCAGTGCCGGTGCCACATACCGCCAGCTGTGCGCACTGTCCGGGAATCCGTGCACGCACAAGGCCAGGCGGCCGTCGGCGGGTCCCCACTCCAGTGCGGACATGCGCAGGCGCGGAAGGTCGAAGTCCAGGACGCGGGGGTCGGCCATTTTCTGACCATACAAGATGGGGTCTGTGTGTTGTCGAAGCTCGGGGGTGGTGCGTGTCCACCGGCTCTGCGAGACGCATCTCCGAGTCATAGTCCGCTCTCACCCTGCTCTCATCCCGCCGGGCGAAGGTAGATGTCATGACTGATCAACCAGAACCCATCGAATCCGCCGAACTGACACCGGCACAACCGCGTTCGCGTTGGCAACGATTCAAACCCCAAGGCCGTCTCGGTCGCGTCGTCGCCGTCATCGCCTCCACGGCCGTCGCGCTCGTGATCGGCGGCTCGATCTTCACCGCGGGATACGCGTTGGGCTCCGATGGCCACGGGCACCACCACGGCGGCGGGCACCACAGCTCCGCCGAGGCCGATCACCACCGCGGTGGCGATGACTGGGGTTCACACGGACGGCACGACCACTGACGGTAGGGCGGAATTGAGCATCGAGTCGACAACGGAGTCCTCACGTGCCACCGACCCGACGCTCATTTCAACGGCTGGGGCGTGAAGGCGACGTCGACACTGCCCACGGTGATGGTCGCCTGGCCTCCATCAGCATCCCCTGAGCCGAGACCCGTCGATCGACGGTCTGGGCTAGGCCTGGGTGGTCGGCTCTTCGTCGTGTTCGGGTGATGGCCGGGTCCCTGCGGCGACCTGCTCGCCGTAGTACCGCAGTATCACCGCGATCGTCGCGGCGGTGGGCACGGCGAGGAATGCACCGATCACGCCGAATGCCGAGGCTCCCAACGTCACAGCGAGTAGAACGATGACGGCATGCAACTTCATCGACTTGGACTGCAGCCACGGCTGGAGCACATTGCCTTCGAGTTGCTGCACCGCGACGATGATCGCCAGGACGATGAGCGCGTTCACCAGTCCGTTGGCGACCAGCGCGACGAGGGCGGCCAGTCCACCGGCGACGAATGCACCGACGATGGGAACGAATCCGCCGATGAACGTGATGATCGCCAGCGCATAAGCCAGTGGCACCCCCAGGATCAACAAGCCCGTCCCGATGAGTACGGAATCGACGAGACTGACGAGCGCCTGCGTGCGAATGAATCCGCCCAGTGCCGCCCAGGCCCGCTGCAAAACCTCGGCCAGGTGCGGAGCCGCCGGCGTGCCGACCGTCCGGCGCAGCCACGGGATGAAGCCGGGCCCGTCTTTGAGCAGGAAAAACATCACGACCACGGTGGTGAACACGGTCACCAGCGCAGACGTCGCGGCACCGACCCCGGTGAACACACCCGACGCGATCTGTTCACTGCTGGAATTCAATCGGTCGTTGATCGCGGTGACGGCTGAGTTCAGTTGTGAATCACTGACATTGAACGGCGGGCCACCAAGCCAATCTCGTACCTGCACCACACCGGCCGACGCTTGTTCGGCCAGTTCCCCGGACTGCTCGACGATCGCCGGCGCGATCGCGGCGACCAAGGCGGCGACGATGATGAGCGCCGCGGCCAGGACCGCCAGGACCGCCGCGGCCGGGGGCAGGCCCCTACGTCGGAGCCAGCGCACCGGCGGCCACAACACGGTGCTCAGGATGAGGGCGAGAACGACAGGCAGGATGATGACCCATGTTTCACCCAGGATCCAGGCCAGGATCCACATCATCGCGGCGACGACGACGATCTGTGCGGCGACCACTGCCGTAGAGCGCAGGTGTGCACTGTAGAGCGAACCGCGGGTGCGCGCGCCGCGCGTGTCATCATTCACCGCACCCGGCTACCCGCCCAGCCGAGAATCATCCGTCCTGGCGACGCGCTGTTGGTCACAGCGGAGCGCCGAATCACCAGCCGC
>JAHFVC010000437.1 GCA_023264765.1 Mycobacterium sp. | reverse complement strand
ACGTCGGTGGGCCCGGGCAGGTCCATCCAGCGCATGTGCAGGTCGGCCATGGCCGCGGTGTCCAGCAGCACCATGGACAGCTCGGCCGCCGGGTTCACATCCATCTGACCGATGACGAACCGCGCGACGCTGATCAGTTCTTCCTCGGAGACGTCGAACCCGGACTCGTTGGAGACCTCGATGCTCATGCGGTTCCCTCGCAGGCTCGGGTCCCGCATGCTGTCCGTTGATTCGCTCCGCAAGCGTCGCTCATCGACGAGGCCGCCCGTTCGACGAACGGCGCTGGGCACGGTTGACCATGCCCGGATCATCATGGCGCGCATAGGCGTCGACGATCTCGGAGACCAAGCGGTGCCGGACGACGTCGGCGCTGGTGAGTTCGGCGAAGTGGATGTCGTCGATGTCGTCGAGGATGGTCATGGCCGCGCGCAGTCCGGACGCCTGCCCACCGGCCAGATCGACCTGCGTGATATCGCCGGTGACAACCATTTTCGAGTTGAATCCCAGCCGGGTGAGGAACATTTTCATCTGCTCGGCGGTGGTGTTCTGCGCTTCGTCGAGGATGATGTAGGCGTCGTTCAGGCTGCGTCCGCGCATGAAGGCGAGCGGTGCGACCTCGATCACGCCCGACGCCAGCAGGTTGGTGATGACCTCGGGGTCCATCATGTCGTGCAGCGCGTCGAGCAGCGGGCGCAGATACGGGTCGATCTTCTCGCTCAGCGTGCCGGGCAGAAAGCCAAGGCGCTCACCGGCTTCCACCGCAGGACGGGTCAGGATGATCCGATTGACCTGCTTGGCGTGCAGCGCCGCAACCGCTTTGGCCATCGCCAGATACGTCTTACCGGTGCCGGCAGGCCCGATACCGAACACGATGGTGTGATCGTCGATCGCGTCGACATACCGTTTCTGGTTCAGCGTCTTGGGCCGGATGGTCTTGCCGCGCCGAACCAGGATGTCCAGCGTCAGCACCTCGGCCGGCGAGGCGTCCGATTCGCCGGTCATCATCGAGACGCTGCGACGGACCGCGTCGGCGTTCAGCGGCTGGCCCGCGGCCAGCACGGCCACCAGCTCGCCGACCACCCGTTCGGCCAGGGCCACATCGGCGGGTTCCCCGGACAAGGTGACGGCGTTGCCGCGGACGTGGATGTCCGCGGTGAGCAGTGTCTCGAGGGTGCGCAGGTTCTCGTCTGCGGAGCCGAGCAGGCCCACGACAGCGTCGGGCGGAACTGTGATGCTGCTGCGCACCTGCGGGGAGGGCGAGTCAGCGGTCGTCTCGCGGGGCGTCACGTGGTGTTTCGTGCCTGCTTCCTGTGCTCTGGAGTCGGTGTTGCCAGTTTAGCGCTGGTCACCGACCTCACCCAACGGTTGAGGGCCACCCCGATACCGGGATGGCCCTCAACGACAGTTGTCTTGGTGTCAGTGGCTCTGATGCACCGTGGTGTCGACCTGCGGAGCGGTGGCGCTCTGGCCGTTCGAATGAACCCACTCGTTGTGTGCGACATCGGCCTGTGCGGGAGCGGCCAGGCCCATTACGGCGGCGGCCATTCCGGCGGCGATGACACTGGCGAAACCGAACTTCTTCATCTTGGTACTTCTTCCTCTTCATTCACCGGCATCCCCGGCCGGTACAAGAGGAAGAACGGGAAAGATGGGATGTTTCATTCCGGTTAATTCAAAAGATTGACCAGAAGTGACTCGTCTCACGGAGAGGCCGGGAACGGCCTCGCTTCACAGCGATTCGCGTGTCCCGGCCGGCACCGGTTCCTGGTCAAGCGCGTCGTCCAGGGGTTCGACATCCTCGCCGGACAGCACGCTGCGCATCCGCTCCTTATCGAGCTGGCCCTCCCAATTGGCGACGACGAAGGTCGCGACGCAGTTGCCCAGCAGGTTCACCGAGACGCGCATCGAGTCCATGATGCGGTCGGCGCCCAGCAGGAGCGCCACCGCGGCGACCGGGATCGCGCCGTGCCCGATGGCAGCCACCGTCGCCGACAGGGCCAGGAACGACGAGCCGGGAACTCCGGCCATGCCCTTCGAGGTGAGCATCAGCACCAGCACTGCCGTGATCTGCTCCCCCAGGCTCAGATCGACACCGAGCGCCTGCGCCAGGAACAGCACGCAGATCGAGAGGTAGAGCGTGGCCCCGTCCAGGTTGAACGAATATCCGGTGGGCACAACCAGACCCGTGGTGGTGCGTGAACATCCGGCATTGGCCAGCTTGGTCATGATGCGCGGGAGCACCACCTCCGTGGACGCCGTTCCCAACGCCAGGAAGAGCTCGTCCTTGATGTAGACGACGAACTTCCACAGGTTGACACCCGCGAAGATCCTCGCGATCGCCGCCAGGATGAGGATGAACAGCAGCGCCGCCAGGTAGCAGGCGGCGATCAGCTTGCCGTAGCTGGCCAGCGACCCGATGCCGTACTGCCCGATGATGTAGGCCATCGCGCCGAACGCGCCGAGCGGAGCCAGCCGCATCACCCAGCCGATGATCGTGAAGAAGATATGGCTCAGGTGATCGACGAACTCCAGGATCACCGGCGGCCCCGTCTCGCCGAACTTCGCCAGCGCCAACCCGAACAGCACCGCAAAGAACAACACCTGCAGCAGCGCGTTCTCCGCGAACGCCGACACCACCGACGTCGGGATGATGTTGAGCAGGAACTCGACGGTGTGCGGCAGTTCGCCGTTGCTGGTCTTCTTCGCCACCGCCTCCGCGCCGGTGGCCAACGTCTGCGGGTCGATGCTGAAACCGGCGCCGGGTTTGACGATGTTGCCGACCACCAAGCCGAAGAGCAGCGCGAAAGTCGTCACCGCCTCGAAGTAGATGAGCGCCTTCACACCGATCCGGCCCACCGACTTCAGGTCACCGACATGAGCGATGCCGATCACCACGGTGCAGAAGATGATCGGGGCGATGAGCATCTTGATCAGCTTGATGAAGCCGTCGGCCAGCGGTTTGAGCGTGCTGCCGACCTCCGGCCACAACCAGCCGATGAGAATCCCGGCGATGATCGCCACCAGCAGCTGCACGAACAGCGACGTGTACCAGGGTGGCTTGTTCGCCAGCCGGACCATTTCGCTGTGCGGTGGATCGATGGTGGTTGCCATGCCGCGACGGTAGGGAGCGCATGTCACCGCTTCGTGTGGCGCTTGTTTCTCACAGGAAACGGCCGGGATATATCCCTACACGTCCCAGCGCCGCGTCAGCACCCCGATGGCCCCCAGCGCCACCGCGGCCGCGCTCGAGGTGCGCAGCACCGTCGGACCGAGCCGGACCGCGACGGCGCCCGCATCGGCCAGCGTCGCGATCTCCTCATCGGTGATCCCGCCTTCCGGGCCGATCACCAACGTCACCGAGTCTGCCTGTGCCACAGACAGATCGATCAATGGGACGGTGGCGGACTCGTGCAACACCAAGGTCAGGCCACCGAGCCGGCCCGCCAACTGGGCGGTGCTCAGCAACCCGTCCACGGTCGGGATGTAGGCACGCCGGGACTGCCGCGCCGCCGATCGGGCGACGGCGCCCCATCGGCGCAGCCCCTTGTCGACCTTCACCGAGCCGTCCCAGCGCGCCACGCAGCGCTGTGACTGCCACGCCACGAACGCGTCCGCGCCCGCCTCGGTGGCCAGTTCGATGGCGAGCTCCGAGCGCTCCGATTTCGGCAGCGCCTGCACGACGGTGACGGGCGGAACCGGCGCAGGCACCTGCGCGATGGCGAGCACCCGGGCCGCGAGCCGGCCTTTGGTGGCCTCCTCGACGACGCAGTGCGCCGTCGTCCCCGCGCCGTCGCCGAGATCGAGTTCCTCGCCCGCGCGAAAGCGGCGCACGGTGGCGGCGTGATGGCCCTCCTCGCCGTCGACCACCGCAAGGCCGCCGGGGCCGGGCAGCGAGTCGACGTAGAAGAGCGCCCTACTCATCCGAGCTCAACGTCCGGAGAACGTGTCCCGCAGCCGGCTGAACAGGCCGCCGTTGGACCCGGACGAGCCGTGGGCGGATCGCACCTCGGCCACGTCGCGGGCCCGGTGGGACTTGAGCTTGCGCAGCAGATCGGTATCGGTGCTGTCGAGACGGGTCGGGATGAGCACCTCGATATGAGCGTGCAGATTGCCCCGCACACCCGAGCGCAGATGCGGCATCCCGTGCCCGCGCAGCGTCGTCACCGCTCCGGGCTGAGTGCCCGGGGCAATGGTGATCTCGGTGGATCCGTCCAGGATGTCGTCGACGGTGACCGACGTGCCCAGGGCGGCGTCGAACATCGGCACCGACACCGTGCAGTGCAGGTCGTCACCGTCGCGGACGAAGATGTCGTGCTGCTGCTCGTGCACCTCGACGTACAGGTCGCCGGCCGGGCCACCACCGGGGCCGACCTCGCCCTGCGCGGCCAGCCGCACCCGCATGCCGTCGCCGACACCTGCCGGGATCTTCACGCTGACTTCGCGACGGGCCTGGATGCGGCCGTCACCCGCGCAGCGATGGCAGGGATCGGGGATGACCTCACCGACGCCGCCGCACACCGGGCACGGACGCGAGGTCATCACCTGACCGAGCAGCGAGCGCTGCACCGTCTGCACCTCACCATGGCCATGGCAGGTGTCACAGGTGACCGGGGTGGACTTGCCGTTGGTGCCCTTCCCCTGGCACAGGTCGCACAGCACCGCGGTGTCGACCGTGACCTGCTTGGTCACGCCCGTCGCGCATTCGGTGAGGTCCATGCGCATCCGCAGCAGCGAATCCGAACCGGGGCGCACCCGCCCGATCGGGCCGCGGGATCCGCCACCGCCACCGAAGAAGGCCTCGAACACGTCGCCCAGGCCGCCGAATCCCCCGAATCCACCGCCGCCCGCACCGGCGGCGCCGTTCTCCATCGGGTCGCCACCCAGGTCGACGATGCGGCGCTTCTCCGGATCGGACAGCACCTCGTAGGC
>JAHFVC010000157.1 GCA_023264765.1 Mycobacterium sp. | reverse complement strand
ACCGCCGGGCCAGTGCCTACGGGCTTTACGCGGCGGTCTTGGGCGTGGCTACCGCCGGTGGCGGTGCATTGACCGGGTACCTCTACGAGCACACCATCACCACCCTGATCATCGTCGTGGCCACCGTCCAGGTCCTCGCTCTGGTGTTCCTCGTCGTGACCACCCTGCGCCGCCCAACGCCGACCACATAGGCCTTGCACCCGCGTGCTCCAGCTACGTCACATGAACCCGCCAACACTGCGTCTCGTCGGCTTCGATTCCCTTCGGGTGCACCGTAACTCGCGAGCAACGCCCTTGACATCCGCAGTCAACGGCAACCCCATTAGCGTAGCGTTAGCCACAGCAGGCTGCCCACCCCCGCCAACGTGCAGTAGATGGCGAACGGTGTCAGGGTCCGGGTGCCGAAGTAGCGGGTGAGGAAGCGCACCGCGAGGTCGGCCGAGACGAACGAGGCCAGGCTGCCAGCGAGGACCTGGCGACCGATCCCCGCCCCGAGGGGTCCGAACAGGTCGGGGATCTTCAGGACCCCGGCGGCCAGGATGACCGGCGTCGCCAGTAGGAAGGAGAACCGGGCGGCGTCTTCGTGGGACAGCCCGCGGGCCAGCCCGGCCACCATGGTGACCCCGGAACGGCTGATCCCCGGTAACAGCGCCAGGATTTCCGCGGAGCCGATCAACATAGCGACATCCCGGCTAGTCTGCGGTCGGCGTCCACCCCGTCCTCCTCAGGCATGTTCTCGGCGGTGGTCGCGGCCGCGGCGTCGTTCTCGACGTTCCCGCCGTGGGTGGGACTGCGGCGGCGTAGTCGTTCACCGCCGTAGAGGATGACGCCGTTGACGATGAGGAACACCGCGGCCGGGATCGGCCTGCCCAGGGTGGTGCGAAACAGATGCTCCAGGGCCAGCCCGGACAGTCCCACTGGGATGGTGGCCAGCACGATCAGCCACGCCATCCGCTCGGCGGGGGTGTCAATGCGGCGGTGGCGCAGCGAGGTGGCGAAGCCTGCCACGATGCGCAGCCAGTCCCGCCAGAAGAACAGCAGCAACGCCCCGGCGATCACCACGTGTAATCCCACGATGACCGCCAGATAGGGGGATTCGGGTGCCGAGACGTTCAAGTCCTGGGCCCACTGACCACCGGCCAGTGCCGGCAACAGGATGGAGTGGCCCAGGCTCGACACCGGGAACAGTTCGGTAACGCCTTGCAACGCCCCGACCAGGATGGCCTCGACGTAACTCAAATGACCGATCGCGCATAACCTTTCGGCGAGGGAGGGACGTTTGGTGACACACCGATGGAAGCAGAACAGCAGTTGTGTGCACGCGCTTCTGGACGCCATGGCACCCCGAGACTAGGTGGTCGGTGTTCGGCGTTCAGAGTGGGCGTGGCCGGGGTGCCCCAGGTAGCTCAGCGCAGGGTCGCTGGCTGGCCACTATCAAGTACACGTATCGAGCAGTTTGCCCTTACCCGGGGAAGGGACCACGGGGTTTCTGAAGGCGTCTTCAGGTGGGTTCAGCTAGGCCACATGACGCGGTGGGCACGGTGAAGACATCAGCCAGATCGGCTGAAATGACAGAAAGGTCCGACCATGCCCCACCGGAGAAACAAGATCGTCGCCGCCGTGGCCGCTGCGCTAGCTGCTGGTGCGATCGGTGGCGGGATCGCCGTCGCCGGCGCCAGCCCCGCGCCGCCTCCGCCGCCGCCCCCCACGACCGTGCTGGACGCGCCAGACGTCCCCGGTGCGATCGACACGCCCGAACCCGGCGATACCCCCGATGGCCCCGACACCCCCGAACCCGGTGACACCCCCGACAACCCCGCTCCGGCACCTCCGCGGTAGCGCGACCGCCGTGGGCGTACGGCCCGGTCCGTACGCCCACGGACCCGCCAGCACGCGCGCCCGACCACCCCTTGATGGGCGCCTCGTTCCGATGACCGGCGAGGATGGGTACAACCGAAGAGGCGGTCACGATGCGGGTGCTACTGGTAGAAGACGAAACCGTGCTAGCCGAGACGCTCGCCAGCGGCCTGCGGGCCGACGGGTGCGTCGTCGACCTCGCCGACAACGGCCCCGATGGTCTGCACCAGGGGAAGACCACCGGTTACGACGTCATCGTGCTCGACATCATGCTGCCCGGCCTGTCGGGCTATGAGGTGCTCCGCCAGCTGCGGTCGGCGAAGGTGTGGACCCCGGTGCTGATGCTGACCGCCAAGGACGGTGAATACGATCAAGCCGACGCCTTGGACTTGGGCGCGGATGACTACCTCACCAAACCGTTCTCCTACGTGGTACTCCTGGCGCACCTGCGGGCGGTGGCCCGCCGCGGCGCCCCCGAACGCCCGACGGCACTGATCGCCGGGGATCTGGTGCTCGATCCCGCGACCCGCCGCTGCCGTCGCGGGGCCACCGACATCGACCTGACACCACGCGAATTCGCGGTCCTGCACTGTTTGATGCGCCGCCGCGAGGAGGTGATCTCCAAGTCAGACATCATGGCTCAGGTGTGGGACACCCACTACGACGGGGACCCCAACATCGTCGAGGTCTACATTGGCTACCTGCGCCGCAAGATCGACAACCCGTTCGGGCGGCGCAGCATCGACACCGTCCGCGGTGCCGGGTACCGGTTGCGGGACGACACCACCCGCCCGGCCCGGACATGAACGGTGCTGGGGACGACGTGCCCGCGGCAGCGCCCGGGTCGTGGTGGCGCCGCCGGTCGCTGCGTGCGCGGTTGATCGCCGCTGCCCTCGTCGTCGTCACCGGCGGCGTGGCGGCCGCCGCGGCGCTACTGGTGTGGCGCGTCCACAGCTCGCTGGCGGCCAGTCTTGACGACACCCTGGTCCGCCAGGTCCGTGCCGTCTCCGAAGACATCACCTCCGGTGGTCGGACCCCACGAGTGCCGCGCTCAGCGGCTGAGTCCACCGTCGTGCAGGTCATCGACGCCGCCGGTCGGGTAATCCTCAGCTCTGGTGACATCGACGGCGACCCCCGGGTGTTCTTCGTTACCCCGGCCGCTGGGAACCTCACCCTCGCCACCACGACCGCCCCGGATGCGGTGGACGGCGCGTCGTTCCGGGTCGCGGCGTTGCAGACCACCACACCGTCGGGCCCGGTCACCGTCTACGTGGGTTCCCCCACCGGCCCTCTGACGGCGGCCACCACCGAACTGGCCACCGCGCTGGCCGTGGGTGTGCCGGCCATCATCGTGTTGCTCGGCGTGGTCGGCTGGTGGCTCTTGGGGACTGCGCTGCGGCCCGTGGACGCCATGGGCCGCCAAGCCGCCGCGATCCCGGGCACCGATCTGCATCGCCGCCTCGACGTCCCGCCCTCCGGTGACGAACTTGCCCGTCTGGCAACGACGTTCAACGACCTCCTGGCGCGGATCGAAGCCGCGACCGACCGGCAACGACGCTTCGTCGCCGACGCCGCCCACGAACTGCGGACCCCCCTGGCCGCGCTGCGGGCCCGGATGGAGATCGACCTGCGCCACCCACCACCCGCGGCGGCCGACACCGCCACGGTGCGCACCCGCCAGCAGTCCCTGCAGCAGGTCA
Source organism: Mycobacterium sp. (assembly GCA_023264765.1). Lineage (GTDB taxonomy): Bacteria > Actinomycetota > Actinomycetes > Mycobacteriales > Mycobacteriaceae > Mycobacterium. Next base: position 10,936 of record JAHFVC010000157.1, on the reverse strand, counting down.
CCCGCCTCGCCGATCTGGTCGATGACCTCCTGCAGTTGGCGCGCCTGGATGCCGGCGGCCCCCAACTGTTGCAGCGCCAGCCCGTCGACCTCGAGGACCTGGTCTGGGAAGCCGCCGCCGAGGCCCGCGCTCAGGCACCTCCGCGCATCGACACCACCGGCATCTCACCGGTGCGGGTCCTCGGTGACCCGCCCGCGCTGCGTCGGGTGGTGCGCAACCTGTTGGACAACGCCTGCCGCTACGCCCACACCACCGTCACCATCGAGCTGCGGACCTCCACCGGGGCGGCCACGGCAACGCTGACCGTCGCCGACGACGGTCCCGGCATCCCCGCTGCCGAGCGTCACCGCGTCGTGCAGCGGTTCGTCCGCCTCGACGACGCCCGCGCAAGCGATGCCGGCGGCGCGGGACTCGGGCTGGCCATCGTCGCCGACATCGTCGCCGCTCATGGTGGCACCGTCCGCATCGAGGACAACCATCCCGGTGCGCGAATCCACGTCGAATTACCCACGGTGCCGTGACTTCCGCATAGAGCCGCCGTGGCTATCCGACAGCGAACGCGGACACCGTATTCGACGCCGTCCGTCGACCTCGTTCGGTCAGCGGAAGGCCACGCATCGTCGCTTGCCGGGTCCGTATCGGCTGACCCCGTCACCGTTACGGATAACGGGGTTGTGGCCGATGTATGAAATGCCGCCGGGGCATGACGAATTCGTGCCTGACCCCCGGCAAGCCCAGTCCGGGAGGTCTCGGTGGCACCGATGGTGGCATGGCCGAATTCCTTTTCGCCCCGGTCGACGCGCCCCGAAAGGTCTCATAGGTCGACGACGTAGTGCCCATCTGGTCGAAGTGGCAGCATCGTGGCGGTGTCTCGAATGTGGCGACGGTATGGTGACGAAGAGCGACGTGACGGAGTAATACCTTGACTACCTCGGTGGAGGGGATGGCCTCTTCGGTATACGACACCGGGTCGGACATCTGCGGCAGACACTGACGCCGCGGCTAACCGTTTCGCTGCCTGCCCGACTCAGGCTTCCCTGGTGAGGCACTCATGACGGTTTGAGCGCCTTTCGAGTTACATCCGGGTGGTGTACCCGTAGCTCGAGTGTGGGTTCAGGATCTGCCTGTGCCACAGGAAGTTTCGCTGCGCTCGGGTCAGCCTGGCCAGGTCGGCGGCCTCGTCGAAGTCGTGTTCGATAACCGCGACCTGGGCGTCGACGATCCCGCGTGCCTGCGCGGTGGTCAGGCCGTACACCGGAGCAGCGTCTACAACCGCGGCGAACGAGCTGTCACGGGTCCCCTTGCGATCGAACGCCAGCGCCTGCGACGAGGTCTCACCGGAGCGGATCTGCGGACACAGGTCATATGCCGGGGTTAGTTCCAAGGCCTTGCCATCCCAGAACGCGGCGTGGTTGCGCGCATGGTCGTCGTTGTTGCCGATGGCCACGTTGAACACGATCCGTTCGAACAGCCGTCGGCCGATGGCGGCGTCGGTACCGGTGCGGCGCAGTACGTCGAGCAAATCTGGATAGGTGGCGTAGCGGCCCTCCATCTCGTCGAGCCCAAGCATCGTCAACGCCGAGACGATGATGCGCCGGCCGCCGTCTGCAGGGCGGTCGAACCGCTCGATGACGAGGACGTCGCGACCCAGTGATTCGATGAGAAACGATGCAGTGGTGTCGATTCCGGCTCGCCGTGCCAGTTCCAGGGCCAGCGCCTCGGCGTTGACCACCGGGTACGGGTCCGACGCCGAGGAAAACTTGGCGATGTGGCTTCTGCCGTCGACGTCGATGAGTGCCTTGGGTCGGGCGCCTCCGATCGACGTGCCCCGCAGCAACGCCGCACCCAGTTCATCGGTCAGTTCGCGGCCCTGATCGAGCGTGTCGGCCGCGGCGTGCAGTTCGTCGAGCGTCGCCGACGCGCCGCGCGGGACGTACACCTCGGGACTGGCCTGAAAGTCGAGCCCGCCAATGCGATTGGACCCTGACTCCAGGAAGTAGGTGATCTGGTCAAGGTCAGCCGTGTCGGCGTCACGCCCGGCGACACCATGGAGTCGTTCGAGGATCACGCGCTGGCCCCACGAATCAGGACCGGCGTCGCGCAGCGCGGACGCAATCGACATGTTGGAGGGGGGAACTTGCCAGCCGGTCCGCAGCGGAAGCTCCGGTTCGTAGAGGCTGATGGCGTCGTCGCGGTCGAGGTAGCTGCGGCCGTATCCAAACGCGTATCGGCTGCCGTGGCGCCGCAAGTGCAACCGTCCGGCTGGCACCGGATCGGTGTGGCCGGGAAGCCAGACCCACACGAAGGCATCCCGTTGTGCTGTCGTCTCAGAAGTCGAGAGCGTCATCGGCGTCCGGTCCCGTCGTCGATCGCGGCGGGTATTCGCGTGAGGGGATCAGCGCCACCCGCTCTTCGCCGCGGCGACGGAGCCGCGCTTTTTCGTCGTCGTCGCCGAACAGGGGCACGCCGAGTACCGATGCCGCGCTGAACACGGTGCCGATGGAGACTCCGGGTGAGCCGCGCTCGATGGCGGTGACGGTGCGCGGGTCAGCCCCGATGCGCATGCCGAGGTCGACGGCGGTCCAGTTCTTGTCGTGCCGAGCCACCCGGATCTGCGTACCCAACACCACAAGGGCGTCCGCCGCGGCACGGGTCGGTGAGATCACCCGTTTAGCCATGTTCACCTGCCTTAAAATGTTACTAAATGGATTCTAACAACATTTTATCGTTAGTGAAGATCCTTCTGGCCACGGTCGGCAGATTAGCGGCGCGGTGTACCGCCACACCCACCGAGCCGGCGATCGCCGTCTGGAGCGGCACCATAGTGGCCACCACGGCACCAGCTATCCGCGAAACCCGACTAGGAGCCGATCCCCGGCGTTCCGCACCAGGCAGGTGAAGCCGCTGCGTGACGGTCTCGTCGATTTCGTCGGCGACCGGTTTTGGCCCCGACTGACACCTCCTCACCGGCGGCGAGCACGCAACGGATGTTGCGCGGCGACGACAACGGCACCGAGGTGAGTATCAACTCCTGTCGTTGATTGAGGTGCATTTGCAGAACATTGGACCGTCGCCTCGACTGGCGCCGGCGACGAATCTTGGCCAGACACAACTTCCTTCCGTGGCTGCACGGCTAAGCGTTGTCAGGTGGTGAGACGCTCCGGGTTCGTCGATGCGGGGTACGCGTGTACGAGAGCGGATGACAACTTTGGGACCGCGTGAGTGAGGGTGTGTTCGGCTTCGTGGGCGATTCGATGGGCCTCGGACAGGCTGGTGGCCGGGTCGATGTCGAGTTCGGCGTCGGCGTGGAGGCGATGTCCGAGCCAGCGCATCTTGACGCTGCGGACGGCGGTGACACCAGGTTCACTGGCGAGTGCGGTTTCGGCCGCGTCGACGAGCGTGGGGTCGACGCCGTCCATGAGGCGGCGGAACACGTCTCGTACCGCGGTGCGCAGGACGGCGAGGATGGCGACGGTGATGAGCAGCCCGATGATGGGATCGGCGAGCGGGAAGCCGAGCGCGACGCCACCAGCGCCGAAGAGCACTGCCAGCGAGGTGAATCCGTCGGTGCGGGCGTGTAGTCCGTCGGCGACCAGCGCGACCGAGCCGATCCGGCGTCCGACGCGGATCCGGTAGATGGCGACGAGTTCGTTGCCGATGAACCCGACCAATCCGGCGGCGGCGACCCAACCGACGTGCTGGATCGGAACGGGATTGATGAGGCGACGGATCGATTCAACCCCAGCGATGATGGCTGACAGGGTGATCATCGCGATCACGAACAACCCGGCGAGGTCTTCGGCGCGGCCGAATCCATAGGTGTAGCGCCGGGTGGCTGCCTTCGTACCGAGTGCGAACGCGATCCACAGCGGAATTGCGGTTAGGGCATCGGAGAAGTTGTGGATGGTATCTGCCAGCAGCGCAACCGATCCCGAGATCAGCACGATCACCAACTGCGCGATTGACGTCGCGCCGAGCGCGAGCAGGCTGATCTTCACCGCTCGGATGCCCGCGGCGCTGGATTCCAGTGCCCCGTCGATGCTGTCGGATGCGTCGTGGCTGTGCGGGGCGAACACTTCACGCAGGGCGGCACCGATTTTGCCGCCGCGACCGCCATGGTCATGACCATGCCCATGCCCAGGGTCGTGGTCGTGGTCGTGGCCGTGGCCGTGGCCGGCTGCATGGTGGTCATGTTCCGCGTCGTGGCCGTGGGTGCCCTTGTCGGCGTCGTGCTTCATACGTTGCGTCCTTGCTGTGTCGAGGCCGAGCCGGGAGACGTGTGTGAGCCGGAGTCATCGTCGGAGTGGAGGGTTCGCAGTTCGGCGGTGCTGCGGTGATGGCCGGGCACTCCTGGACCGGCGTGCTCGGCGTTGAACACGGCGTCGGTGACCAGTTGTCCGACGTGATGGTTGTCCAGGCTGTAGAAGATCGTCGTACCCTCGCGACGGGTGCGGACAAGTCGCGCCATCCGCAGCTTCGCCAGATGCTGCGATACCGACGGGGCAGGCTTGCCGACGTGCTCGGCGAGTTCGTTGACCGACATCTCCCGGTCGACCAATGCCCACAGGACCTGCACTCGGGTGGTGTCAGCCAGCATCCGGAACACCTCGACCACGAGGTCCACCTCATCTTGAGGCAACCCCCGACGACATGCACCGCTATCTGCATTCATACGCAAATGATAGGTGAAGCGTTGGTGGCGATGCAACGTCGCGGGCTGGCTATGGTCAGCGTTTTGACCGAGACTGCTGAACGTGCGCCGCGCCGTCTCCACCAGCGCACTGGTCCTGAAGGCGATCGCTGAAGCGGCAGCGACGTCCGCCGCGCCGGGCATACCCTGTTCGAGCGCTCGCTCCTGACCGACCAACCGCTCAGCATCGTCCAGGACGACTTCATCACCGGCTGTACCCGAGCGATCGCTGAACTGATGGAGTAATGAACGCTCCACCACCCTTGGGTCGGACCGTCGGTGCGTGGTGACACCGCTGCCAGGACGAATCGCTAGGTTGGTGCACGGTCCGCCAAAGGCGCGGACTGCGGGCCGATTCAGGCCAGAGGCGAAGTGATCCACGAGGACGCGATGACAATGGCGTATCTGCCCAGCCCGAGCCAAGGGGTATGGCACCTGGGGCCCATCCCGATCCGGGCCTACGCGCTGTGCATCATCGCTGGCATCGTCGTCGCCATTTGGCTGACCCAACGCCGCTGGAAGGCACGCGGCGGTAATCCCGACGACGTCCTGGACATCGCGTTGTGGGCAGTCCCCTTCGGGATCGTCGGCGGCCGTCTCTATCACGTCATCACCGATCCCGAGTTGTACTTCCTCCCCGGCAAGGATCCGATCAAGGCGTTGTACATCTGGGATGGTGGTCTGGGAATCTGGGGGGCGGTCGCGCTCGGTGCGGTCGGCGCCGCAATCGGCTGCCGCCGCCGCGGGGTCAACCTGCTCGACTTCGGCGACGCGCTCGCCCCTGGGCTGGTACTAGCTCAAGCGATCGGGCGTTGGGGCAACTACTTCAATCAGGAACTCTACGGCCGCCCCACCACCCTGCCGTGGGCGCTTCAGATCGATCCCGCGCACCGGCCCGCCGACACCCCGACGATCGGCCTCTATCACCCCACGTTCCTCTACGAATCGTTGTGGAACGTCGCCGTCGCGGTACTCCTGCTGTGGGTCGACCGGCGCTTCACCGTGTCCCGAGGCAAGCTGTTCGCCCTCTACGTCGCCGCTTACACCCTGGGCCGCGGCGCCATCGAGGCATTGCGCGTCGATCACGCCAATCACGTTCTCGGACTACGTCTCAACGACTGGACCTCCCTGATCGTGTTCCTCGCCGCGGTGACCGTGTTGTGCTGGCGCGCCTCCGAACGTCGGCCCAGCCTTGCTCACGGAGACACGGGCGGCTGCGCAGACTGTTTGCCCCAACGGCCACCGACGGGTGAGGTTCGCGATCGACACGATTAGCGCGCCGAGGCACCCCACGCGCGAACGGTGGGAAGAGGGTTGGTGAACGACACGGCTCCAGCTCGCGGGGCACACTGCCTCTGGCTACGGTCGATTGGTACCGCTCAAGGTTCGGTGCCCCACTTGTGCCAGTAAGGGAAGCGGTGACGTCGTGAGCCGGTGGCGGGTGTGGTGATCGATACCGGAGTCTCGATCGCTGCTGCGTTGTGAAACGTGTGCGCCCGCATTCGACCTTCGCGGCGGCCATTCTGGTCGCCGGTGTGCTCAGCGGCCTGGTCGGTGCGTTCATCACACTGCTCGTCCGCGGCGTGCAACACCTCACCTACGGGTACGTCCAGGGCCCGCTCCTCCTTGGCGTGAGCGCAGCGACTCCCGAGCGTCGCCTGCTGGGTCCAGCGCTTGGCTGCGCGGCGGCAGGGCTGGGCTGGTGGCTGCTGCGCCGCAGGGCGACGGTCCCGGGTCTCAATCACGCCATCCGAGCGGATAGGCCATTCGCGCCGTTACCGATGTCCATCGATGCCGTCCTGCAGGTGCTGGCCGTCGGTTCCGGTGCCTCGCTGGGCCGCGAGCAAGCCCCCAGGATGCTTGCCGCGGTGGGCACCGAACTGCTGATCCGGTCCGGGTCCCTTCCGCCAGAGCAGCGTCGAATGGTGTTGGGCGGCGCCGCCGGTGCGGGCTTGGCCGCCGTCTACGACGTGCCCGCCGCCGGTGTCCTGTTCACGCTGGGCATCGTGCTGCGGTCTTGGCGACCCTCGGCCATCCTGGTCGCCGTCGCAACCTCAAGCCTGGCCACCGTCACCGCGTGGCCCGTCAGCCACGGCGCACCGACCTTCGCTTGGCCGTCAACCGATGTGACCGCGCAATCGGCGTGGGCCGCGCTGGCCGTGATACCGGTCGCCGCGCTGGTCGGCGCCGGGTTCAATCAACTGATGCGCCGCTCACGGCCCCCGGCGCCCCCGACGTCCTGGATACTCGTTCCCGCGATCGGACTGGCAGGACTGGCCACAGGTCTGGCTTCCATCTGGCTTCCCGAGCTGCCGGGAAACGGCAAGAGCGTCGTGCTGGAAAGCCTTTCCGGCTCGGCCCCGTTGGCGGTCGCCGCGATCGCAATGCTGCTGAAACCAGCCCTTACCGCGCTCTTCATCCGTTGCGGCGCACTGGGAGGAATGATCACCCCGGCGCTCTCGACCGGTGCGGCGACCGGTGCGTTCGTCGCCCTGGGCGTTCAGCACCTCGGTGGGCATGCCAGCGTCCCCGCCACCGCGCTAATTGGGGGCGCCGCTGTCCTCGGAGTCACTCAGCGCGCACCAGTGTTTGCGGCGGTGTTCACCGCCGAGCTGACCCACCCGCCCCTCGACGTGTGCGCCCTGCTGCTGATCGCCGCACTCGGCGTCCACGCAATGGGTTGGATCGGCCGGCAATTCATCTGGAGCTGAGGCGGCTATCGTTCGCCGAGAAGCCAATGTCCCATTGTCCGATGTGTTCGAGGGAGCTGCGGCCGTTGGCGAAGGCTCGATGACAGACGTCGCCAACGCAGCCTCCCGGTGACTCATCGAAGCGCACACTTGCTCGGCGGCCGGGCCGTGTGGGTGCACTGCGGATCGGGCTACCGCGCATCGATCGCCGCATCCATGATCGACCCGACCCGACCGGACCGTCGTCCCTGTCGACGACATGTTCAGCCACGCCGACCAACTCGGACTCACCACCCGCGCGCTCGCATGAGAGTCGAACCCGAGTCCAACATGAGGGCGCATCGGATGCCTCGTCGCCTGCCGCGCACTGTCCCGTGCGGTGGGGCCGTCAGGTCCATCTATTCGTGTCGCGATCAACCGACGGGGTCAGACTGAGCGGTCCTCATCGGCAGCTGGCGTCGGGCCCATCGGGACGATCTCTTCATCGACTGAAACATGTTGGCGCGGACCGGATGTGACCCCGTCGAGGAGGTGGCGTAAATGCGGTTCGGCCTTCTGGCCGCGATAGCAGTCCAGCCATGCGGTGACCACGGCCACGACGTCGCTGCCCAGCGGTATGCGGTCGCGCGCGATGATGGCGATCAAGGCGTCGATCGCTTCGAACGCGTCGCCAATGCCAACGGATACGTAGATGCGATCCGCCTCGGCCAGGCTGAGATGCGGGCGCGCGATGGCGGCCAATCGGAAGGCCAACTCGCCGCCGTCGGGAGCCTTGCGAATCGATGTTCTGTTCGGTGGGGGCACCGGGGCTCTTTTTCGGTCGGGGGTATCGGGCTGCTTCCACGGTACGTGCGTCGTGCGTCGTGCGTCTCGCGCTCACCCTCGCATCGCTGACCCGGCCGCGACGGGTGTTGAGGTTCAAAGGATGATCTGCCCTTGGCCACATGGCCTTTCGCATTCCGTGTGCGCACTCAGGTGACGTGGCGACCCAGATCGTCATCGACGCCAAGACAGACCAATGGGGGAGCGCCCCTTTGGTTGGGCCGTGCGCCGGCGTCGTCGGTTCGGCCGACGATGCCACGACGTCGCGCCACGCGACATCATCTACTATCGTGCAACGTACTCCGCTAGTACGTAGGTGCGAGGTCGCAGCCAGCGGTGGCGAGCCTGCCGGCTCGTCGTGTGCCACCTCGCGCCTTAGCGGGTGTCAGATCGGCGATGGTTGAGTTGGAGGCTGGGCATGCGGCGACGGGCTCGCAGTACGGTCGTCGCCGCAGTGTGTGCGGCTTTCCTCTCGGTCAGCGTCGCGTCCGCGTGGGCTGACCCGGAGGCTGCAGTCGACGATCCCGCGACGCGAGACGTACCGGCGGGATCGACGTCCTCGACCAATCCGGGGCCCGCTGGGCTTGGGTCGCCGGCCGCCCCGGCTCGTCTGTCACCAGACCCCTCCGTCCCCCCACCGGCGGATCCGGTCGAAGGTTCCACGGCAACGGTGCCCGCAGGCACGCCCGCGGGGCAGAATCCCGAGCCGTTCACCGGGCAACCGCCGTTCCTGCCACCGTCGTTCAACCCCATCAACGGCTCGATGGTGGGGGTGGCCAAGCCGGTCATCATCACCTTTCAACGACCGATCGCCAATCGGGCGATGGCCGAACACGCCATCCACGTGTCCTCGAACCCACCCGTGCCCGGCAAGTTCTACTGGATGAACGACAGCCAAGTCCGCTGGCGACCCATCGACTTCTGGCCGGCCAACACGACCGTCACCATCGACGCGGCTGGCAGCACGTCGAGCTTCAGAACAGGCGACGCTCTCGTCGCCACCATCGACGACAAGACCCACCAGATGCAAGTCATGCGAAACGGCACGGTGGAGAAGACGTTCCCGGTGTCACTGGGAAAGAAGGGCTACGAGACACCCAACGGCACCTACTACGTCCTCGAGAAGTTCGCCGACCTCGTGATGGATTCCTCCACCTATGGCGTACCGATCGACGCCCCGGAAGGTTACAAGTTGAAGGTTCAGGACGCCGTCCGCATCGACAACAGCGGGATCTTCGTGCACAGCGCGCCGTGGTCGGTGGCCGATCAGGGCAAACGCAACGTCAGTCACGGCTGCCCCAACCTGAGCCCGGCGAACGCCCAGTGGTTCTACGACAACTTCGGAAGCGGTGACCCCGTCGTCGTCAAGAACTCCGTCGGCTCTTACACCCAGAACGACGGCGCGCAGGACTGGCAAATCTGATGCAGCTGTCGGCGCGACCTCCCCTGCGCGTGTCTGTCCACCGCGACGTCATCAACATGACGTCAGCGAGTCTCCGCCTTCTCAGCGCCGCGCTCACGATCCTGGTCGTCTTCACCGGCGCCGTCGCCGCGGACGTCCGTGCCGACCCTGCCGCCGACGCGTTGGCCGAACTCAACGACCTGTCACGACAAGCCGAACAGACCACCGAAGCCATGCACTCGGCACAGCTCAGCTTCGATGCGAAGACCACCGAACAGCAAGCCGCGGAACGACGACACGCCGACGACCTCGCCGTCATCGACGTCGCGAAAGCCAACCTCGCCACCTATCAAGCCGCCGTCGACAAGGTGGCGGCCGCCGAGTACATGGGTGGACCTACCGACGGAGTCACCGGCATCCTGACCGCCAAGTCGCCGCAGCAGCTCATCGACCACCTTGCCGCGCAACAGACAGTGGGTAGGGAAATGGCGGCGACGATGACCAGCTTCCGTGACGCACGAACGAAGGCCGACACCGCTGAAAGGGCCTCCGCCGCCTCGGCCGCGCAGGCCCGCACCACTGCCGAGCAGGCCAGTGCAGTCCGCGCCGACCTGCAGGCCAAACAACGTCAACTGCAGCGGCAGATCGCTGCGGTCAAGTCCCGATACCAGGCGCTCACCCCGGACCAGAGAGCCGCGCTGGCGGCGATGCCTCCGCCGCCGACCGTTGATCCTCCGGCGCCGGGACCTGACGTGCTGGCCGGCGGTGAACCCGCCCCGCCCATCGACGGTGTCCCACCCGGTGACGCCGCCGGCCCCGGCGCCGTGCCTCCCGTCAGCGGGGGGTCGGGCAACGCCGCGGTGGTGCAAGCGGCACTGACGCGTGTTGGCTCCCCCTACTCGTGGGGCGCCGCCGGACCGAACGCGTTCGACTGCTCAGGTCTGATCATGTGGGCATTCCAGCAGACCGGAAAATCGTTGCCGCACTCCAGCCAGGCACTGGCGGCCGGTGGACAACCCGTCGCGCCGGACGAGCTGCAGCCCGGGGACATCGTGACGTTCTATTCAGACGTGTCCCACGCCGGCATCTACATCGGGGACGGGATGATGGTGCACGCGTCGACCTACGGCACCCCGGTTCGCGTCGCACCCATCGATTCGTCGCCGTTTCACAACGCCCGCCGGTACTAGGAGCGTCGTCCTGCGCCGACTGCTGAATAGTTAGATGTTGCCGGGCAGTACGAGTCGATCCAACGGGCCCGCCTTCATCGCTTCAAGCGGCAGGGGTGGAGTGCAGGCTCCGGGGGTGACGTAGTCCTGGGTGTCGTCGTCC
>JAHFVC010000156.1 GCA_023264765.1 Mycobacterium sp. | reverse complement strand
CGCCGTGCAGACCAACTACCTGGCGCAGACCGTCGCCAACACCACGTTCGATCCGTTCGCCAAGCTGCCCCCGCTGTCGACGAACGTCAGTTTTCCGTCGGTGGTCAACCAGGCCATCGGCGCGGCGCTGGCAGCCACCGATCGTGTGCGCCTGCAGGCGGCCAAGGCCCAAAACACCGCCTCAATCCTCAAGAGCAAGCTGGGCATCGGGATGGCCCAGGCGGCCGGGATGGCGCAACGCGCCGCAGACGGCGCGCAGAAGGCCGAAGCCCAGGCCGCCGTGGCGCGGTTCCGTGAGGGCAACGCGCAGCGCCAGATGGAAAACCAGATGGCCCAGCAGCTGATCCAACAGATTCCGCAGCAGGCCGCCCAGGCCGGCCAGCAAGTCATGCAGGCCCCCCAGCAGGCGATGCAGCAGGCCCAGCAGCTCGGCCAGCAGTTCGGCTCCCAGATCAGCAACCTGATGAGTCAGGTGTCGCCCGAGCATCGCCTCGACAACCCCGGCTTCTTCGACACCCAGCCCTCCTCGTCAACGCTGGATCGCCTCGCCGGCAGCTCGGGCGGGGCCGGGCTGGCCTCGGCGATCCGGGTCCCGAATCTGGGCGGATTGTCCGGCGCCTCAACCGGATTCCGGTTCCCGGGCGGATGGGATGGCGCCATGCCGGGATCGGCGCCTCCGCAGGCGCCCGCGGCGCCGAGCGGTGCCCCCGCGGCCCGTCCCGGTGGATCGGGTATGCCGATGCACGGTGCGCGTCGTCGCGACGACGAGAAGCCCGCAATCGTCAAACGTCCTGACACTGAACTCATTCCGATGTGGGGACACACCCCCGAGGATGAGGAAACGGTCTCTGCCGGCGCGCTGGTGGCCGAGCGGGAGGCCGATGACAAGAAGGAGGCCATCTGATGACCGGCCTTCCCACACACTTGCGCTCAAGGCTGTTCGGAGCGCGGCGCGCCACGGTGGCGTGTGAGTCCAGGAATGGCAGTTCCACCACCACCTACAGAAATGGAGAACCTCATGGCCGGTAGTGGCTCACCGTTCAGCATGGACATGGCCGTTCAGGCCGCCCAGACAGCCAGCTTCCAGGGGCTTGTCGACTCGGCTCAGGCGAACAACAAGCAGATGATGGCCATCGCCGACAGCGCTCAGGGTGCCAACCGCGGCCAGATGTCGGCGTCGTTCCAGACCTGGATCGCCGACGTCCACCAGACCGCGGTCACCAACAACCAGGTGCTCGACTCGATCCGCGAGGCGCTGCAGTTCGGTATCGGCTCCACCGACGCACAGGAAGCGTCCGCTGCGGGCGACTTCCAGCAGATCACCGGCGTCGTCAACCCGTTCCACTGATCGTCCTCTGCCCAGCCTGAAACCCACTGAACCTTAAGGAGATACGAAATGCCTGCAGGAAGTCCTGACGACGTTTACTACAACTATCCGCTGATGGAGTCCATCGCGATGCAGATCCAGCAGTGCGGTACCACCGCCCAGGGTCTGCTCGACGCCGGGATCGCCAACAAGCAGACCCTGCTGGGGAGCTTCACCGGTGACACCGCCATGGTGTTCGAGGAGAGCTTCACCAAGTTCCAGCACGTCTGCCAGGACACCATCGAGGTCACCGGCCGCGGCGGCATCGCCTACAGCCGCGGCGCGTCGGAGATGGGAACCAACGAGATGAACATGAGCAAGCAGTTTCCCTGATCGGTCTGTCTTCGCCGCTTTCGGTAGGGCGCCTCGATTCCACCCACGAGTGGACGAGGCGCCCTACTGCGTCTTGGAGGCCATGCGAATCACTGGGCAGCGATGAAAAGTGCTGTCCGACAGGCAAAATAGCTGCCATCCGCCGGTAGCATCGGCGGTTATGGCACGCGACATCTTGGCCGCAGCGCACCTAAGCGTGGATTCTGCGTTGTTCATCAAACGGCTGATGGACATTGACAGCTTGCCGCCGGTGCTGGCACTGATGAACAACGTCTACTACCCCGAAGACCAGGCGCGCGTCGACGACGAAACCGTTCCCCTGCTCGTCAACTCGGGGCTGATCGATCTCGACGCCAACGTCGACCCCACCTTGGCGTCCTGGATGCGGGTGCTGGAGCGCCCCGACATCGAGGTCACGCTGCGGGGGATGCAAGAAGACCGCATGCGGCGTGCCGTTGTCGCGCGCCGCGGCGACACCCACGTCATGGCGCTGCGCCGCAACGACGAACTGGTCCTGCAAGCGGTGTGGTCGACCACGAACTCTCTCGACGACGTGGTGTCCACCCCGATCTGGTCGGCGATGCGTGAGTCCGCTGAAGTGCTGGCGCCCCTGCCGGCGCAGTTCGAGCCGGTGACGCTGCCCCTGGATCAAGTCGCGGAACTGTCGGCGTCATCGACCCCCGGAGACATGCTGCGCACGCTGCGCGGGGAACTCGGCGTCGACGTGCAGACCGCCAAAATCCTCAACGAAGTGTCCGCCTACACCGGGCAGCGCTGCGAGATCGTCATGCGCGAGAACCGCGGTATCCAGACCGTCGACACCAAAGCTGCGGTGGGGGTGGCCGACACCTCGTTCGGGCGGGTGGTGTCCGCGGTGGGCGGACATGGCTCACGTTCCCGCCTGTGGGTGACTTTCGGTCCCGGGACCTACGCCCGATTCCGGGCGGCCATGGCTGATCTGGTGCAGTTGACCCCCAGCCGGGACTGGTTCGCTGCCCGCGGTGACCAGAGGTGACAGGCCGGTGCATCGGTGCAGGAAAATGGGCCCTCTTCGGCCCCGAGTTCGACCAATTTGGTGCGCTAGTGTGCTGGTGAACGCTGGGACAATGGCCTCGGGGCAAACCCAGGGCGACAGCAGTCAAGCGACCGGAACACTGCCCGGTCACGCCGTCAGATTTTGCGGGGAGAGGTGAGCCGAATGGCCGAAAATGTGGAAACCGGTAACGGCCGGCACTGGTCGGAGCCGGAGAGTTCTGCAGAGCCTGCGCAGTCCACACCATCAGAACTCGAGGCCAAGCCCGAGGATCTGCCCGGGCCCCCGCCCACGACGATCGCGCCCTCGGGCGCCGGGGACTGGGGCGCCCGCCCCAGCGTTCCGCCGGCACCTCCGGCCGCACCGGCACCCGCCGGTGACCGCAGCTTCGGCGGCGACGGTGGCTCCACGACGCCCTACCCCAAGCAGCAGCAGCCCCCGTGGGGTGCGCCGGCGGCCCGTCCGGCCAACGGGTCACCGCAGCAGTCCGATCAGCGTTTCACCAACAGCGGCCAGCAGTGGGGCGCCTCCCCGGGACAACCCTGGGGGCAGCCCTCCGCGGCCCCGCAGGGCCAGCACTCGGGCCCGCAGATGGCCCCGCGGCGCCCGCAGCCGCAGACGCAACCCGAGCAGTATCAGCGGCCCGACGTGACCCAGCAGATCCCCGTCACCCCCGACGTCGACCGGGTGCGCCAGGCGGTGCCCGATCGGCAAGCCGCGACCGGACGTGGCGTCGAAGCAGATCAGTACCGCCGCCCCAGCGCGCCGATCCAGGCGGCCTCGGCCGGCATCCGCCAGGACCTGATCCAGACCGCCAACGAGGACCGAGCGCCGGTGGCCAACACCGGTTGGCGCGGGGCGATGAACAAGAGCGGGTTCAAGCTCAAGCCCGGCAAGAAGGAAAGCCGCCGCCGAGAGGTCTACAAGCGCATCCGCGCACCCAAGGACACGATGTACGCCATCACCGTCCTCACCCTCAAGGGCGGGGCCGGGAAGACCACGGTGACCGCGACGCTGGGGCAGGTGTTCTCCTCGATCCGCGCCGATGGAGTCATCGCCGTCGATGCCGACCCTGATGCTGGTGACCTGCCGCTGCGGACCGCGGTGCACCCGCACAACCTGTCGATGATGGAGATGCTCGACACCGAATCCGACGATCTGCGTCAGCACGACCAGGTGCAGCGGTTCCTGTCGACGACCGACACAGACCTGCACGTGCTGGCCAATGGGTGGCGGCCTGACGGCGAGCGTGTGCTCGTCCCCGAAGACATCCGCGACGTCTACGAGATCGCCTCGCACTACTACAGCATGCTGCTGTGGGACGGCGATAAAGCACTCAACTCGCATGTGGTGCGCGAGATGCTCGACAAGTCCAATGCCCTTGTGCTGCTTGTGGAAGCGTCAAACCCGGGTGCATTCAAGGCCGGTCAGGCCATCGACTGGCTGCGCAACCACGGCTACGAGGGCCTGTTGGCCCGCACGGTGCTGGTGGTCAACGAGACCACGGCCAACACCCGGCTCGATATGAAGGCGCTGACCACCGTGCTGGCTCGCCAGCAGCTGAAGCTGCACCACATCCCGTTCGATGCGCACCTCGACGAGGGTCTCAGCGTCGACCTGGACAAGCTCAAGAAGAAGACTCGGCAGGCCTTCGAGAACCTGGCAGCGATGCTGGCCGACGACTTCTCCGTGCCCCAGCCGCCGGCTCCGGTAGCCGCAGCGAGCTAACGCCAAGGGAGGCAACGTATGTCAGTCGTCTTGCCGGTCGAATCCCTGCCCGCCGATCCCGGTAGGCAGCCCGAGACCACGGGCACAGCAGTTCAAGCGGTCCCCGAGCAGATCCGCGTCGCCATCCACGTCGGCAACTACAACGTCGACACGTCGCTGGCCGCGCACGCGCCGCTGTCGATCGTCATGGAGGGGCTGGTGCCCTTCCTGGCGGAGACGCTGCGCAACGAAGGGCTCAACGTCGACTTCACCACTACCGGGGTCTACACCCTGGCCGTCGAAGGCGGCATGCCGTTCGCGCGCACGCTGTCGCTGGCAGAGGCCGGCGTCCTCGACGGCGCGCGCCTGCTGCTGCGCGAGGTGCACTCCAACGAGGTCTTCAAACCGATCATCGAGGACGGCAGCGACGCCCTGGCGGAATTCAATGCCGTCAAGTTCGCGTCCTTCACCGCCGACACCGCCCGCACCCTCGGGCTGATCGCCATCGTCGGTGGCGCAGCCCTAACCGCCGCACTGACGATCGCGGCGTGGTGGTCTACCCCGTCGAGCCTCTGGTGGGCGCCACCGGCCGGGGTGCTGACACTGCTGGCGATTATCGGAGCCATCGTGGCGTCGCGCCGCTCGATCCGGCAGGTGTCCTACGCCGCCGGCATCGCCGCGGTCCCGCTGGCGTTCGCCCTGGGATGGGTGGCGGTGCCGGCGTACGAGAACACGCCTGGCCACTGGACAGCGGCCAACGTCTTCGCCGCGGCCTTCGCGACCGCAGCGGTATCCCTGATCGTGTTGTGGCTGACCGGAATTGGCATCAGCGTGCACACCACGGTGGTCACGATGGCGGTGATCGGCGCGGCCGCCGCCGGGGTGCGCACCTACACCGGCTTCGACATGCGCCAGATCGGCACGGTCGCCGTCGTCGTCGGCATGATCCTGGTAGCCATGGCGCCGGGTCTGGCCCTGTCCCTTGCCGGGGTCAAACCCCCGAGCCTGCCGGTGCCCGGTGAGGACATCGACCGCACCGAACTCGACGAAGCCGCGATGGTCGTCGAGGTGTTCGACGACGGCAACGATGTGCGCACCGTGGCGCTCTCGGAGGACGAGGACGCCCAACTCGAACGCCAGTCGCGCGTTGCGAACAAGTACCTCACCGGCTTGTTCCTCGCCGCGGTGACCACCATCGTGGCTGGAGCGATTGTGGCCACCGAGCCTGCGACGCACTACTTCTGGGGTGAAGTCGCGGTCGCCATCCTGTCGATCCTGGTCCTGGTCTTGCGTGGTCGCTCACTGCCCGATCGGGTCCACGCCGTGACGTTCTTCGTGGGCGCGTTCGTGTTGCTCGTCGGCTTCACCCTCACCGTGATCACCGGGACCTCCACTGCGGTCGCCGAGATCAGTGTTCTCGGCGGGGTCGCGCTGGTGACGGTCCTGGCCGCGCTCGCCGGGATGATGCTGCCCGGGCGGATCAAGTCGCCGATCCCGCTGCGGCGCATCGAGTATCTGGAGTTCTTCGCGAACTTCGCGGTGGCGATGCTGGCGTTCTGGATTGTCGGAGCCTTCAACTTCTTCCGGAACCTGCTATGACTGTGCGCCCGATGCTGCTTGCTGCGCGGACGGCGGCCGTCCTGACGGCAGTCACCTCGTTGGTCGCGGTCGCGCCGCTGGGAACCGCCGGCGCGGTCACCCCGCCCAACCCGGATGTTGCCGCCGCCCCGCCGGACGGCCCGCCAGGACCCGAAGGGCCCATGCGCAAGAACGGCGCATGCGTCGTCGGGGGTGTGCTGCCGAACTCCGATCTGGCCAAGACGCCGCCACCGTTGACCGCACTGCAGATCGAGCAGGCCCATAAGTTCTCCACCGGCGCCGGAGTGATCGTGGCGGTCATCGACACCGGTGTGCGGCCCCAGCCGCGGCTGCCCGGCATGATCGCCGGCGGCGACTACGTGGACCCCGCCTCCGGCGCGAACGGATTTGAGGACTGCGAGGGACACGGCACGATCGTGGCCGGCATCATCGGTGCAGCGCCAGCGCCCACCGACGGACTGATCGGTGTCGCACCCAACGCCCAGATCCTGGCGATCCGACAGACGTCGTTGGCCTACATGCCCGAGAACCAGTCCTCAAACCCCGACGACCCCAACCAATCTCGCACCGCCGGAGACATCCGAACCCTGGCCCGGGCCATCGTGCACGCCGCCAACATGGGTGCGCGGGTCATCAACATCTCCGTGGTGTCGTGCGTGAAGGTGACCACCCCCATCGACCAGGCGATGCTCGGAGGCGCGCTCAAGTACGCCACCGAGGTAAAAGACGCACTCGTCGTCGCCGCCGCCGGCAACGTCAACTCCGCGGTCGACAGCGGGGCGGGCAACCAGAACTGCAAGAGCAACCCCGACGCCGACCCGACCCGCCCCGACGACCCCCGCAACTGGGGTGGGGTCACCGTGGTGTCCACCCCCTCCTGGTTCGACGACCTGGTGCTCTCGGTCGGGTTCGTCTCGCCGGAGGGCGCACGCGCCGAGAACACCATGTCCGGGCCGTGGGTCGACGTGGCTGCTCCCGGATCGGGCATCGTGTCGCTGTCGTCGAGCGGCGAAGGTGTGATCAACGGTGTCCCCGGCGAGGAAGCCGGGCTCGTGCCGATCGCGGGCACGTCGTTCGCGGCGGCCTACGTCTCCGGGACCGCAGCACTACTGCGCTCACGTTTCCCGCAGATGTCCGCCCGCGAGGTGGCCACGCGCATCATCACCACCGCCCACGCGCCGGCACGCGGGGTGGACAACGCCGTGGGCCGAGGTCTGATCGACCCGGTGGCGGCGCTGACCTACGACATCCCGGTCGACGGGGCCCCGGAGGTGACCGTGCAGGCCGCAGAGCTGTCACTGCCGGCGCCGCCGCCTCCGCCGGACTCCGCGCCGAAGTGGACCGCGGCGATCGTGATCGGGGCGCTCTCCGCTCTGGTCGTTGCCGTGCTGATCGTCGTCGCCGCGACCGGCGTGCGAAGGAGGCAGTGATGGCAGGCCCCAGGCGCGCCCGCGGGCGGTGGATCCGGGTTCCCATGGTCTCGGCGCTGGTCTACGGCGTCGCGGTGTGGGTGACCGTTGCCTTCGCCCTGAACAAGGCGCTTCCGGTGTGGGCGGCCGTGACCATTCTGGTCGCCGCGGCGATCGCGCTGTTCATTCCGATCCGAGGGCGGGTCCTGCTTGTCGAGTGGTTCGCCGTCGTGTGGTCGTTCCTGCGGCAACGCCGCCGGCCACTTCCCCCGGAACTGCCGACGGCCACCGACATCAACGTCATCTCCGGCAACGCCGGCGTGCGCTGGGACGGCAAGACCTTGGTGGCCGCCGTCGAAGTCGGCCCGCAGCTGGCGATCACCACCGAAGCCGGTGGGCGCACAGTCAGTGGCAGCGAATTGCCGCTGTCGCTGGTGGTTTCGCTGATGACCCAGTACGGGCTCAACATCGACATCGACGTCATCGAGGCGGGCTGCCATGTCCCCCCAGGGACGGCCTACCGCACGGTGTACTCCCAGTTCGTGGGTCCCCGTCACTTGGTCGGAGAGCGCCGCACCTGGCTGGTGTTGCGGCTCAACTCCTTTGACAACCTCGACCGGATCATCGAGCGCGGCCCGTCGCGCACCGCCGGCCCCAAGGCGTTGGCGGCCGCGGCGCACCGGGTCGTGCAGCGCCTGCAGCAGGACCAAATCCCGGCGCACGCGCTGTCGGCGGAGGATCTCGACGCGATGGGGGACGTGCTGTTGGCCCCGGTCGGGCCGGTCGACAACCAGGAGAAGTGGTCCTACATCCGCTCGGGACCGAACTTCATCACCACCTACGTCGGCAACCCCGAGCTGCTCGCCCAAGGCCAGCTGGATCGCTGGTGGTCCTGGCGCACCGAGGAAACCATGACGGTGATCCGGCTGACCGGCGCCGGAGGCGGCGCAGAGGTCCAGGTGGGTGTGCTGATCCGCTACGTCCACCACGGCAAGGCCTACAAGCCGCTCGCCGAGGCAAAGCTCGCCCGCCCCACCGGAATTCAACGGCAGATGCTCGATGCGGCCATCCCCGCCGGGGACCGCAGCCTGCAGGCCACGCTGCCGACCATCGCGTTCTCCGCCGTAGAAGACGTCCGGGTGCCGATCGGGCCCTCCGGGCAGATCATCGGTCAGCTCGACGAGGGCACGTTGGCGGCGGTGCCGCTGTGGGATCAGTCCGGTTCGCCCAAACGGCGCCGCATCGACGCGCGCGTCGGCGTCGAAGTGGCACGCCAGCTCGTCCTGCGTGCAGTCGTCACCGGTGCGGTGGTGGCGATCCACACCGACGACCGTCAGCGCTGGGACGGGCTGGTCGCCACCGTCAACGACGACCAGCGACTGTTCTACGCCACCGCAGGCGCCCGCACGAGCGACGTCGCAGTCTTCGACGGCCGCACGGTCACCACCGTGCCCACCCGCACCGTGCTTCGACTGTTGGGCCCCGACACCGTGGGCGGGGGCGCGGACATGACCATCGTGGAAGGGCCCGGCCAGGTCCTGGAGGTCGCCATCGGCAGTGCCGAGCCAATCACCGTGTGGACGATCCGTACCCGCGAAGAGGACCGCTACCTCGGCCTGGGCCACAACGACATTCCGCAGCCGCGGCGCGTGGTCTCCACCGCACCGGTCCTGTCTCGCACCGGCCGGCGCTCGGCAGCTGCAGCACCGGCTCCGTCCGCCGCCGTTCCCGCGCCGGCGCGTCGCAGCGCCCCCGTCGCTCAGCCGTCGGCCACACCGCCGCCGCCGTCGGCGGCTCCGGCCGCCGCACAGCAAGGCGGACTTGACCGGGTGCACTCGAACGGACACTCGAACGGAAACGGCGCCAACAACAACGGTGCGAACGGCAACGGGGCCAACGGCGATGGCGGCGGCCGGCATCGCGACTTGGGTGGGCCGCAGCGCATTCGGCGCAGCCAGCGCTCCGCAGAGCCGGCGCCGCCGCCACCGCCGCGGCGACCGCCGCGCAACTATCGACCCGAGGAGTGACGGGCCGAGATGCCGAACGCACTGTGCCCCGCTACCGAAGTGGCGGGGCACAGTGCTGTGTGGACAGGGTTTACGGCGCGGAGCTGCGGCGGCGGATCAGGCCGGCGCGCAACCGGTCGTGGCGCGCCTTGGTGTCCTCGTCGAGGTCGTAGGCGAGCTTGAGGCAACGGGAGGCCTCAGCGCGCTGGTCTTCGTTGCTCGCGGGGTGCCACCACACCTCGGCGGCGTAGTCGGCTGCGGTGCGCGCATATTGCCACCGTCGCCACTGTTCGTCAGCGGTGGAGGCTTCACAGAGGGCGGTCAACGCCGCGCTGAGCGCGCCGGCCGGGGAGGTCAAGTCGTCGCCGCGATGGCTCATTGGCCAATGGTATGGCCGTATCCAGGGCCGATCCCGGCCCGCGGAGGGGGCGATTTGCGCGAGATCGCGCGTGGCTGTCGCGGCGTGTCGCAGGGAGAGAACCGGCGTGGGGCGGTGAGATGAACGACGGGTGCCGCGTCGTCGGGCCAGTGACCAGCGGTGACGTCGCCATTCTGGCCGTGAGAACTCCGTGAATCTGCTCTCAGTGGTTCGTGAAAGCAAGCCCGCGTGTCGCGCACAACCTTTGTGAATTATGCTTTGACCTGCGGAGACAGTATGGCCCCTGGTCGCTGGCAGTTTTTTACCGCAGCAGAGGCATTCCCCCAGCCCTGGAAGGTTATGATTTGCGCATGCCAAAGACTCCGAAGCTGGTCCGGGCCCTGAATTCCCCGCCCGTGGTCATTGCGGTCGCCATGCGGAAGGGCGGGGTGGGTAAGACCACCACCGCGGTGAACCTGAGCTACGAACTGACTCGGCTGCAGGTGTTCGACGAGGCCGAGCAGGAGACGCGCCCGATTCGCGTGCTGCTCATCGACATGGATCCGCAGGGCAACGCCACCTCCGGACTGGGCTTGGAGGTGCCGCCCGACGGCGACCCGACGCCCACGATGTTCAACGTGCTGCACCCCGAGAAGCACCGCCGTATGCCGCTCAACGACGTCATCCAGGGCACCGACTTCGGGGTCGACGTCGCTCCGTCACGTGAAGCCCTCGACGAACTCGACAAGGGCCTGGGGCCCGGTGGGCAGATGCGCCTGCGCCGCGAAGTGGAGACGTTGCCCGCGTACGACTTCATCGTCATCGACTGCCGCCCCACGCTCAATGAGCTTGCCTCGGCGGCACTTTCGGCGGCGACCTGGGTGCTGGCGGCCGTGGGGACCGGTCCCGACGAGGTGGGCGCTTTGGCCTCACTGGACGCAGCGGTGGAGAACGTGGACCTGAACAACCCGGGCATCAAGATCACCCATGTGCTGCTCACCAATTACCTGGGCGGATCGCGGGCCACCAAGTCCATCCGTCGAGCTGTCGAAGAAGCCTGGCCCAAGGAGTACCTGGGTTACATCTCCCGCACGATCCGCGTGACGGAGGCCAAGGCGCACTGCCAACCCATCTCGGTGTATGACCCGACGTGCACTGCTGCTGAGGACTATCAGCGCGTCGCTGTGCGTATCGCGGAGGAAGGACTGATCTCCCATGGCTAAAGACATGCCACTGCCGGCCGCTCGCGGTCGGGCGGTATCTCAGGACGCAGCGCGGATGCGAGGCGTTCCCTCCAGCACTGCGGCGGCTGCGCCAGCGGCCCCGGCCGCTGCGGCCGGCAACCAGGTCGCCGACTTCGTGGCCCACGATCCCGCCCTGGAGCAGCTGCGCAGCCGCAAGGTCAAGCGCACTGGAATCAACGTGCACATCAATACCAATGTGCACAACGCGTTTGCTGCATTTATCGACGAGTACGAGTTGCCCAAAGGGGATGCCGCGTCACTGGCCATCCAGGAGTTCCTCGAACGCCGAGGTGTGCAGATCCCCGGTGTCGCCCGGGCGCTGCCGCCGCCTGTGACTGCTGTCCCAAATATGACCGATCAGCAGCCCACTGGTGGCGATTCGGCCTCCACTGGATAGGCTGGAGATCAGTGCTGGTAAAGAAGTTGGGGGATCGGCCGAGTGGCATCAACGCAGGATTGGGTGACCGATGACCAACCATATGGACAACATTGCCGACGTCGAGGCCGAGGACGTCGACGAGGATAAGCCGGACGGCGTGGCGCACGAACTCGTGCGCGCCGAACAACGCGGCAAAGCCGCGATCGACCCTCCGCATGTCGCAACCGAGTACTTCGCCAAGAAGTTCCAGGAATTAGCTGGAAGCATGAACGTCCGCATGCTCGACACCGACCGAGTACGCAAGCTCACGCCCCTGCGGATCCAGCGGATGCTCAAGGAACAGGCACCTGATCTGCCGGTGTCGCAGACGCAGATCTACCGCTATTTCCACGGCGAGGCACCGCCGCGTCTGGATGTCGTCTACGAGCTGGCGCGACTGTTCGGCGTGCCCCCGTCCTACTTCATGCCCGATGAGTTCCTGCCCGAATAGGCCCTGACGCGGCGGTCTGCGCGACGCGCGATGTTGCGAAAAGCAACCCCTTCGCGGCCGGGGATCCCAGCTGATCGAGGTCATAGACTGAGGCTCGCAACTCCGGCATGGTGCTTTACAGGGGTCTTTGGCAAGAGGTTTCCCGGTAGCGGTGCGGCAACGTGCCCCATGCCGGAGTTGCTTTCTCCGAGGGACTTTCACTCCCCGGAACGGGAGAGGGGCCTTGAACGTGGACAGCGAACACGACGCGCTGAGGGCCCACATTCGGATGCGGCTTGCGTTCTGGCAGGCGCAAGACCGCCGCAGCATCACCACCGGCCCCGGCTGGCTCTGGCGTGGCCGACACCTCGCCCCTTTGCGCCAAGCCGATCTCAGCGGTTCCACCGGTGCGCTGATCGCCCGGCGCGCCGCCGCCGGCATGGGGCCCGCCACGCTCTACGGCCAGGCCGGACCGCGCCAGCATCGGCTTCCTCGGTGGGTGACCCGGCGCAGCACCGCCACGTGGGCCGCCGCCTCAGTCCTCCTCGCCCTCGTGGCCTTCCTCTGTGCGGGCGCCGCTGACGACCGCGCCGGCATCGGAGCCCTCGCCGGCTGGGGCGCTGCGGGATGCGCCGTCGTGGCGTTGCTGCACGGGGTGCTGCTGTGGTGGGTTCGCCGTGACCCCCTCAACCTCAGCGCGGCCCAGGCCGCCGAGGTCAACGCCTCCCAACGGGCCCTGGACTGGAACCCGCTGGCGGGAGCAGGGGCCATTTCCGCCGGCGGCGCCTTCCTGCTCGAAGGGATCGCGATCGTCACCGAGTTAGATCAGAGTCGGGCCTGGAAACTCCCGGGGCTCGACGTCGTGCGAACTCGATTCGACGCCGACGAGGAGATCTTCCAGATCGCCCGCGCCGCCTTCAGTCTCGATGAGCACGAGGCCAACAGCGTCAAGCTCAAGCAACTGACGGAACCCAGCGGTTACGCCAACGCCATGCTGCGTTCTGAACGTCGGCACCTGACCGAGGCTCTCCTGGGCCGACTGCTGGTACTGCACCGATGTGTGGCCACGCTGGAGAGCTTGCAACTGCGCGCCCAGCAGGCCAACGCGGGCAGCGCTGAATCCGCCGGCAGTGAGTTCTTCACCGCCGCAGCCGAGAACGAGCTGGCCGCCGCTTCACTGGACGAGCTGAACACCGACCTGCTGGTGATCTCGGAGGTCTACGGCGAAGTCGGTGCCGCAGTCGGGTTTCCGTCCCGCTCGTAACCGCCCGAACCACTCATAACTGCCCGAGCCGCGACAGCGCCGCTGCCAGCGCAAATGGCAGAGCCCCCTACCGGCGGCCTCACTGAGGCCGCCGGTCGTCGTTGATGGCGAGCGCCGCGGGGACATGTCATCGCCGCAGGCCACGCCGCGTCCAGCCGACGACATCCCGAAGACAGTCCGAGGCCGTCCGTAAAAATCACCACCACAGACAATGTTTCCTGTAGCGGGAAGGGCGTTTGTCGTAGTCAGGAACTAATCTGGGCCCCATAGATACGCAAATCGTAACTGGTTGGATTTGCGCAATCGGGACCGCGAAAGCGACTGACCTCGGGAGGTAGACGCCATGTCTGAAGCCGCCGTGATCGAGCTGATCACCATGCTGGAAGCCCAGCCGCAATCACCCACTGACGAGGACTGGTACGAGCGGGCCCTGTGCCCGCAGACCGACCCCGACGCGTTCTTCCCCGAGAAGGGCGGATCAACCAAGGAAGCCAAGAAGATCTGCCTCGGCTGCCCGGTCAAACAGCAGTGCCTGCAATGGGCACTCGACCACGACGAGCGCTTCGGAATCTGGGGCGGACTCTCTGAACGCGAGCGACGTCGCCTCAAGCGCGGTATCGACATCAGGCCCGCACAGGACGACGAACCGGAACGCGTCGCAGCGATCGCCGCCGCCAACGGCTACGACCAGGACGCGAGGTTGGCAGGATGACCCGGCCCGCGCAGCGCGCCGCCGGCCGCCAGCAGATCCCCGGACTCGGCAAGGATCAGCCGCCGGCAGAGGTCGTCGACGCCTACTGGACCGCGGTCGATCTCGCGGCCTACGGCTGGCACGCCAAGCGCCTCGAATTCGACGCACACACCGCCACCGCCTTCGTCACCGCCCACACCCCCACGCGACGTACGGTCACCGTGAGCTGGGATTTACGAGGCAACCGCGCAGCGCGCCAACAAGTTCCGGGAAACACCTCGGCGCGCCGGCTGCTCGAACTGGCGCGATCCGTGGCGAGCCTGGGCCAAAACGACGCCGAGACCGGCAACGAGTGGCTCACTCAACTGTGCTGGCTGGTGCAGTCCCAGGTGGGCTCTCCGCATCGCCATCACCGCAACTGGCGTCGCGGCGACGTGCTGCCCACCCTGCCGGCCGGCCAACAGCCCATGACGCGGGCGCGTACCGCCGCGTGGCTGCTCGCACGCCTGGTCGGCAAGTACGGCTGGGAGATCCAACACCTCGGTGAGGACATCGCCGGTGGGGGATTCATCGCCAACATCCCCGGCGACGTGCAAGCGATCTTTCCGGCGTCCATGGAGTACGACGGCACCGCAGCGGCC
>JAHFVC010000436.1 GCA_023264765.1 Mycobacterium sp. | reverse complement strand
TGTCGTGCGGCTGGGGCTGATAGGTCGCCCGGATCATGTCGGCAGACAGCGGTGGACTGAAGTAGTTGCCTTGGACGAAGTCGCAACCCAGCGCCTTCAGTTTCTCTGCGGTCGCCTGGTTCTCGACGCCCTCAGCCGTGGTGGCGATGCCCAGGTCGCCGGCCAGTTCGATCATGGCCTTGACGATGGCGGCCGCACGAACGTCGTGCACGATCGGTGCGACGAACGGCCGGTCGATCTTGACGTCGTCGATGGGCAGTACCCGCAGATAGGTCATCGACCCATAGCCGCTGCCGAAATCGTCGATCGCCACCCGCACGCCCGATTCCCGCAGCCGGCGCAGGACATTGCGCGCCTGATCCAGATCACTGATCAACAGGTCCTCGGTGATCTCGACGGTCAGTGTGCTGGCGGCAACATGATGGTCGGCCAGCAGCGACGTGATGCGCCGGGGTAGGGACGGGTCGATCAAGGTCGGTGCCGACATGTTCACCGCCACCGGGATGGGCGCGCCGGTGGCGCTCCACCTTTCCGCGTCGTCGATGGCGCGCCGGAGCACGATGTCGGTCACCGCGTCGAGCAGGCCGAGTTCGCCGACGAGGGGCAGGAAATCGGCGGGGGCGAGGACGCCGAGCTCGTCGTGCGGCCAGCGCAGCAGGGCCTCGACGCCGGACAACGTCTGGCTCTGCAGATCGAATTTGGGTTGGTACACCAGGGTGAGGTCGGCGTTGTCGACCGCTCGGCGGAGCTGATGGATGAAATGTATTCGATCGAGGCCGCCGCGCCACCTGTGCTCCGCGACCTCGTGGCCGGGTGGGTCGGTGCCGCAATGGGATTCGCCCATCGAAGGGTTACCTCGGTCGCCCCGCAGGGCCGACAGCGCTTCGGCGAGCAGTCCGTCGGCGGTGCCGGGCTCGTGGGCATCGGCGGACGGACATGCGACGCCGAAGCGGACGTGCACGTGCACGTGCCTGCCCGACAATCCCAGCGGTTCGTCGAAGGAGTCGACGATCTCCGACGCGAGACTGGTTGCCGCGTCACAGGTGTCGTTGACCACGATGGCGAGCGTGTCTTCGCTGAGCCGGGCGACGGTGCGCGAGTGGCCCGCATTGGCGAGGACGCGGGCGCGGGCCGCGTGCAGGAGCGCCTCGGAGGTCCCTGGTCCGACGGCCTCTTTGATCATCGTGAAGTCGCTCAGCCCGATGATCACCACGCAGATGGGGGCACCGCGCTCGGTGTGGAGTCGGATGCCGTTCGTGAGGTGGTGGTCCAGCTGTCGTCTGGTGGCCAGGCCCGTCGCACGTGTGGTGGCGCGCAGCAGTCGCCGGTTGTGGTCGAGCAGCAGGAGTTGGCGTCCCACCACCGCGGCTGCCATCACCAATCCGATGCTGAACACGGCGATCTGGTTATCGGAGTCGGGCCACAGGTACAGCGAGCCGAGTGCGGTGGCAATGATCAACGGCGCGACGGGAACCCATTGATGAAGGCGTGCCGGCGTCGCATGGCGCACGGAGTCGATGACGGGACAGGGTCGGGAGGTGATCGCGGCGAGGGCGAACAGGTACAGGCCGCAGGCCCACCCGGCGACCGGTAGGACCGAGATGTCCCCGCCGGTGCGGGCGAGCTGTCCGTAAAGGACGCCACCGCAACCGAGAAGAAAGAAACCGAGTGCCGCCAAGCCGGGCGACCACCGCTGCCCGGCACCGGATTTGGCGACCACGACCGTCGTGACCACGGCCAACGCGAAATACGCCGCGGTGAACGGCATCGACATAGCCCATGGCATATGGAGGCTGATGTCGTAGTGGCGTGCGGCGATCACCGCGATCATCAGCAGGGACGAGGCGATCAGTACGCCGTCGAGCAACAGACGCAGGCCGAAACCGATGCCCGACGTGCTCGGCGCGAGCACAACAGCGAACAGTCCGGCGATGGGCAGCAGGACGTAGCCGAGCCCCAGTGACCATGCGCCGGTGTCGTCCGACGAACCTGCCACTGCGGCAACGGCCCACACCGCGTCGCCGAACACCCAACCGCTCAGCCCGACAGCCAGCACGGCCCATGCCGATCGCTGCCCACCGCGCGCGGCACGTGCCGCCCGGAATGCGCACCCGGACGCGAGTGCGCCGACGGCGAGGAGTCCGAGCGGTGTCACGGCCGGGGGGAGAGCTGCCTGCCCAACGAGTACTGCGACCACGAATACCAGCAGTCCCACGCCACCGAGTGCCCCGACGATCGCCCTCGCGCCGCCGGTGTGCATTCGCAGAGGCAGTGACGGGCGGCGCCCGGCAGTGTCAGTCGCCACGGCTGTGCGAGACGATGCCGATGGTCTTCCCCAATCCTTTGCTATTTTACCCTCTAGTTAAATTATTGCCGATGCTATCTATCGGCGTGGACGGCTTGCGAGCACCCTCCTGTAGGTCATAACCTCGTGTTTCAGGCGAAGTCATTGTGACAGATTCCCGGACTGGCCCCAAGGGGGTGTGACATCTAGATGCCAGCAACGGTGACGTCATCATCGCATGTTAACGGGCATTTCTGCGGCGCACTACGTGCGCGCCACTTACGCCGTGTCGCGCGGGACCTCGGCTTCACCGCTGGTCTCGGCCACATTCTCCAGTGGCGTGTCGAGGCGCTTGCTGATGCAACTAGCGTACTAAAATGTGATTATGGCGATGTAAATAGAATTTGCTATGAGGGGATTGATGGAGAGGGAGCTCGACGGCGAGCCGACCGGTGATGTGAGCCGGCGCACGTCGTCCGTGCGGTGACGATGTACCACAACGACGAGTTATGGGCCGCGCACGGATCTGACGGCGGCTACAGGAGGGAAGCCTTGGGCGACCCTGGCGCCCACCTCGTGCGAGGTGGCGACCATTCGGGCGTCGAGGGTACCGCCGTCGGCGCGTCGGATATTGCCCAGGGATTCCGTCACCTGGTCGAGAGCAGCCCCGGGGCGGTGTTCGTGCACGACGGGGGCCGGGTGGTCTACGTGAACCCCGCAGCATTGCGATCCACCGGCGCAGCCTCGGCCGATCAGCTGCTGGGCCGGTTGATCACCGAGTTCGTCGACACCGAGGCGATCCTGGTCGCGCTGACCCGACCGGGCGAGACGCCCGAGCCCGTCGCGTCGATGTTGTTCCGCCTCGACGGCAAGGTCCTCGATGTCGAGGCGATCACCTCGCCCACCATCTGGGCGGGACGCAGCGCCTATCAGACCGTGCTGCGCGAGATTTCCGCCGGTGGCGCCGCGCAGCGCGCAGCTGCGGGCCACGCCAAGCTGGTCGACCATGTGCCCGATGCGGTCATCGCGACCACGCGGGACGGTGTGATCACGCACTGGAATCCGGCGGCCGAGACGTTGTACGGCAGGCACGCCGACGCAGCGCTGGGCCGGCCGATCAGCGAGGCTGTCGGCGCGCAGCTCGACCCGAGTGCGCTCGCCGCGGGTGGCGTGCTGCATGTCGTCCATTACACAGCGTCAGGGGCCCCGATAACGGTCCGAATATCAACTGCACCAATGGGTTCCGGTTTCGTGCTGGTATCTGCAGAGCAGCCTGGCGTGCAGCGCGCCGGTGACCACTTCCAATCGGTGGTCAATTCGTTGGACCGTGGGATCATCGTCCTTCGCCGGGACGGCAGCATCCACTCGATCAACCCTGCCGCGGAGCGCATTCTCGGGTACGGCGTCGGCCGCGTCCCCAGCGCGAACGCAGAACGCGCGCTGGACTTTCCGGTCTTCGACACCGACGGTCATGTGCTGCCTGCCGCGCAGCGACCGGCCAACATCACCTCGCGCACCGGGCAGTCCGTGCATGACCGGGTGCTGGGACTGCGCCGTCATGACGGTCACCAGACCTGGATCTCCTTCACCTCCACCCTGCTGGACCCTGATGACGCCGAACGCTCGCTTGTACTCCTGTCGCTGGCCGACGTGACCACCGAGCATCTGACCAATCAGCAGTTGCGTAGGCACGCGCACCACGACGCGCTGACCGGACTGCCCAACCGGGTCCGCACGCTCGCCCTCATCACGGCGGCGCTGACGCCGAGTGAGAATCCACAACTGGGGGCGGTGATGTTCATCGACATCGATCAGCTCAAGCAGGTGAACGACACCCTGGGACACCATGCGGGCGACCAGGTCCTGATCGCCAGCGCCGAGCGTCTGCAGGGGGTGCTCCGTTCGTCCGACACCCTCACCCGGGTGGGCGGAGACGAGTTCGTGGTGCTCATCGCCGCGCCGGCGAACATCGACGACGTCCGTCAAGTCGCCGAGCGGCTGCACGACGCGCTGAAAGGCCCGGTGCTCATCGACGGCCAGGCCGTCACCACCAGCGCGAGCATCGGCGTGACCGTCGTCGACACCGAACGGCCTTCCACGCCCACCGAGATCCTGCGCCGGGCAGACACCGCCATGTATCAGGCCAAAGCCAGCGGGCCTGGCCGCACCCGCTTCTACGCGCCGCGCAATGGAACCCACTACCGGCTGCACGACAGCGCGCGATTGCAGCACATGCCAGACCCGCCCGACCCACATGTCGAGGACGCCGGACTGGACTGACAAGTGTTGCTGCTCAGCACTGTTCGGTGCCGAACGGCTCACCGTCGGAGGTCTGCAGCTCGGGCACGTAGACGATGCGGTAGTGATTGCCGCCCGCTCGTCGCGCTTCGCGCATCGCCGAACCCGCATGAGCCACCAGCGCGGCAGTGAGTTCGTGTGGCGGACTGCCCGCCAACGGCGTGAGCGGCGTGACCACGGCCCCGATGCTCGCCGTCAGCTCCGGCGTCGCATTGGTGATACCGGTGCTGATGCGTTCGCACAGCGGGTCAGGGTCGGGACTGTTGAAGACATCGGCGAGCAGAAACTCACTCTCCGGGACGTGCGCCACCACCGCGTCACGGCGCGCCGTATCGCGCAGCATCTGTGCGACGAGCACCCGCAGCTGCCGAG
>JAHFVC010000008.1 GCA_023264765.1 Mycobacterium sp. | reverse complement strand
GAGGCGCGCGCCAACTGGTCGCGGGCGGTCTGGTCGTCGATGTCCAGCAGCGGGGCGTAGCCCCAGATCGGGGCGAGCATCGCCAGTCCGGCCTGCACGTCGACCCGGACGTCGCCGGAGTGGATGGGCAACGGGAACGGCTCCGCGGGGGTCAGCCCGCGGCCGAACTCGCCGTCGACCAGCAGGCCCCACACGTCACCGAACGTGACGTGCCTGGTCACCAGGTCTTCGATGTCGACGCCGCGATAACGCAGCGCGCCGCCGTCCTTGTCCGGCTCGGCGATCTCGGTGGTGAACGCGACGACGCCTTCCAACCCGGCGACGAAATTCTCCGGAACGGTCATACGCGAATTGTTGCACCCGTCCCGACGGTCGCCACGTGCCGGTGGCCGCGCACTGGCGTAGCGTTGCCGCGTGAGCAGACCAGATGATCAGGACCTGGCCGCGATGCGCGTCGAATACGGATCCGTGGAGAAGGACGGCAGCGCCGACCTGGACGCCGACTGGCTCGGCGCGGACCCCTCGACCGGTTGGCTGACGCTGTTGCGCACCTGGATTTCCGAGGCATGGGCGGCCGGTTTGTCGGAGGCCAATGCCATGGTGGTGGCCACCGTCGATCGGCGGGGAAGGCCGGTGACCCGCACGGTGTTGTGCAAGAGCGTGGACGAATCCGGGATCAGCTTCTACACCAATTACGACTCCGCGAAAGGGGAGCAACTCGCGACGACGCCGTACGCGTCGGCGACGTTCCCTTGGTACGGGTTGGGACGCCAGGTGCATGTGCGGGGGCCGGTGACCAAGGTGTCCGCCGACGTCACCGCCGACTACTGGAGCAAGCGTCCGCGCGGGTCCCAGCTGGGGGCGTGGGCGTCGCACCAATCGCAGCCGATCGCGTCGCGCCGGGCGCTGCTGGATCAGCTCGACGAGGTGACCGCCCGGTTCGCCGACGAGGCGACCGTTCCAGTGCCTCCGCACTGGGGCGGCTACCTCATCGCCCCTGAGGTGGTCGAGTTCTGGCAGGGCCGGGAGAACCGGGTGCACAACAGGATTCGCCTGACCGAGGGCCGTGTCGAGCGGCTGCAGCCCTGAGAAAACTCTTCGCCGACACCACACCGCTGAAAACACCGGACTTCCGGCGGTTGTGGCTGGCCGGCATCGTCACCGTCATCGGCGGGAACCTGACCATCTTTGCGGTCCCCGTCCAGCTGTACGCGCTCACCCAGAGTTCGGCCTACGTGGGGTTGTCCGGCGTGTTCGCGCTGGTGCCACTGATCGTCTTCGGGTTGTGGGGCGGGGCGTGGGCCGATGCGATGGACCGCCGGCTCCTGCTGATCATCACCGCCATCGGATTGGCCGCCTCCTCGGTGCTGCTGTGGCTGCAGGCCGCGCTCGCCATGAACAACGTGTGGGTGGTGCTGTGCCTGCTGTCGCTGCAGCAGGTGTTCTACGCCATCAACTCGCCCACCCGCGCCGCCGCCATCCCGCGGATGCTGCCCGCCGAGCAGTTGCCGGCCGCGAACTCGCTGAACATGACGGTCATGCAGTTCGGCGCTATCGTCGGCCCGCTGCTGGCAGGGGTGCTGCTGCACTTCGTCGACCTGTCGACGCTGTATCTGATCGACGCCGTCACCTGCATCCTGCCGATCTGGGCGACGGTCCGGCTGGCGAAGATGCCGCCCAGCCGCACCGACGACGGGTCGGGCAAGTTCGGTTTCCGGGCGGTGCTCGAGGGCTTCCGCTATCTCGCGGGCAACCAGGTGGTGTTGATGTCCTTCGTCGTCGATCTGATCGCGATGATCTTCGGCATGCCGCGGGCGTTGTTCCCGCAGATGGCTCATGAGAGCTTCGGCGGCCCGGTCGAGGGCGGCACCACGATGGCGTTGTTGGCCGCGGCGATGTCGGTCGGCGCGGTGGCCGGCGGGGTGTTCTCCGGCTGGCTGCCCAGGATCCGAAGACAGGGCCTGACGGTGGTGGTGTGCATCGTCGTCTGGGGGTTGGCGATGCTCGGCTTCGGGCTGGCGGCCGGGGCCGCGCACGGCACCGCCGGCGTGATGCTGTGGCTCGCGTTGGCATTCCTGGCGCTGGGCGGCGCGGCCGACATGGTGTCGGCGGCTTTTCGCTCGACGATCCTTCAGGATGCGGCCTCCGATGACCTGCGTGGTCGGTTGCAGGGCGTGTTCACCGTCGTTGTGGCGGGCGGTCCGCGGATCGCCGATGTGGCCCACGGCGGGGCCGCGGCGGCAATGGGAACGACGGTGGCTGCGGCCGGCGGCGGCGTGCTGGTGGTGATCGGTGTGGTGGTGGCCGCCCTGGCCGGCCCGGCGTTCGTCCGTTATCGGGTGCGGGCGTATAGCCAGGATGAGGGATGACCGGCAGTTACCATCCAGCAATGGCTGATGACACGGCGGTCACCGATCTCGGCCTGCGGGAGCGCAAGAAACAGCGAACCCGCGCGACGTTGATCGACGCCGCGCTGGACTTGTGTTTGCGGCAGGGTTACGAGCACACCACGGTTGATCAGATCGCGGCGCAGGCGGAGGTGTCGGCGCGGACGTTCAGCCGGTACTTCGCCACGAAGGAGGCCGTCTTCCTGACCCTGATCGAGGATCTCGCGGATGAGATCGCCGTGGAGATCGCGCGGTTGCCGCGCCATCTCGGCCCCGTCGAAGCGCTGCGTGCCGCGCATGTGGAGGTGCTGACCCGGGTGGACGGCGAGACCGTCGGGAGGCTCACCAAGGACCGCATCGTGCTGATGCTGCGGATCATCAACGGATCGGATGTCCTGCGGCAGGGCGCCTTCGAGTTCAAGCATCCGAAGGTGATCGCCCTGCTCGCCGACCGGATGGAGGTGCCGGTCGATGACCGCCGGCTGCTGCTCGGGGTGTCGGTGTTCTCGACGATCATCGTCGCGGCGTGCGGCGATCTGGTCTGCGACACCGAGCGCGGCCGGCTGGGCCCGCTGCTCATGGTCGAACGGCTGAATCAGGCCTGTATCGACACGGCCGAGTTCGTCGCAGATCTCGACGTGGCGGCGAATGTCTGACTACATCAGCGCGGGTCTGCGGGAACGCAAGAAGCTCAAGACACGCGCGACGTTGGTGGCAGTGGCGGCCGAGCTGTGCCAGCGCCAGGGTTTCGACAACACCACGGTCGAGCAGATCGCGGCAGCCGCCGACGTCTCCCCGCGCACGTTCAGCCGGTACTTCCCGACCAAGGCCGACGTCGTCGCCGCACTGGCCGAGGACATGGACGGGTACGTCACCGATGCCTTGCGCCGTCAGCCCGCCGGCATCACCGCTTACGAGGCACTGCTGCGCGCGCACCTGGAGATCTTCGCCCGCCGCAGCGGCCACGAGTCGCCGGCGTTCACCCGGATGGCGGTGCTGATCTCGATCGTGAACGGCGCCACATCCATGACCGCGTCGCCGTTCGCTTTCAAACAACGCCATGCCGGGACGTCGGTCGAAGCCCTTGCGGAGCGGTTGGGTGTGCGGTTGTCCGACCCCTCGGTGGGGCTCGTCGCCGACATCTGGACCTTGCTGTTCTCGACGTCGTTCGCCGGGCTCGGCCTGCCCGGGCAACCGCCGATCGAGTCGGGCATCCTCTGCGAACGCCTGGCGGCGACGTTCGAGAGGTTCCGTCGATCCTGGGAACCCTCACCCCACGCAAGCGAGCCGCAACGTTAGCGACTACCGTCCAGTACTGACGCTCAGCCCACGACCACAGAAGGGGTTCCAGTGGCCGAAAACTCCAGCCCTGACCAAAAAGCGACCCTGTCGTATCCGGGTGGCTCGTTGGACCTGGATATCGTCCGCGCCACCGAGGGCTCCGACGGCATCGCGCTCGGTTCGTTGCTCGCCAAGACGGGTTACACGACGTTCGACGGCGGGTTCGTCAACACGTCGTCCACCAAGAGCTCGATCTGCTACATCGACGGTGACGCCGGCATCCTGCGTTACCGCGGTTACCCGATCGAGCAGCTGGCCGAGAAGTCGACCTTCATCGAGGTCAGCTACCTGCTCATTTACGGCGAACTGCCCACCACCGAGCAGCTCGAGGCGTTCACCACCCAGATCCAGCGGCACACCATGCTGCACGAGGACCTGAAGCGGTTCTTCGACGGCTTCCCCCGCAACGCGCACCCGATGCCGGTGCTGTCCTCGGCGGCCAACGCGCTGAGCGCCTACTACCAGGATTCGCTGGATCCGCTCGACAAGGAGCAGGTCGAGCTGTCGACCATCCGGCTGCTGGCCAAGCTGCCGACCATCGCGGCGTACGCGTACAAGAAGTCGGTCGGTCAGCCGTTCCTCTACCCGGACAACTCGCTGACCCTGGTCGAGAACTTCCTGCGGATGACGTTCGGCTTCCCCGCCGAGCCCTACGAGCTCGACCCCGAGATCGTCCGCGCCCTGGACATGCTGTTCATCCTGCACGCCGATCACGAGCAGAACTGCTCGACCTCGACGGTCCGGTTGGTGGGTTCGTCGCAGGCCAACCTGTTCACCTCGATTTCCGGTGGCATCAACGCGCTGTGGGGCCCGCTGCACGGCGGCGCCAACCAGGCCGTGCTGGAGATGTTGCAGAAGATCAAGGACGGCGACGACGACGTGCAGACCTTCGTCAAGAAGGTCAAGAACCGCGAAGAAGGCGTGAAGCTCATGGGCTTCGGGCACCGGGTCTACAAGAACTACGACCCGCGGGCGCGCATCGTCAAGGAGCAGGCCGACAAGATCCTGTCCAAGCTCGGTGTCAACGACGAACTGCTGGACATCGCCAAGGAACTCGAAGAGATCGCGCTCACCGACGACTTCTTCATCGAGCGCAAGCTGTACCCGAACGTCGACTACTACACCGGCGTGATCTACCGGGCCATGGGCTTCCCGACCCGCATGTTCACCGTGTTGTTCGCCCTGGGCCGGCTGCCCGGCTGGATCGCGCACTGGCGTGAGATGCACTCCGAGCCCGGCAAGATCGGCCGCCCGCGCCAGATCTACACCGGTTACACCGAGCGCGACTACGCGGCGATCGACGCCCGCAGCTGACGTCTTGCACTGATGCCCCCGAGAGCCTCGGCTCTCGGGGGCATTTTTGTGTGTTCTCACTGACAGCGTTTGCATAGGTAAAGGTTGTAGTTTCACAATGGTTGTGTGAATGAAACCATCAGCACGCTGACCCCGCGGCGCAAAGCCGTCGTCCTGGTGTCGTGTTGCCTGAGCCTGCTGATCGTCTCGATGGACGCGACCATCGTCAACGTCGCGATCCCGTCCATCCGCTCTGATCTCGGGGCCAGCCCCGCGCAGCTGCAGTGGGTGGTCGACATCTACACCCTGGTGCTCGCGTCGCTGCTGATGCTCTCCGGCGCCATGGGGGACCGGTTCGGCAGGCGGCGGATCTTCCAGATCGGCCTCACGGTGTTCGCGCTGGGATCGCTGCTGTGCAGCCTGGCCCCGGGTATCGATACCCTGATCGCGGCCCGGCTGCTGCAGGCCGTCGGCGGCTCGATGCTCAATCCCGTTGCGCTGTCGATCATCTCGCAGGTATTCACCGGAAGGGTGGAACGTGCCCGGGCGCTGGGCTTCTGGGGTGCGGTGGTCGGTATCTCGATGGCGTTGGGCCCCACCGTAGGCGGCCTGCTCATCGAGTACGTGAGCTGGCGCGCGGTGTTCTGGATCAATCTGCCGATCTGTGCGGCCGCGATCATCCTGACGGCGCTCTTCGTGCCCGAGACGAAGTCGGCGACCATGCGCAACGTCGACCCGATCGGCCAGGGCCTGGCGGTCATCTTCCTGTTCGGCGTCGTGTTCGCGCTGATCGAGGGTCCCGCGATGGGCTGGACCAACCCGCGGGTGCTCACGATGGCCGCGCTGGCCCTGGTGGCCTTCGCCGGGTTCCTGCGTTTCGAGTCGCGTCGCCACGACCCCTTCATCGATCTGCGGTTCTTCCGCAGCGTCCCGTTCGCGTCGGCGACGGTGATCGCCATCTGCGCGTTCTCCACCTGGGGCGCGTTCCTGTTCATGATGTCGCTGTACCTGCAGGCCGAACGCGGCTTCTCGGCGATGCACACCGGCTTGATCTACCTGCCCATCGCGATCGGCGCGCTGCTGTTCTCCCCGCTGTCGGGCCGGTTGGTGGGGCGCTATGGCGCGCGCCCGTCGCTGGTGGCGGCCGGAGTGCTCATCACCCTGGCCTCTTTCCTGCTGACGTTCCTCACCGCGACGACGCCCATCTGGGCGCTGCTGGTGGTGTTCACCGTGTTCGGGATCGGCTTCTCGATGGTCAACGCCCCGATCACCAACGCCGCGGTCAGCGGGATGCCGCTGGACCGGGCGGGGGCGGCCTCGGCGGTGACCAGCACCAGCCGCCAGATCGGCGTGAGTATCGGTGTGGCGCTGTGCGGTTCGGTGACCGGGCCGACGCTACTGTCTGCTGGGGTGGACTTCATGAGCGCTGCCCGGCCGCTGTGGTTCGTGTGTGTCGGACTCGGCATGGTGATCATCGTGCTGAGCTTCACGTCCACGTCACGGCGCGCACTGGCCTCGGCGCAGCGGTTGGCGCCGCTGATCGCCGGTCATCAGAAGGCGACGGCCCATGTCGGATAGCTCGCTCGCCGACGAGGTGTGGCAGCGGATGGCCGCCCTCGTGCACGAGAACCGCGGCGACTGGAAGCGCGCGGTCATCGACCGCTCCGGTCTGCCGTTCAGCCGAATTCGGGTGCTGCGCAGGCTGGCCCGTACACCGATGACAGTCAAGGAGCTTGCCGAGGCGGCCACCATGGACGCCCCTGCGGCAACCGTCGCCATCAACGATCTGGAGGAGCGCGGGCTGGTGCTGCGCCAGACCAATCCGCAGAACCGGCGCTGCAAGGTGGTCTCGCTCACCGACGAGGGACATGCCGTGGCGGCCGCCGTCGAGTCGGTGCAGGATCCGGCGCCGGCGGCTTTCATGACGCTGGATGACGCCGATCTGATTGCGCTGCGGTCGATCCTGGCGAAGCTAACTCTCTAGCACGGCCATGGCCGCGTTGTGCCCGCCGATGCCGGACACCGCGCCGCCTCGCCGGGACCCCGATCCGCACAACAGGATTCGGGGATGCGCCGTCGCCACTCCCCAGCGCCGGGCCGGCGTGTCCAGCGGCTCGTCGTCCTCGGCGAACGGCCACGTCAATCCACCGTGGAAGATGTTGCCCGCGGTCATGCCCAAGATCTTGTCCAGGTCCGCGGTGGTCTTGGCCTCGATGCACAGCCGGCCGGCCGCATCTTCCAGGATCACATCCTGAATCGGTTCGGCCAGAACGGAATTCAGGGAGTCCAGGGCCGCGGAGGTCAGCCGGTCGCGGGCCCGGTCCGGGTCGGCGCCGCTGGACAGGCTGTGTGGCGTATGCAGGCCGAAGACCGTCAGGGTGTGTGCGCCGGACTCCCGCAGTCGCGGGGACAGGATGCTCGGATCGGTCAGTGAGTGGCAATAGATCTCGCACGGTAGGGGTTCGGGCACGTGGCCCGCGCCGGCGGCGGCGTGTGCGGCCTCCAGTTGGGTCAGCGTCTCGTTGATGTGGAAGGTGCCGCCGAAGGCCT
Organism: Mycobacterium sp.; assembly: GCA_023264765.1. Lineage (GTDB taxonomy): Bacteria > Actinomycetota > Actinomycetes > Mycobacteriales > Mycobacteriaceae > Mycobacterium. Next base: position 40,542 of record JAHFVC010000008.1, on the reverse strand, counting down.
GCTCGGGGGTGACCGAGGTATCGCGCAGCCGTGGCAGCCGGCGCAACATCAGATTGACCTTGATCTGGGCGCCGGGCGCCGACGGTGGCCCGGGCTCGCCGAGTAGCCCTGCCAGCACGGTGGGCGTCACGCCCGCCAGCACATGGGTACCGGACACGTTCTGGTCGTGGCCCTCGGCCCGGTAACGCACCTGGCCGTCCGGCGTGATCGCGAAAACCTCTGCACCGGTGGTGATCTCGGCACCGTGTGCGCTCGCCGCGGCACTCAGCGCTCCGGTGACCGCACCCATCCCGCCGATCGGCACATCCCAGTCCCCGGTGCCGCCGCCGATCAGGTGGTAGAGGAAGCAGACGTTCTGGATCAACGACGGATCGTCGGTGGAGGCGAACGTCCCGATCAGCGCGTCGGTGGCGACCACCCCGCGCACCAGGTCGTTGCGGACCGCCGCAGTGATGGCCTGCCCGATCGGTTCCTCGACGATCTCGCGCCACGCGGTCGCAGCGTCGTCCCCGGCGGCCAGCACCCGGCGCTGTGCCGCGGAGCGGGTTTCCAGCTGCTGCAGCAGCGTCGGCCACATGGCCTTGGTGAGCAACCCGGTGCGACGATAGAACTCGGCGAACCCGGCGGCGTCGGCCCCGGCGCCGATGACGTCGAAGGTGTTGCGCGACCCGAGCAACAGGCCGGTGGACCCACCGGTGGCCGGGTCCGGTGTGTAGGACGAGTGCCGGCGCCGGGCCAGCCGGATCCGGGCGCCCAGATCGTCGATGATGCGCCGCGGCAGCAGACTCACCAGGTAGGAGTACCGGGACAGCCGCGCATCGACACCGTCGAACGCGTGGGCCGACACCGCTGCCCCGCCGACGTGGTCGAGGCGCTCCAGCAGCCGGACCCGGCGGCCCGCGCGCGCGAGGTATCCGGCGGCGACCAGACCGTTGTGTCCGCCCCCGACGATGACGACGTCGTACTGCGCGTAGGCCACCGCGTTGTCAGCCCAGGTAGCCCTCGACCTCGTCGGCGGGGCGCGCCGTGGCGTCGTCGGGATTGCCGCCGGACTCGCGCAGCGCACGCCGCTGGCGCAGCAGATCCCAGCATTGGTCGAGTTGCACTTCCAGGGAGCGCAGGCGCTTGTGCTCGGTCGATTCGTCGATCTCTCGGTGCTGCAGCGCGGTGCGCAGCTCCTGCTCCTCTGCGACGAGCTTGTGTACTTCGGCGAGGATGTCCGCATCAGTGGCCATGAAGCCAGTGTGCCCGACTACCGTGGACAAGCGTGGCAACAAAACCTGAGATCGAGTTTCCGGACGGACCCGCACCCAGCGAGCTGGTCATCGAAGACGTCATCGTCGGCGACGGCGATGAGGCGGTGCCCGGCGGCGCCGTCGAGGTGCACTATGTCGGCGTCGAATACGACACCGGCGAGGAGTTCGACAGCTCGTGGAACCGCGGCGAATCCATCACCTTCCCGCTGCGCGGCCTCATCCAGGGCTGGCAGGACGGCATTCCCGGCATGAAGGTGGGCGGCCGGCGCAAGCTGACCATCCCGCCGGAGCAGGCCTACGGCCCCGCCGGTGGCGGCCATCGGCTGTCGGGTAAGACGCTGATCTTCGTGATCGATCTGCTGGCCGCTCGCTGAGCTAGCGACCCCTCAGAGCCGCCGTCGTTCTGGTTCGTGCCGACCAGGACGCCGGCGGCTCTTTGCTCTATCCGTGGCGTCAATAAGTGAGTGACATTCCAGTCATGAATTGATGAAAGCCCAGTTCAAGGAATCTTTCGCAGGTCAAAGCCGCTTAATGTGGTGTAGATCACCGTTCGGTTCGGCTGCGGATTGACGACTACTCCTTGCGGCACCAGTCGTTGCTGGCTGGTGCGAAGTCCTTGGGGGAGGAGTAGTCATGGGGGATTTCTTGCCGGGTGACCGGTATCGGTGGGCGACGTGGTGGTGGCAGGCCGGAATCGCCCTGATGGCCACGGTCGCTCTGGTCGCCGGCGGTGTGCACTGGTTCGGTGGGGGCCGGCCGCAGACGGTCTCGGCGGCTGAGCAGTTCGCCGATGCGGCAGACAAGGCGTTCGGCGGAACCGACGCCGCGGCGTCGACCTTGACCGCTGCACAGCGCTCGGCGGGACTGCCTGTCGACCCGGTCGCGGGGCTGACGACGCACACTGCGGCCGGCCCGGTACAGGTGGTGTTGCCCGGCGGGTTGGGCGTTGCGCAGCCCACTTCAGGTGGCCGGGTGGTCTACTCCGACCACGGTGCCGGGTTCGATTTCCTGGCCGAGAACACCGGCACCGGGCACCGCACCGTGGCCCGCATCAACGGACCTGACGGCGTGCGGATGGTCACCACATTCGTCCGTACCCCCGCCGACACGGTCATGCTCGCGCACACCAACGGGTACCTCACCATCAACCGGGCCACTGCGGCAGCCGAGACGGTCGGTATGTTCTCTCCGGCCGAAACCCGTGATGCCAAGGGCAGATTGGTGCCCAGCTCCTATGTGACGCGGCAGGTCCGACCCGGCCTGTATCAACTCTCGGAAGTCATCGACCCGGGCCCGGGCACCGCGTGGCCGGTGTACGTCGATCCGCCGCTACAGGTATCCGGGCTGCCGGAGTTCGGGTTCTCCGATGTGACCGGGGCGATATCGAGCGCGGCAAGTGCGGTCAGCGACGCCGTCACGACGGTGGCGTCGGCGACGGTGACGGGTGCAACGGCGGTGGGGACGTTCGTGAAGAACAACCCACTCGAGTCGGCGATGCTGGTCGGTGGGGTGGCCTTGGCGCTCACGGGAGTCGGGGGACCCGCCGGTGCGGCAGCCATTGCGGCCGCCACGGTCAACCTTGGTTCGGCGACCATGGATATCGTCGCGACGGCGATGCCCGACAACGAGCTCGTCGGGAACATCGCCTTGGGGCTGGATGTCGCCAGTGCGCTCACCCCGCAGGGCGCGGTGAAGAAGGTCGCCGAGGAAGGCGCCGAACAGCTCCTCAAGCACGCCGACGACATCGTGGACGTGGCCAAGGTCGCGCCCACACCGCCGGCTCAGCTCTCCGACGAGATCGTCGCCGCGGGGGCCAAACCTCCTGTACCCGGGGTGAGTACACCCAAGGCGCCCAACGCACCGCCGGCGGGCAATGTCGTTCCGGGCGGAGAGCACGCGTGGCCGCTGCCGCCGTCACCGGCGGATCGGCGGCTGAGTACGGAGATCACCAGCCGCGTCACGCCCCGCTCGTCCACCAGGCGGCAGATATGGCAAGACGCTGAAATCGATCCCGCCACTGGTCGGCCTCTCGATGCGTATGACTTCGATCCGATTCACGGCACACCGGATATGGGCCACCGGCCAGAGTTCAAGAACGAGACCTCGGTCCGAATGACCGAGAAATACGGGTTGTCTCGTCGTGAACGTGTCGAATGGGAAAACGAACCCGGCCACTACCAACTAGAGCACCCCAGTTCCAACCGTGATCACAGCAATGAGACGCCGCACCGCCCAGGCGACGAAGACATCATGTATCACGAGAGATTCATGAACTGGCATCGGTCGGCCATGCAGAATAATCCGCGCTTGGCCCAAGACCCCACCGCGCAGCGCCGCCAGTCCCTGGCTCGTCCGACCGGTGCGGCAGACCAACGTCAGATACAGCAGGCGGGCGCGCGACAGAACACCGATGGTCAACGTGACGCCGCAAGAGATTCGGCCCGCGAGGCGAACCAGAGCGGGAGTCGCTCGAGTTCACAGAGCAACAACACCGGCGACAACAATTCGCATCGATCGTCGAACAACAAGAAGAAAAAGCCGAAGAAAAAGAAGAGCAGCCAGCATCATCCGAAACCCAAGGGGTAGCGGTTATCCCGAACGCGACCCGGTGTCGGATACTGGTTGGTCAGTCGAGAAAGGTGTACGGCATTGGCGAGAACGGCACTGCATCCCCTGGCGGGGTATAACGCGGTGGAGGAATTGCAGCGTGAGATCGCTGCCGGTCTGGACGTCAACGAGGCGGACGACGACGGCATGACACCGCTGCACCACGCCTGCATCGAAAAGAGCTACGAGGCCGCCAAGATTCTTCTGGAGGCCGGTGCCGCCGTCGACGTGCGCGACAAGTGGGGTGGCACGGCCCTTGGTCGTGCGGTGTATGGCAAAGATGGCACGGTCGATCTCGTTCGGCTGCTGGTCGAATACGGCGCGGACCCGACCATCGAGAACAACAAAGGCACCAGTCCGCTCGCGCTGGCGCAACGTACCCGAAAGGCGGACTATCTGGCCTTGTTCGGGGCCGACGGCTCGCAGGCGTAGTGCGATGCAAGGAGTGAATGTTGATCGATCGGCAGAGCGCAGAGCACGATCAAACGGCGTCACCGGGAGATCGCTATCGGCGGATGGTATTCAACTTGCCGATAGAAGACGACGACCCTGACCACCCATGGCCTCCGTGCGCGGTTGAAACCATATGGGTAGAAGCCCTCGGTGACGATCGATACCGCGTGGATAACATTCCGTTCTTCGTCAAACCTCTCGCTCTGAACGATATTGTTCGTGGCCAAAGCTCGGATTCTGAAAGCGATATCGTGTGGTTTTCAGACCGCCTCGAATGGTTGGGGCATTCGACTGTACGCATCATCATATTTTCGGACCAAGATGAGATCTTGGCGGCATTGATTGACATGGGATGTTCCTATGAAAGGCTTCGTCAAATAATTGCAGTAGATATTCCTGCAGGTGAAATTCTTCAGCGCGCACACAATTTTCTGTCACGTAAGCAGGCTGACGGTGACTTGGACCTTGAGGAAGCGTGCCTACCAGACAGTTTCCTGGCCTGACATCAGAGGCTTACGCAGCGGACCTGAAAAGAAGTTGGCTCAGGTAGCCGGTAGAGAACACCGAGGACGTGGGAGACCAGAGATGGCAAAAACACCGCTTCATGGTTCGGTGGGGTACAACTTCGTCGAAGATCTGCGGCAAGAGATCGCGGATGGATACGACATCAACGAAGCCGACGAAACCGGCTTCACGCCTTTGCATTCGGCCTGCCTTTCAAACAGCTACGAGGCTGCGAAGGTCCTTCTCGACGAAGGTGCTGATATGGGCCGGCAGGACCAACGGGGCAACACGCCGCTTTCGTATGTCGTGAAGAACAACGAGAACAGCCTCAGGATGGTCACCCTGCTAGTCGAATACGGCGCGGACCCGACCATCGAGAACAACAAAGGCACCAGTCCGCTCGCGTTGGCGCAACGCACCCAGAAGTCGGATTATCTTGCGGTGTTTGGCATTAACGACCTGCCCGTGGGATAGATCACCATCTGACGACGTTCGGATCGGCGGCAGTTTCCCGACTACATCTTGCAGAGACCCCGGAACGCGGGCTCGTCAATGTGTCCCGTGAACAAAGGATCATCTGCCATGGCCGAACCGCAACCCATCCAGCCCGTGCCGGCCAAGAAGACGCGATGGTGGCGCACCAAGAAGGCCCGGCTGGCGTTCACCATCATCGGCGCCGCGCTGATCCTCCTGGCCAAATTCAGCCTGGCCGAGAAACGGGAGGTGCAGCAGGCGACCACCGCGGCGAAGCAGGAGATCACCAGTTACCTTGTCGGAGACTGTGTTGCGCTGGGGGCCGTGGGCGATGATGTGCGTCGCACCGACTGCGGCGCTGATCCCAGCTTCACCGTCGGGGCGGTGCTGGACAGCGACCGGGCGTGCCCCAACGCCAACTACGTGACCTATGACTGGACGCTGGACCACCATGCGGTCGGCCGACTGTGCCTCGTCGAGAACCTCACCGCCGGACATTGCTATCACCCCACTGCGGGTGGCAAGAACCTCGAACAAGCCGACTGCGCCGTGCCAGATGACAAGGCGTACAAAGTGGTGCAGCGCTTCGAATCGACCGCAGCCCAATGCCCGTCGGACACCACCACTTACAGCTACCCGGCGCCCGCGCGGGCTTACTGCTTGGTGTCCATCGCCGACCCAGGGGTCTAGGCCGGGCCGGGCAACCGCAACAGCAGCCGCACCCCGCCCAGCGGGCTGGCCTCCAATGAGGCTGTGCCGCCGTGCAGTTCGGCCTGCTGAGCCACCAGTGCCAGCCCCAGGCCGGATCCGGAGTGCGAAGCCGTCGACCCGCGAGAGAACCGCTCGAACACCCGGGTGCGCTCCTCTTCCGGCAGCCCCACCCCGTCGTCGTCGACGGCGATCTCCACCCCGGCCCGTGAGCTCACCGCCGACAGCTGCACCCGGGTGGCGTTGCCGTGCTTGACCGCATTGGCGATCGCATTGTCCACCGTCAGTCGCAGACCGGTCGGCAGGCCGAGGATCAGCACGGTCGGTGCCGGCACCAGCGACACGTCCAGATCGGGGTACACGCGCATGGCGTCGTGCGCCGCCCGGTCCAGCAGGTCGGTGAGATCGACCGGCACGTGGTCATCCGAGGTCGTGAGTTGGCCCTGTGCCAGCCGCTCGAGCGCCGTGAGCGTCGCCTCGATCCGGGACTGGGTGCGGATCACGTCGCCGAGCACTTCCTTGCGCTGCTCCTCGGGCATCTCCAGGGTGTCGAGCACCTCGAGGTTGGTGCGCATCGCGGTCAGCGGGGTGCGTAACTCATGGGAGGCGACGGCGGCGAAATCGCGGGCCGACTCCAGGGCCGCTTTGGTGCGCTGCTGTTCGTCGCCGATGCGGGCCAGCATGCCCTCGACGGCCTCACCGATCTCGGTGGCCTCCCACACGCCGCGCACCTGAACCTCTTCGGGTTTGGACTGCGCGTTGATGGCGCGGGCCTGCTGGGCCAGCCGCCGAAAGGGCGTGATCATGATCGCGGAGATGATGAAACCGACCACGGCGGTGCCACCGATGACGAGGCCGCAGATCAGCAGCACCCGCCGGTGTTGCGAGTCGATCTGATGCTCGGTCTCGGTGGTCGGCGCCCCGAGCGCGACCGACGCTTGGCCGGCGCTGAACGTCCGCACCCGGTAGTCGACGCCGTTGATGGTTGTCGTCGCGAATCCGTCGGGGAACTCGGGCAGCACGATGTCGTACGGCGCGGACACCGTCGACCCCCCGATGCGGGCGGTGCGGACCAGGCCGCCGTTGGCCGTCGGCTGGTCGGTGTGATCGTTGAGCGCGCTGCTGAGCAGAGTGGTGACGTCACCGAGGCTGCTGATCGAGTCGAGACGCCGGTCGAGCTGGCTGTACTGCTCGTTGGTGATGCCGATCCACACCCAGGTGCCGATCGTGATGACGGTGGCGATCACCGAGAACGACGCCACCAACACGATCGAACGCAGGGACAGCGCCCGCTTGGGTAGTCCCAGCAGCCGGTACAGGCGGTCGTTCAAGTCCATCTATTGCTGCCTGAGGACGAACCCCACGCCGCGGACCGTGTGCAACAGCCGGGGGGCGCCGCCGGCCTCCAGCTTGCGGCGCAGGTAGCCGATGAACACGTCGACGACGTTGGTGTCGGCGGCGAAGTCATAACCCCACACCAGCTCGAGCAGCTGGGCGCGCGACAGCACGGCGGTCTTGTGTTCGGCGAGGACGGCAAGCAGGTCGAATTCGCGTTTCGTCAGGTCGACGTCGGTGCCGTTGACGCGGGCCCGCCGGCCGGGGATGTCGACTTCGAGCGGCCCGACGGAGATGGTCTCCGAGGAGAACGTCGCCGTGGATCCGCGCCGCCGCAGCAGGGCCTTGACCCGGGCCACCAATTCCTGCAGCACGAACGGTTTCACCAGGTAGTCGTCTGCGCCGGCTTCCAGCCCGGCCACCCGGTCGTCCACCGAACTGCGGGCTGAGAGCACGCAGACCGGGACGTCGTTGTCCATGGCGCGCAGCGCGGTGACCACGCTGACCCCGTCGAGCACGGGCATGTTGATGTCGAGCACGATGGCATCGGGTCGGGTCTCGGTGGCGCTGCGCAGGGCTTCTGCTCCGTCGACAGCCGTGGCGACCTCGAATCCGGACAGCCGCAGGCCGCGTTCCAGCGACGCAAGTACGTCGGGATCGTCGTCGACGACGAGGACCCGGGGGGAGGCTGCTCCACTGTCCATGGAGCCCATCTTGCCTGATCGGCCACCGCTATTGCGGCAGGCACGTCCCGGATGCTTTTCGGTGCTAGCATCCGGCGCTTATGCTGCAATATTCGCCGCGGGTGATCGTGCAGCCCGACGATGGCGTCGAGCCGGTGCGAGCCTTTATCGCAGCCGCCGAAAAGTCGTTGCTCATCAAACAATTCACCTTCACCGAAGAGTCGTTGCTGGAGGCGGTCATCGACCGCCATGCCGCGGGGGTCGAGGTGCGGGTGATGTTGAACCCGGCTCGCTCCGGCGGGGATCGCGCCAACGACGAGTCGTTCACCCGACTGCAGGACGCGGGGGTGAAGGTGGCGTGGACCAACCCGAAGTTCTATGTCACGCACGAGAAGTCGATCGTCGTGGATGGGCAGGCGGCGCTGGTGGCGACCTTCAATCTCTGCGAGAAGTACTTCACGTTGACCCGGGACTACGGGGTGATCACCACCGCGCCGCAACACGTGGCGCAGATCGTCGACGCATTCGACGCGGACTGGGAACACCACGACGATTGGCATCCGGCCGTATTCGAGGGTCTGCTGTGGAGTAATTCGAATTCGCGCTATCACATGGCGCAATTCATCGATACCGCCGAGCGGCGGCTCGATATTCAGCATCCGAAATATGTGGATGCGGTGATTCTCGACCATATTGCCGCTGCGGCCGAGCGCGGCGTGAAGGTGCGCGTGCTGTGCGGCGGGAAACACGGCATCAGCGAATGGGACATCCTGGACACCTTCGCCTCGTTGCGCACCCTGCGCCGGTTCGGGGTGAAGGTGCACAAGCAGAAGAACCTGCGGGTGCACGCGAAGCTGCTGATCGCCGATGACGCGCACGCACTGGTCGGTTCGATGAACATCGACCGCAGTGCCTTCGACCTGCGCCGCGAGCTCGGCGTCATCGTCTCCGAGTCCGACACGGTGGCACGACTGGGTGAGACCTTCGCCTTCGACTGGGAGTCGTCGCATCACTACGAGCCGCCGGACCCGCTGCGGCCCGAGGACCACGTCGAGGATGATTTCCCGCACGATCCGGAGCTCATGCATGAATGAGACGCCCCGCGTGTCATTGCGGGAGTTGGCGCTGACGTTCAACCACATTGCGCTCGCCTCCTTCGGCGGCGGGCTCTCGGCGTGGTCGCGCGAGGTGTTGGTGGTCGAGAAGGAATGGCTGGGCGAGGCGGAGTTCCTGTCCGCGATGACGATGTGCCGGATCCTGCCCGGCGCCAACCAGGTCAACATGGCCGTCTTCGCCGGCACCAAGATGCGCGGCCTGCCGGGGGCGGTCGCGGCCGTCGTGGGTCTGTGCCTGATGCCGCTGGTGATCATCCTGGTGCTGTCGTTCGTGTACTTCCGGTTCAAAGAGGTGCCCGCCGTGAAAGGTGTGCTGCACGGCGCGTCAGCCGCGGCGGTGGCGCTGACCCTGACGATGGTGATCAAGACCGGCCAGAAATGCCTCACCGGAGTGGTGCCGGTGCTGCTGTTCGCCGGCGCCTTCCTGCTCAACGGGCTGCTGCGCTGGCCACTGCTGGGAACCCTGGCCATCCTCGCGCCGCTGAGCCTGATCTGGGCGTGGCCCCGGAAGGCGCAAGTGTGAGCACCTATCTGCAGATCGCCGGACTGTTCGGGATGCTCTCACTGCTGTCCATCGGCGGCGGCAACGTGGTGCTGCCGGAGATGCACATGCAGGCGGTCAACCACCGCCATTGGCTCTCCAACAGTCAGTTCGCCGACCTGTTCTCCATCTCGCAGACCGCGCCCGGTCCGAGCATCCTGATCGTCTCGATGGTCGGTTACGGCGCCGGGTTGCACGTCGGCGGTGTGCCCGCGGCGATCCTGGGCGGGGTGATCGCGATGGTGGCGATGGTGTTGCCTGCCGCGTCGTTCGTCTACGCGGTGACGCTGTTCTGGCAGCGTGCCGAGAAGTCCAAGCTGCGCATCGCGGTCGAGAAGGGCTTCGCGCCGCTGACCGTCGGACTCATCCTCGCGACCTCGCTGGTGATGAGCCGCGCCGCCGACCACGACTGGCGGGCGTACACCATCACGGCGGTGTGCACCGGCATCTTCCTGTTCAGCAAGATCAATCCGCTGTTCATCGTGGCTGCGGCCGGGGTAATCGGGTACTTCGGGTTCATCTGACGGAATGTTTGACCTCAATAATTGTTGAGGTTTTAGCGTCAGGTTATTCGGTTGTCCGGCGTGGGAACATCGGAGTGGGGAGTCTCAGGGGCGACGGGGTAAGTACCTGTCGGTGGCATGGGTTAGACAGTCTTAGTGGGTGGAGTCATGAGTAGGGACGACAGTGTGCTGCGCGCGGCACCGGCCATCGCGCCGCCGCCGCGCCGCATCCGCACGTCCTCGGACATCCTGCGCCTGCTGCCCTATCTGAAGCCGTACCGCGTGCGCTGGGCCATCATGGTGGTGGCGGCGTTCGCCAGCCTGGGCGCCACGGTCGCTATCCCCCTGATCACCAAGGCGGTGGTCGACGGGCCCATCCGCCACCACGACGAGCGCGGGTTGTGGATCCTCGGCCTGGGCGCCACCGCGGTCGGCGTCTCCGAGGCCGTGCTGTGGTTCATCCGCCGCTGGCTGGTGGCCCGCGCCACCATGGGCGTGGAAGCCGATATCCGCAAGGACCTCTACGCCCGGCTGCAGATCCTGCCGATGAACTTTCACGGACAGTGGCAGTCCGGGCAATTGCTGTCGCGGGTCATGAACGACCTGAGCACCATCCGGCAGTTCCTGTCCTTCGGCCTGCTGTTCCTGATGCTCAACACCGCGCAGATCATCGTGGTGACGTCGATCCTGCTGGCGATGTACTGGCCGCTGGGCGTCATCGTCGTGCTCTCCATCGCGCCCATCACCGTCACCCTGCTGCATTTCGAGCGGCAGTTCACCAAGCTGTCCCGCCAAGCCCAGGATCGGTCCGGCAACGTCGCCACCCACGTCGAGGAGCAGGCGCTCGGGTTGCGGGTGGTCAAGGCGTTCGGCCGCGAGGACTACGCCTATGACCGGTTCGACGAGCGCGCCTCGGACCTGTTCGACACCGAGATACGCAAGGTCGGGGTGTCCGCGAAATTCTGGACGCTGCTGGAGATCATCCCGACCGTCACCCTGATCGTGGTGCTGGGCGTCGGCGCCTACGCGGCGGGCCACAGCCTGGTCACCATGGGCACCCTGGTCGCGTTCATCACCATGATGCTGTCGCTGGTGTGGCCGATCGCCTCGCTGGGCTTCCTGCTGTCGATGACGCAGGAGGCCATGACGGCGGCGAACCGGGTTGCCGAGATCTTCGACGCACCACGCGACATCGCCGACGGCCCGGTCGACGGGACCCCGCGGGGCGGGCTGCTGGAGCTGGTCGATGTCGGGTTCCGGTTCCCCGACAGCGAGGCGTGGGCGCTGCGGCATGTGAACCTGACCGTGCAGCCAGGGGAGACGGTGGCGCTCGTCGGCGCGACCGGCTCGGGCAAGTCGGTGCTCACGGCGCTGCTGTCCCGGCTGTATGACGTCACCGAGGGCGCGATCCTGTTGGACGGCAAGGACATCCGCGAACTGTCATTACCGGCGCTGCGGCAGGCGGTGGCCACCGCGTTCGAGGACCCGACGCTGTTCTCCATGTCGGTGCGCGAAAATCTGCAGCTGGGCAACCCCGACGCGAGCGAGGATCAGCTGGCCGAGGCCATAAGCGTCGCCTCAGCTGAATTTGTCCACGATCTGCCATACGGTCTGAACACCCGTATCGGGGAACAGGGTATGAGCCTGTCCGGTGGTCAGCGGCAACGGCTTTCGCTGGCGCGCGCCATCCTGGCGCAGCCGTCGGTGCTGGTGCTCGACGACACGTTGTCCGCGCTGGACGTGCATACCGAGGCCGTCGTCACCGAGGCGCTCAGCCGGGTGCTGCGTGGCGTCACCGGCATCGTGGTCGCGCACCGGGCGTCGACGGTGCTGCTCGCCGACCGGGTTGCACTACTGCAGGACGGCACCATCACCGATATCGGCACGCACACCGAGCTGCTGGCCGGTGTCGGCGAGTACCGGTATCTGCTGGCCGCCGACGACGAACTCGACGACGGCGCCGAGCGGGCCTGCGACTGGGAAGACGACGAATGCCGGTCCCGGCTGGAGCATCTGCACCTTGAGGACGAGGCGCTGTCGGCCTGGGAGCGTCGGCGATGAGCGCTTGCGCGAAGAGCAGAGTGCCGCGATGAGCGTGTCGGACTGGCGCGGACAGACCGTCGAGAACGTCGACGACCTGCCCATCGACGAATCGATCTCGCGGCGGCGCGAAGCACGCACGTTGCTGTTCTCGCTGCTGCGGCCCTACCGCGCGATCGTCGCGATCCTGGCCATCATCGTCGTGGTCGAGAACGCCGCCCGGCTGTCGGTGCCGATCCTGGTGCAGCGCGGTATCGACCACGGCATCCCGCCGATCGTGGACGGCGGTTCTGCGCGGGAGCTGGTGTTCATCCTGGTCGTGCTGTGCGGGGTGGTGGTGCTGCAGGGCGTCAGCCGGATGGTGTTCCTGCGCCGGTCCGGCCGGATCGGTCAGCAGGTGCTGCTGGAGTTGCGGCGCAGGCTGTTTCGCCATTTCCAGCGGTTGGACGTGGCCTTCCATGACCGGTACACCTCGGGCCGGGTGGTGGCGCGGTCGACGAATGACATCGAAGCCATCCAGGAGATGCTCTCGACCGGGTTCGACGGCCTGATCACCGCCGTGCTCACGATGTGCGGCACCGCGGTCCTGCTGGTCGTGCTGGACTGGCGCCTGGGCCTGACGTGCCTGTGCGTGTTCCCCATTCTGGTGGGGCTCGTGATGTGGTTCCGCTCCGAGTCGTCTCGCACCTACCTCAAGGTGCGTGAGTCCGCGGCGTTGGTGATCGTGCAGTTCGTCGAGACCATGACGGGCATCAAGGCGGTGCAGGCCTACCGTCGGGAGCCGCGCAACCAGGAGATCTTCGAAGACGTTGCCGACCAGTACAAGTCGATCAACGAGCGCGCCTTCAAACTGATGGCGATCTTCATGCCGAGCGTGCGGTTGGTGGGCAACCTCGCGACCGGCGTGGTGATCCTGTACGGCGGCTACCTGGTGATGCAGGACCGGATGACCCTGGGCACGCTGACCGCGTTCCTGCTGTATCTGCGCATCTTCTTCGAGCCGATGCAGGAGATCTCGCAGTTCTTCAACACCTTCCAGTCGGCGTCGGCGGCGCTGGAGAAGATCTCCGGCGTGCTGGCCGAGGAACCAGGGATCCGCGATCCTTTGTCGCCTGTGCCGCTGTCATCGGTGCGCGGGGAGGTGGACATTCGGGACGTGCGCTTCGACTACGTGCCCGGGCGGCCCGTGTTGCCCGACCTGTCGTTGCATATTCCGGCCGGGCAGACCGTGGCTTTGGTGGGGACCACCGGCGCCGGCAAGACCACCATCGCGAAACTCATTGCGCGGTTCTATGACCCGGTGGCCGGTGTGGTCAGCCTGGATGGGACCGATCTGCGTGATATCGAGCAGGCGGAGCTGCGCCGGCATGTGGTGATGGTGACCCAGGAGAACTTCATGTTCGAGGGCACCGTGGCCGACAACATCCGGTTCGGCAGGCCGTCCGCGACGGATGACGAGGTGCGCGCGGCGGCGGTGGCCGTCGGGGCGGACCGGTTCATCGATGCGCTGCCCGAGGGGTATGACACCGATGTCGCCAAACGAGGTGGCCGGCTGTCGGCGGGCCAGCGTCAGTTGCTGGCCTTCGCCCGTGCGTTCCTGGCTGATCCGGCGGTGCTCATCCTGGACGAGGCGACGTCCTCGCTGGATGTGCCCAGTGAGCGTCTGGTGCAGCGGGCGTTGGTGACGGTGTTGGCCGACCGGACCGCGGTGGTGATCGCGCACCGGCTGTCGACGGTGCTCAGTGCCGACCGGGTGCTGGTGCTGGAGCACGGGCGCATCGTCGAGGACGGTCCGCCGGGTGAATTGATCGATGCGGGTGGGCATTTCGCCGGTCTGCATCAGGCGTGGGTGGAATCGCTGGCGTGACACTCAACCAGCTGCGCGCGTTCGTGGAGGCTCAGCGGACCGGCTCGTTCACCGCGGCGGCTGAGGCCATTCAGATGGCGCAGGCCTCGGTGTCAGAGTTGGTGCGCCGGCTCGAGGTCGAACTTGATACGCAGTTGTTCGTGCGGGGCAGTCGCCGCTTGGCGCTGACTGCCGCAGGGGAGGAACTGCTTCCCTATGCGCAGCAGTCGGTGCATGCCGCCGACGGTGGTGTGCATGCCGTGCGGTCGGCCGGATCCCTCGGTGGCGGCACCGCAACGTTCGGCGTTCCGCGCAACGCCGATTACTACCTGCTCTCCAGCTTGGTGCAGACCTTTCACATGCGCTATCCCGAGGTTCGGGTGCGGCTGGTCGGACAGAACTCCGCGGAGACGGCGGCAGCGATCCAGGCGGGTGAGATCGAAGCGGGCATGTTGATCCTCCCGATCGACGACGAGGATCTGACCGTGCGGCCACTGCTGCGCGACGAGGTCTTCTACGTCAGCGCCGACCCGTCTCACACCGAAAAGCCAGTCACCATAAGGCAATTGGCTGAAGCTGATCTGGTGCTCTACGATGCGCACTACGGCTGGAAAGATCCGACACGGCGTCAACTTGCCGAACGTGCGCAGCTGGCCGGGCTGCGGCTGGAGCCACGGATCGAGATCGAGCACGTCGAAGCCGCTTTGCGCCTGGTGGCGGCCCGGTTCGGCGACACCATCGTCAGCGGCGCGGTAATCGATAGTGCGGCCTTCCCGCCCGGGTTGCACATCGCTCCGTTCGCCGAGCCGTTGTTCGACACCATCGCGCTGGCCCAGCACCGGGGCCGGCCGCTGTCGAATGCCACCCGCGAATTCGCCCGCCTGGCCGAGGACACCATCCGGGAACTGGCCGCGTTGCCGGTCGAGTCTCCGGCCGCTTCCGGGCATCCGACGGTTCCGCTGATCGTCCGCAGGCGGGTGTGAGCGTGGGCCGAGTGTGGGTCGTGTGCACGTCAATGTGGGCAAATCTGTGCACAGGACCCACACTCGTCGGCGCTCGCCGGGCGGCTTGACCAGCGGAAAAGCCTAAGCATCGTATTATCCTGTGGATATTGCAGGATTTGCCCATCTAGTCCTTTGGCTCAAAACTCCCTAGCGTCGCCGCCATGCAGATCACCACCGACGAAGCCCGCGCCCTCGGACCGTTCACCTGGCTCAAGAAACCCGCAGTGGACGGGCCGCCCGCCCAGCGTGATCCGCAGGTCACCGAGCGGGTGTCGCAGATGCTGTCCGACATCGAGCGCCGCGGCCTGGATGCGGTCCGCGACTACTCCCGCGACCTGGACGGTTGGACCGGCGATCTCGAAGTTGACGCGAACGAACTGCGCCGCAGCGGGGATGCGCTGCCCGGCGACGTACGCGAGGCGCTTGAGCTCGGCTACGAACGCACCAATCGTTTTGCCACCGCCACGCGTGCGCACCTGTCCGACTTCGAGGTCGATCTCGCACCCGGCGTCGTCGGCGGAGTGCAGTACATCCCTGTCACCCGGGTCGGCGCCTATCTGCCCGCGGGTCGCTTCCCGCTGTTGGCCAGTGCCTTCATGACGGTCGGCGTCGCCAAGGCGGCGGGTGTTCCCACTGTCCTCGCGTGCACCCCGCCGTCAGGCGTTCACGGCGCTCACCCGGCCGTGCTCTACGGGGCCTACCTGTCCCGGGCGGACCGGGTCTTCGCGGTCGGTGGTGTCCAGGCACTGGGCGCCATGGCCTTCGGCCTGTTGGGTGATGCGCCGGTGGACATGCTCGTCGGTGCCGGGAACGCGTTCGTGACCGAGGCCAAGCGCCAACTGTTCGGCCGTGTCGGAATCGACCTGCTCGCCGGACCGTCCGAGGTCGCGGTGCTGGCCGACGAGACGGCGAACCCGGAGTGGGTGGCGGCCGACCTCCTGGGCCAGGCCGAGCACGGGCCGAACTCGCCGGCGGCGCTGATCACCACCTCGGAGACCTTGGGACGCAAAGTGATCGAGGCCATCGACCGTCAGCTGGAAACCTTGTCCACCCGAGAGATCGCCGGCGCGGCCTGGCGCGACTACGGCACGGTGGTGGTCGCCCGCGACCGAGCGCAGGCGGCGGCGATCTCCGATGTGCTGGGACCCGAGCATCTCGAGGTGCAGACCAGCGATGACGACTACTTCCTCAAAGAATTGCGCAACTACGGTTCGTTGTTCGTCGGGCCGTGGAGCACCGTCGCGTATTCGGACAAGGGCATCGCGGGAACCAATCACGTTCTGCCGACCGGCAAGACCGCGCGATACAACGCGGGTCTCTCCGTGTCGCGATTCCTCAAGCCGCTCACCTACCAGCGGGCTCAGCGGCAGGCGACCGCCGCGCTGGCGCCCGCGGTGGAACGGATCTCGGCGTTCGAGGGCCTGGCTGCCCATGAGGCCACCGCCACCATCCGGATCGAGGAGGTCGGCAGGCATTCAGGTGCTTTCGACGGCACCCCCGCGGTGAACCGGGCCTGATGGACGGGCGACAGCTGCGCGTCTCGGCGATCTCGATCCCCGTCGAGATCGGGGATGTGGTGCGGAACCTGGCCCGCATTGCGCAGGCCCTGCGGTCCGCTACAGGCGCGCAGCTGATCGTGCTGCCCGAATTGGCCACCAGCGGATACGTTTTCCGCGACCGTGCCGAAGCACTCGAGTCGGCGCTGCGGGTGGACGACCCGCGGCTGACCGGTCTGGCATCCTGCCTGCCGTCCAACGCCGTGGCGGTCATCGGATTCTGCGAAGTGGACGGCGGTGAGCTGTTCAATTCGGCACTGGTTCTCGATGCCGGCGGTCTCCTCGGTTGCTACCGCAAGTCACACCTGTGGGATGCGGAGCACGACATCTTCACCCCGGGGGAGCGGGCCGGGGCCGTGTTCGACACTCCGATCGGCCGGCTCGGGGTCGCGATCTGCTACGACAACGAATTCCCCGAATTGCCACGGCAGTTGGCACTGGCCGGAGCCGATCTGCTGGCACTTCCGGTGAACTGGCCCTTGGTGTCCCGGCCGCCCGGTGAGTATCCGCCGGAAACCATCCAGGCCATGGCGGCCGCCCGCTCGTCGCGACTTGCGACGGTCATCGCCGACCGGCACGGTGACGAGCGTGGAGTCGCGTGGACCGGAGGCACGGCGGTCATCTCGGTCGACGGCTGGATCGTCAGCAGTGCCGACCACCGCAACCGGGCCGACGCAGTGCTCGATCTTTACCACGACAAGGCCATCGGGCCGCACAACGACCTGTTCGCTGATCGTCGTCCAGATCTGTACGGGGACATCGTGGTTCCCCATCCTGACCACCACAACCAGAAGCGAGGAATCCGTGTCTGATTCACCCGCGATCGAGTCGAAGTCCATCGACTGGATCCCCCTCACCGAGCGCCGCGGGAAGCCGTCGACGCTGTTCCCGCTGTGGTTCATGTCCAACGCGAACCTCACCACGCTGGCCACCGGCATGGTGGGCGCCGCACTCGGGGCGTCGTTTCTCACCTCGCTGGTCGCCATCGTCACCGGTGCTGCCGTCGGCACGGTGTTCACGGCGTTCCACTCGGCGCAGGGGCCGCAGCTCGGCTTGCCCCAGATGATCCAGTCCCGGGCCCAGTTCGGTTACCGGGGTGTGGTGGTCATCTGTGCTGTTGTGGTGTTCAGCATCGTCGGCTTCAACATCTTCAACCAGATCCTGGCCGCCGATGCGCTCACCCTGGTCACCGGGGTGGACCTGCGTGACCTGTGGTTCGTCGTGATCACCGGGCTGGCTTTGGCCTTGGCGATCTTCGGCTATCACTGGATCCATCGCTTCCAGACCTGGTTGACGTGGCTGTTCCTGGCCACCTTCGGTGTGTTCACGGTCGCGGCGCTGGTCTGGCTGCCGTTGCCCGACGGTCAGCTCGGCTTCGGGGGGTTCACCTGGGCGGCCTTCCTGGTCCAGTTCGCCGCCGCGGCGGCCTATGCGCTGGGCTGGGCGCCCTACGTGTCGGACTACTCGCGTTACCTGCCGCCGCAGACCAGTCCGCGCAAGGCGCTGTTCCACACCTACACAGGCGTTTTCGTCGGAGCCACCTGGCTGATGGTGCTCGGCGCCCTGGTCGCCGCGTTGTTCAGTGGTGCCGCCCCGCTGGAAGCCGTGCAGCAGGCAGCCGATCAGCTGGTGTCGGGTTCCGGTGCCTGGCTGCTCGTGGCTGCGATCCCCGGCTTGATCACCGTGGTGACGGTCAACATCTACGCCGCCTCACTCGAGTTGATCACCATGGTCGATTCGTTCCGTCCGGTGCGACCCACACTTCGACTGCGGGTTATCTCCTGCACGGTCATCGCCCTCGCCGGGTTGTTGGGCGCCGTGCTGTCGACGGGTGCGTTCCTCACCAACTTCGGCAGTTTCCTGGTGGTGCTGCTGTATCTGCTGGTGCCGTGGACGTCGGTGAACCTGGTCGACTACTACTTCGTGCGGCGCGGGCACTACGCGGTGCGCGAGATCTTCGTGGCCCACGGCAGCGTCTACGGGACGTGGGGTTGGCGCGGACTGTCGGCCTACCTGATCGGCATCGTCGCGATGATCCCGTTCGTGGTGACCGTCTGGTTCACCGGCCCGGTCGCCGCGGCCATGGGCAACGTCGACATCGCGTTGTTCGTCGGCCTGTTCGCTTCTGCCGCAGCCTACTTGGTGATGGCCCGGTCGCTGGACCTGGCGGCCGAGACCGCCCGGGCCGAGGCCGACGCACGTGAGCACGGCATCGAGGCGGTGAGCTTCGCAGGTCGGGTCGCCCCGGTGGAAACCTAACCTTGGACATGCCGAAGCGGTCACCCGAGCTGGATTCGGGTGACCGCTTCTGTCGTTGCCGTGTTACTTGCCGCCGATCTTGTACAGCAGGGACTCGACGTTGTTGATACCGGCGGGCAGGCCGCTCTGCCGGTCGCTTTCGAGCACATCGAAGCCGCCGCGCGGATCCTTGGCGACCAGGATCATCACGTGAGACATGTCGGTGCCCTTGGGCTGGGCGATGTCGTTGTGCACCTTCGCGAAGAAGTTCTGGTCCAACGAGCTGGTGTGCCAGGCCCTGTAGCTGTTCGGGTTGGCGTTCTTCGTCATCGACTGGTCGTGTCCGGTGACCGGGATGACCGAGTTCACCCAGTTGCTCTCGTTGTCGGTGATCTTGCCGGCCTTGGCCGCGGCGTCGATGTCTTGGCGCGCCGGGCGGTACAGCTCGGTCAGGTGGATGTGCATCTGCTCCTGGCCCCGGCTGTCAGCGGAGTTGATGGCCAGTGACCAGTCGCTAACCCCGTTCAAGAGATGGGCTTCGTCGGCGGCGTGCTTGAAGTAGTGGGGTGCGTCCGCGCTCAGCAGGTTGGAGCATTCGATGCCGGACTCGGGCATGGTGGGAATGACCAGCAAGTCGGTGTGCACCTTCTTCTGGCTGGAGTTGCCGGAGTGCACCGCCCACCCGTGGGCCGCGTCGTGGTTGGGCCACTGGATGTCGAAGTTGGTGCCCTTGCTCTTCGGGGTGTACTTGGCCGGATCGACGCCCTTCCACAGAACGCTCTCCATCTGCTTGATGGTGGAGCACGGTCCGAAGGTCGTGGCTGTTGCGTCGGCGTCGGCGTTGGAGGCCGGTGCCAGGCCGAGAGCCATTGCCGGGACGGCGGCCAGTGTGGCGATGGCGGCGATGCGGCGGGCGAAGCGGGTGCGAGAGGTGTTCGTCATGGTGTTCTCCGTTGCTTGTTTGGTGGACTGAAAGCTTGGTGAGAACAACTTCTCGCATTGACGCGTCGGGGTATGTCCGCCGGTCGGGCTGAACGGCAGGGGAAACTGCGTTCCCCTGATTGGGGGACAGCTCACTCGCAGTAGCGGCAATGTTGTTGCGGGCCAAAGTATCCACAGCGCACCGCTCTCGGTCGGGATTTATCCGCTGGCAGACGATGGGCGCATTCGTTATCGTTACGCGGGTGAACATCCGAGTCGAGGAGGTCGTCGGCGCTCGCGCCGACATCAGATGACCGGGCCCCGTCGCCGACCCCTTCGGGCCGGCGACGCCGTCATGCCCTCACTCGCCGAACGCAGCTGATTGCGTTCCCTTTCAAGGATGGTCTCTTCGATGCACTCATATACCCGCGCCCAGATCCTTGCCGCCTTCCGCGGCGCCACCCGCAGCGAGGTCAAGAAAGTTACCTTTGCCGAGAACTTCGACACCGTCGTATTCGTTGCGCTGGATTACTACGGCTGGGTCGATCCCAAGATTCCGCGCCGTGCCTACCTGCTTCTTGATCGGCTTGACGGACCGATCGCGCTGCTGCTCAACCGAGCCGCGGTCACGCCGCGCGGACGAACCATGTGCACGTGGTGCAACGACGTGAATCTCACCGACGAGGCGGTGCTCTACACGACTCGCCGTGCTGGGTCGGCGGGCCGCAGAGGGGACACCATCGGGACGATGATCTGCGCGAACTTCGGATGCTCGGCCAACGTGCGACGGTTACCGCCCGCGTATCACAAAGACACCGATCTGGAGTTCATTCGCGAACGTCAGGTAGGAGAGTTGCGGCGCAAGGTCGATGGCTTTGTGGACAAGGTGCTCTCGACGGCGGACTGAGAACCGCCGTGGTTGCCAGGCGATGCCTCTGGCCGCTCTCTCACGGGATCAACCGCCCCCGCCGGGCGCGCGACACCGCCTCATGCCGGGTCTTCGTCCCCAATTTGGCTGCGGCACTGCGTAAGTAGCTCTTCACCGTCTCCGGCTTCAACGAGAGCCGCTGCGCCGCTTCGGCATTGGTGCAGCCCAACGCAACCTGGGCCAGGACGTCGATCTCACGTTGCGTCAGCGGCGCGGCAGTAGGCGCGCCGCCTGACACCGCCGCACCCAGCTGGTCGGCCATCACCCGCAAAGGCCCCTGCATCGAAGCAGGCGCAGTGGCCGCCAGCCGGCGCAGATCGGCGTGAACTTCTCGAATCTGCTCAACACAAGCCACCTGATCGCCGGAGGCCAGGTGCGCTTCGCGTAACCGCATGCGGCGGTCCACCTCGTCACGGATCTGTAGCTCGTGGGTCAGCCGACGGGCCGATCCGACCATCAGGTCCATCGCCCGGCCACCGATCGGCGCGGCGGAGCGGTAGGCGCCGTACAACATGGCCCGGGCCCGCCCGTCAACCACCACCGGCACCGCCAGCACCGAACGGATGCCCTCGCCGTGTACGGGCGCGTCGTAGTCGTGGGTGATGCTGACGTCGTGGCGGTAGTCGGCCACCGCCATCGGCCGGCCGGCCACCATGCTGGCTCCGCCCAGCCCGGACCGCGACCGCACCACCAGGCCGCGCAGCCCGCCGGTCCGGGTGCCGACGAACTCGGTGAGCAGCAGCGCATCCTCGTGCACCTCGCCGCCGAACAGCACCGGAACCCCTGCCTCGGCGGCCACCCGTCGCAGCTCGGCGCGCACCGCATCGGTATCGCGGGGCCTTAACAGCGATTGCACAGAATTCCCCTCTTTCGGGGGTAGCGGACGGGCGAGTGTGACGTAGATCCTATCTGTATGGCGACCAACACCGACCGCTACCGCGACGCCCGCGATCATCTCGTCGACGTCATCGGCGACTACGACAAGGCGGTCGAGACGTTCCAGTGGCCGCAGATCACCGGTTCGTTCAACTGGGCGATCGACTGGTTCGACGTCATCGCTACGGGTAACGACCGCACCGCGCTGTGGATCGTCGAGCAGGACGGCAGCGAGCGCAAAGTCAGTTTCGCGGAGATGGCGCAGAACTCCGACCGGGTCGCGACCTGGCTGCGCGGGCTGGGTGTCGGCAAGGGCGACCGGGTCATCCTGATGCTCGGTAATCAGGTCGAGTTGTGGGAGTCGATGCTCGCGGTCGCCAAGCTCGGCGCGGTCATCATGCCGACCACCGGCGCCCTCGGCCCGGAGGATCTCACCGACCGGATCGGCCGAGGCGGCGCCCGGTTCGTCATCGCCAACGCCGCCGATGCCGCCAAGTTCGACGACGTGCCCGGCGACTATGTGCGGATCGCCGTCGGCACCGCTGAGGGCTGGCATTCCTACGCAGACGCCTACGCCAGGACACCCGACAAGCACGCGACCGTCACCACCGTCGAGGACCCACTACTCGTCTACTTCACCTCCGGCACGACCAGTAAGCCCAAGCTGGTCGAGCACTCCCAGATCTCCTACCCGGTTGGGCACATGTCGACCATGGCGTGGATCGGAGTGCGTCCGGGCGATGTGCACCTGGCCATCAGCTCGCCGGGTTGGGCGAAGCACGCGTGGAGTTGCTTCTTCGCGCCGTGGATCGCCGAGGCGACGATCTTCGTCTACAACTACAGCCGGTTCGACGCGGCTGAGCTGCTGGCGCAGATGCACCGTGCCGGAGTCAGCACGTTTTGCGCGCCACCGACGGTGTGGCGGATGCTCATCCAGTCCGATCTGGGCGCCAAACCCGAAGGGCTGCGCGAGATCCTGGGTGCGGGGGAGCCGCTGAACCCGGAGGTGATCCAGACGGTGGAACGTGCGTGGGGACTGACCATCCGGGACGGCTTCGGCCAGACGGAGACCACCTTGCAGGTGGGCAACACGCCGGGCCAGCCGGTCAAGGCGGGCTCGATGGGCCGGCCCATGCCCGGTGTGCCGGTGGTGCTCATCGACCCGCTCACCGGTGAACTGGCCGACGAAGGGGAGATCTGCCTGGACCTGTCGAAAGCACCGCTGAACCTCATGACCGGTTATCTCGGTGACCCGCAACGCAATGCGGCGGTGATGCACGGTGGGTACTACCACACCGGCGATGTCGCAGGCCGCGACGCCGACGGGTACATCACCTACATCGGCCGCACCGACGACGTCTTCAAATCCAGCGACTACAAGGTGTCGCCGTTCGAATTGGAGAGCGTGCTGATCGAGCATCCGGCGGTGGTCGAGGCCGCCGTCGTCCCGCAACCACACGAGACCCGGCTGGCGATCCCGAAAGCCTATGTGGCCCTTGCCGACGGCTGGACCGCCGACGCCGACACCGCGCGCGCCATCATGGAATACGCCCGCGACCACCTGGCGCCCTACTTGAAGGTGCGCCGGGTCGAGTTCTTCGAACTGCCCAAGACCATTTCGGGCAAGATCCGGCGCGTCGAGCTACGTAAGCGCGAGGAGTCGGGACAACCGATCGAGACCGAATACCGTTACGAGGATCTGGTGCAATGACGACGAGCTACGACGCCGGGCCTACCACCGTGCCGATCCTCGAAGAGACCATCGGAGCCAACTTCGAGCGCACCGCGGCAGCCCACCCGGACATCGAAGCCCTGGTCGATTGTGCGCAAGGCTCGCGGTGGACCTACCGCGAACTCAACGACGAGATCGACCTGGTGGCAAGGGGGCTGCTGTCCCGGGGGATCGCCAAGGGCGATCGGGTGGGCATGTGGTCGCCGAACCGTTCCGAGTGGACCATCGTGCAGTACGCGACCGCCAAGATCGGCGCGATCCTGGTCAACATCAACCCTGCCTACCGCACCCACGAACTGGCCTACGTGCTCAACCAGTCGGGGGTGCGGATGCTGATCTCGGCCACCGATTTCAAGAGTTCCGACTATGTGGCGATGGTGGAGGCTGTGCGCAGTGACGCGCCGGCGCTGACCGAGGTGATCTTCCTGGGGACCGCCGACTGGGACACGCTGCGCTCCGGTGCCGTCACACCCGAGGAACTCGCGGCGCGGCAACAGACCTTGGCCAACACCGATCCGATCAACATCCAATACACCTCCGGCACGACGGGTTTCCCCAAAGGGGCCACCTTGTCGCACCGCAACATCCTGAACAATGGGTTCTTCGTCACCGAGGGGATCAATCTCAAGCCCGGCGACCGGCTGTGCATCCCGGTGCCCTTCTATCACTGCTTCGGCATGGTGATGGGCAACCTGGGCTGCACCACCCACGGCGTGACGATGGTGATCCCTGCGCCGGGGTTCGATCCCGCGCTGACCCTGATAGCTGTTGAGCAGGAGCGCTGTACCGGCGTCTACGGGGTACCGACGATGTTCATCGCCATGCAGAACCACCCGTCGTTCCCGGAGACCGACCTGTCCAGCCTGCGCACCGGCGTGATGGCCGGCGCTGTCTGCCCCATCGAGGTGATGAAGCGCTGCATCAACGACATGAACATGTCCGAGGTGGCCATCTGTTACGGCATGACCGAGACGTCGCCGGTGTCGTGCCAGACCCTGCACGACGACGATCTGGACCGGCGCACCGCGACCATCGGCCGGGCCCACCCGCATGTCGAGGTGAAGATCGTCGACCCGGAGACCGGCGTCATCGTCGAACGCGGGCAGCCCGGCGAGTTCTGCACCCGCGGCTACTCGGTGATGCTCGGCTACTGGGATGGAGGCGGAAATCCGCCCGCGACCGGAGGTCGCGAATACAACACCGAGGCCATCGATGCCGACGGGTGGATGCACACCGGCGATCTCGCGGTGATGCGGGAGGACGGCTACTGCACCGTCGTCGGCCGGATCAAGGACATGGTGATCCGCGGTGGGGAGAACGTCTACCCGCGCGAGGTCGAGGAGTTCCTCTACACGCATCCAGAGATCGAGGACGCCCAGGTGATCGGCGTCCCCGACGCGAAGTACGGTGAGGAGATCTGTGTCTGGATCAAGATGAAGCCAGGCGCGCAACCGTTGGACGCCAAAGCCATTCGAGCGTTCGCCGAGGGCAGGCTGGCGCACTACAAGATCCCTCGTTACGTCCACCTGGTCGACGAGTTCCCGATGACCGTCACCGGCAAGATCCGCAAGGTGCAGATGCGCGAGGAGAGCGTGCAGATCCTCGGGCTCAGCTGAAGTCGGCGGTCCCGACGGTCCAGGCGCGGGCCTGCTCGCTGAGGGTGAAGCCCAGACCGGGACGGTCTGACAGGTGCATCCGGCCGTCGCTGATCTCCAGGTGTTCGTTGAACAGCGGGTCCAGCCAGTCGAAGTGCTCCACCCACACACCGTGCGGGTAGGTGGCGGCCAGGTGCAGATGGATCTCCATCGCGAAATGCGGTGCCAGTTGCAGGAACTTCTGCTCGGCCAGCGTGGAGAGCTTGAGGAACTGGGTGATACCGCCGATGCGCGGGGCGTCGGGCTGGATGATGTCGACGGAGTCGGCGTCGATGAGCCGCTGATGCTCACCCACGCTGGCCAGCATCTCGCCGGTGGCGATCGAGGTGTCCAGGGCGCGGGCCAGATGTGCGTGGCCCTCGGCGTCGTAGGCATCGAGCGGCTCTTCGATCCAGACCAGGTTGAACTTCTCCAAGATGCGACCCATGCGCATCGCGGTGGGCCGGTCCCACTGCTGGTTGGCGTCGACCATCAGCGGTACATCGTCGCCGAGGTGCTCGCGGACCTTCTCCAGCCGGGCGATGTCGGTGCGCCAATCAGGTTGGCCCACCTTGATCTTGATGCCACCGATGCCGCTGGACAGCGCGGCCGAGGCGTTCTCCAACACCTGCTCGATGGGCGTGTGCAGGAACCCGCCCGAGGTGTTGTAGGTCGGCACGGAATCGCGGTGGCTGCCGATCAGCTTGGCGATCGGCAGGTTGGCACGCTTGGCCTTGAGATCCCACAGCGCGATGTCGAAGGCGGCGATGGCCTGCGTCGCGACGCCGCTACGACCCACCGAGGCGCCGGCCCAGACCAGCTTGGTCCAGATCTTGGCTATGTCGTTGGGGTCCTCGCCGATCAGTACGGGAGCCACCTCGCGGGCGTGGGCGAACTGGGCGGGTCCGCCGGCGCGCTTGGAGTAGCTGAACCCGATGCCGGAATGACCGTCGGCGGTGTGGATCTCGGCGAACAGAAACGCGACCTCGGTCATCGGCTTCTGCCGGCCGGTGAGCACCTTGGCGTCGCTGATCGGGTTCTGCAGCGGCAGGGTCACCGACGAGAGCGTGACCCGCTCGATGCGGTCCTGGGTGGCCGCGCCGGCGGCCAGGGCTTTGATCGCCGCGTCGGGCGCGCTGAGGGCACTGCTCATCGTCATGGAGTCCACGGTAGGGAGGCCGTCCAATTCAGTCCAACACCGATTGTGGATCTATTGATGCAACGGGCGCATGAAAATGATTCATGCCCGGACTGCATTGACAGATACCTAATCGGGCTTGGACGGGAATGTATCCGGGTGCCTAGAGTCGGCCGGGGTCACGATGTGACCTGAGCCACGCAAGGAGTTCCGATGAATCCCGCCACCACGGCGCAAGCCGACAGTCAGCGTCGCGCGCCGGCCGCGAAAGCCGGCCACGTCCGCTACGTCATCCTCGCGATGCTGTTCGCCGTCACCGTCATCAACTACGCCGACCGGTCGACCATCTCGATGGCCGGCGACGCCATCCAGGATGCCCTCGGCATCGACGCGGTGACGCTCGGCTACATCTTCTCCGCGTTCGGCTGGTCCTACCTGATCGCCCAGATCCCGGCCGGCTGGCTGCTGGACCGCTACGGATCCAAGAAGGTCTACTGCGGGGCCATCCTGTCCTGGTCCATCTTCACCGTCTGCCAAGGGTTTGTCGGCAACTTCTCGATGGGCACCGCCGTCGGTCTGCTGTTCCTGCTGCGACTGCTGGTCGGCTTGGCCGAAGGCCCGTCGTTCCCGGGTAATTCGCGCATCGTCGCCGCCTGGTTCCCTACCAAGGAGCGTGGTACCGCCGCGGCCATCTTCAACTCCGCGCAGTATTTCGCCACCGCCGCGTTCTCTCCCTTGATGGGCTGGCTGGTGGTGGCCGCGGGCTGGGAGCACGTCTTCACCATCGTCGGCGGCATCGGCGTGGTGTTCGGACTGCTGTGGCTGGTCGTCATCTATGCGCCGCGTAACCATCCTCGGTTGAGCAAGGCCGAATTCGACTACATCCGCGACGGCGGCGCCCTGGTGGACATGGACGCCGGCGGCACCGCGCCGGCAGAAGCCAACGGCACCAAGCAACTTCACTACGTCAAGGCACTGCTGAAGAACCGGATGATGCTGGGCGTCTACTTCGGCCAGTACTTCATCAACACCATCACGTGGTTCTTCCTGACCTGGTTCCCGGTGTACCTGGTGCAAGAGCGCCACATGTCGATCCTCAAGGCCGGCTTCATCGCTTCGCTGCCCGCCATCTGCGGCTTCATCGGCGGCATCCTGGGCGGCGTGCTGTCCGACGGGCTGATGCGCCACGGCTGGTCGCAGACCAAGGCACGCAAGCTGCCCATCGTGGTCGGGCTGCTGCTGGCAACCGTCATCATCGGCTGCAACTACGTCGACGCATCCTGGCTCGTGGTGCTGCTCATGGCGGTGTCGTTCTTCGGCAAGGGTCTCGGCGCGCTCGGCTGGGCCGTGGTTGCCGACACCGCACCCAAGGAGATCGCGGGTCTGTCCGGCGGTGTGTTCAACACGTTCGGCAGCCTGGCCGCCATCACCACCCCGATCGTGATCGGCTACCTGGTCAAAACCCAGGGTTCGTTCGACCTGGCACTGCTCTACGTCGGGCTCAGCGCGGTGCTGGCACTGTTCTGCTACCTCGTGGTGGTCGGGCCGATCAAGCGCCTCGAGATCGCCGACCTGGAGCCGGCCGCGCGCTAGGCCAATAGCGGGCGCAGCCGGGCCGCACATTCCCGCAGCACGGGAACCTGTTTGGTCAGGAGCTGATCCTGCTCGGCGCGTGCGGACATCGCCACCGCGGCCACCAACGCGCCCGCCGGGGAGCGCACGGGGACCGCGACGCACGCCGAATCCTCCCGCAACTCGCCGCTCTGGGTGGCCGCATCCTGATCGCGGACGTCGTCCAGCTGTTGCACCAGAAGCGATCTCGACGTCACGGTGCGCCCGGTCAGGCCGTGCAGGGGCGACGTGAGCAGGGCGTCGATATCGCGCTTCTCGGCCAGCAAAAGCTTCCCGACGGCACACGCGTGCAGGTGATGGTTCAGCACCGACTCGTCGGCGGGTGGCGGGTATTCGTCGTCGGAATCGGCCAGCCGCACCGAGGTATTGGTGAAGTAGAACAAGTGCACGCCGAAGCGCACCGACAACCGCAACTCGGCCAGCACATCCCGGGCCGCCGTGCACACCGTCGGCGACACCGCCGCGTCGATCAGTACCCCCATCCGCGGGCCCAGCGAAAACCCGGAGAGGTCCGGCAGACGCACGATATAGCCATCGGCGACAAGCAGATTCAACAACCGGTAGGTGGTCGCCGACGGCATGCCGAGCCGATCCGCGATCTCCTTGGCCGTCACTCCCGCGCCCGCCAGTGCAACCGCTTCGAGCACCTGCAGCGCGCTCTGCACAGCCTTGGGCTGGCGGCCGGACAGGGCGCCATCGGTTGGGCTCACCGGCGCACCTCCCACGGGTTGTAGTCGGCGAACACGTCACCGGCCACCGTCTCGTCGAACACCCCGACCCGCTCAGGCAGATCGGGCACGCTGCGACGGCGCAGGCCGAATGCGACGAAACCCGTTGCCAGCAGGGCGGCATACACCGCGGTGGCGATCCACACCGGCGAGGCCACCGTCAAGGCGGCCCAGCAGATGATGGCGACCATGACGGCCGCCGCGGCCATCCCGATGACCAGCGGGGTGCGGGTCAGTTCGCCGATCCGGCGCAGGAAGGCCGGGGCGGCCAGGCACACCAGCAGGTAGGCGCCGATGTAGCCGTGGGCGGACAGCGCGAGCAGGCCGACGAGCACCTCGCGGCTGGACCCCGCGATGAACAGATAACCGACCGGGACGGCCACGATGACCGGAATCACCAGGCTCAGCGCCACATGCGGGGTGCGGTACACCGGATGGGCCCGGCCGACCCGCGCGGGCAGCACGCCCTCGCGACCCATCGCGAACAACGTGCGTGACAGTGCGGTGGTGGACCCGATGACGCAGGCGAACCACGACGCGGTGATCCCCAGTTCCATCACGATGGACAGCAGCGCCGACGCGGCGCCCGCGTTGTCCGGCAGGGTCAGCACGATGGGCACGGAACCGATTCCCGCCCTGATGGTCCCGGTCGACTGCATCGCCGCGGCGAAGGTGTAGAGCACGCCGAGCGCCAGCGGCGACCACCGGACCGCGCGGGTCACCGTGACGAACGGACGTTGCGCCTCGCGCGCGACCGTGCCCGCGCTCTCGAATCCCACGTAGGACGTGATCGCCAACAGCAGCGCGAAGCCCAGCGCCGAATGATCTTCGGGGGCGGGCATTCTCGGTGGGTCATGGCCGCCGGTGACCGAACCGGTGAAGGCGATCACCAGCACCGCGGCGGCCACCGCGATGGCGAACACCTCGACCGTCAGCGAGATGCGGGCCGACAACCGGATGCCGCGCACCATCAACGCCCACGCGAGAATCCCGACCAGCACCGCCAGCACGGCGATGGCCGGCCGGCCATCGGGCACGCCCAGGCGGCCCAGCAGGGCGGTGAGATAGCTTGCCGCGCCGAGGGTGCTGGCCATCGCCGCCGCCGCGTAACCCATCACCACCGACCAGCCGGCGGCGATGCCGGGTAGCGGTCCCAACCCCTTGACGGTGTAGCTGTAGAGCCCGCTGACGGCGACCATCCGGGTGGAGAACTGGGTGACGCAGTAACCGACGGCCGCCATCAACAGCGCGGTGGCCACGAACACCGGTAGGGTCGCGTGCCCGGCCGCGGGGATGACCAACGCGGGCAGGGTCACCATCACCGCCGACGGTGCCACCGCCGACACGGACTGTCCCAGCACCTGGGTGAACGACAGCTGCGCCCGTCGTAACCCCGAGACCGGCGACCTACTTCTGATCGCCCGTCTGCCACTCATTCCGGCAACGTAACCGATCGGCTCACCGCCCACACCGTTGTCAGGTAAATCTTCGCGAACTTCAAATGAGAATCCGTCGGTCCTGGCACACCGGAGAACGCCGCCCGCGCCCGCCAACTGCGAATTCTGGGCGTCCGAATGAGAATGGCAAGGACATTCCAAATGAGAATAGAATTCACCCGGAAACCCATTAGAAATTAGTGGTGACGCAGACCACATCGGCGCGTAATCATGGCCTGCATGACAACCTTGCTGAGCCCGGCTCTGGACCCGCGCACCGCCGAATTCATCTCGGCGCCCCGGCACATGTACCTCGACGGTCAATGGGTCGACGCGCTCTCCGGCCGACGCTTCGACACCGTGGATCCCGCCACCGAGCAGGTCATCACCACCGTCCCGCACGCCGGTGTCGAAGACGTCGAACGCGCGGTCGGCGCCGCCCGCCGCGCCTTCGAGAACGGGCCGTGGCCGGCCATGACCCCGGCCGAACGGCAGCGGATGATCTGGCGGATCGCCGAGGGCATCACGGCCCGCGCCGACCAGTTCGCCGAGCTGGAGAGCATCGACAACGGCAAGTCGGTGGCCGTCGCCAAAGCCGTGGACGTGACGTGGGCTGCCGAGATCTTCTACTACTACGCGGGCTGGGCCACCAAGATCGAGGGCCGTACCGTCCCGGTCTCGGTGCCGTGGGCGCCGGGTGGTCGCTTCCACGCCTTCACGCTGCGCGAACCGGTCGGCGTCTGCGCGCAGATCATCCCGTGGAACTTCCCCCTGGTGATGGCTGCTTTCAAGGTCGCACCCGCGCTGGCCTGCGGCAACACCGTCATCCTCAAGCCGGCCGAGCAGACCCCGCTGACCGCGGTGCTGCTGGCCCAGGTGATCGCCGAAGCCGGTGTGCCCGACGGGGTGTTCAACCTGCTGACCGGATTCGGGGACGTCGGCGCGGCGCTGTCCGCACACCCGGACGTCGACAAGGTCGCCTTCACCGGGTCCACCGAGGTCGGCAAGAAGATCGTCAACGCCGCCTCGGGCAACCTCAAGAAGGTTTCCCTCGAACTCGGTGGCAAGAGCCCGCAGGTGGTGTTCGCCGACGCCGATCTGGCGGCCGCGATCCCGGGCGTGGCCGGCGGATTCCTGTTCAACCACGGTCAGACCTGCACCGCGGGCACCCGGCTGCTCGTCGAGGACACCATCTTCGACGAGTTCACCGCCGGTGTCGCCGAGCACGCGGCAGGCCTGCGCATCGGTCCCGGCCTGGACCCCACCAATGACATCGGCCCGCTGGTGTCGCGCGAACAGCTCGCCAAGGTGACCGGCTACCTGGACGCCGGCCTGGAGCAGGGCGCCCGCGCGCTGGCCGGTGGCGGCCGGCACGGCGACGCCGGCTTCTACGTGCAGCCGACGCTCTTGGTCGACGTACGCGATGACTTCAGCGTCTACCGCGAGGAGATCTTCGGGCCGGTCGCGGTCGCCGTCCCGTTCAACCGAGAACGCGGTGTCAAAGCGGCCGCGAACGACACCCCATATGGCCTGGCCGCCAGCGTCTGGACCCGCGACGTCTCCACCGCCCACGAGGTCGCCGCCCAGATCAAGGCCGGAACCGTGTGGGTCAACTGTCATAACGCGTTCGACACCGCGCTGCCGTTCGGCGGCTACAAACAATCCGGCTGGGGCCGCGAACTGGGCGAGGGCGCCATCGCCGAATACACCCAGACGAAAGCCATCAATATCGCGCTCTGACATTCCGCGGCCAAATGAGAATTACGCGATAAAGCCATTCTCATTTGAACTCACCGAACCCTTACGACGCGGCAACCCAAACACACTCAATTCCACCGAAGGTAGACCCATGACAACTGACGCAGTCCTGGATGCCGGCCACGCCGCCGGCAACCAGGTCCATCGATTGGCCGGCAAACTCGGCCCCACCGCCATCGTCTTCATGGTCGTCGCGGCGGCCGCGCCCCTGACCGTCGTCGCGGGCACCTTCCCCATCGGCATCGCCGCGGGCAACGGTGCCGCCTTCCCGGCGTCCTACGGCGTCTGCACCGCGGTGCTGCTGCTGTTCGCCGTCGGGTTCACCACCATGGCCCGGCACATCCGCGGGGCCGGCGCCTTCTACACCTACATCGCGCACGGATTCGGCCGGCATGTCGGGCTGGGTGCGGCCTTCCTGGCGCTGCTGTCCTACACCGCCGTGCAGGGCGGCGTGTACGGCTACGTCGGCGCCGCCCTCAACGAACTGGTCACCAGCCACGGCGGCCCGACGGTGCCCTGGTACCTGTACGCGCTGGTGATGATGGCCGTCGTCGGCACGCTGGGCTATCGGCACATCGAACTGTCCGGCAAGGTCCTCGGGGTTCTGCTCGTCTGCGAGGTCGGCATCGTGCTCGTCATCAATGCCGCCGTCATCGGCCAGGGCGGCGCCGACGGACTGTCCACCGCCGTGCTGCACCCCGGCAACTTCTTCAGCGGCGCACCGGGCATCGCGTTGATCTTCGCGCTGGCCGGGTACATCGGGTTCGAAGCCACCGCGGTCTTCCGGGACGAGGCACGCGATCCCGAACGCACCATCCCGCGGGCCACCTACGTGGCGCTACTGCTCATCGGTGGCTTCTACGCCCTGTCCAGCTGGGCCATGGTCAGCGCGTGGGGCGACGCCGGTGCCGTGTCCGCCGCGACCGACAGCCCGGCCACCATGCTCACCGACACCGCCAACCGCTACCTCGGCTCGGTTGCCGGTGATCTGGTCCAGATCTTCCTCATCACAAGCCTTTTCGCGGCGCTGCTGTCCTTCCACAATGTGCTGGCCCGCTACATCTTCTCGCTCGGCAACACCCGCGCGCTGCCGGAACGCTGCGGACGGTCACACGCCCGGCACGCCTCGCCGCACATCGCGTCGGTACTGCAGACCGTCTCGGCGCTGGTGCTGGTCGTCGTGTCGGTGCTGGCCAACCTGGACCCGGTGATGCAGGTGTTCACCTGGTTCGTCGGTGCCGCCTCGGTCGGCATCGTCGTCCTGATGACGTTGACGTCAGCCGCCGTCGTCGTCTACTTCCGCCGCACCCGATTGGACACCCGGATGTGGCACACCGTGATCGCGCCCGGGCTGGGCTTCATCGGCCTGGCCGTGCTCTCGGTGATGACCGCCGTCAACCTTCCACTGCTCGTCGGTGGATCCGGCACCCTCGCCGGTGTCATCGGGGTGCTGCTCGCCGGCGCCTTCCTGGGCGGTGCCGCGGTTGCGGTACTGCGCCCGCGCGCCGGCCACCAAGAAATCGAAACCGACAAGGAGATTGCACGATGAGCACCGCCTTCCTCGAAACCCCCACCACCACCGGCAGTTCCGAGCACCCGCTGAACCCTCTGAGCGCCGACGAGATCCGTACAGCCCGCCGCATCATCGACGAGGCCGGCCTGCTCTCGGAGAGTGTACGTTTCGTCTTCGTCGCTCTGGAAGAACCGCACAAGAAGATCGTGCAGGCATTCACCCCCGGCGCCCCGATCGACCGGCAGGCCCGGGTGCTACTGCTGGACCGGGCCACCGGGCAGGGCAGTGACCTGGTGGTGTCGGTAACTCAGAACAAGATCGTCTCGCTGGAGAATGTCGACGCGGGCGTCGACGGCCACGTGCCGATCCTCGACCAGGAGTTCGAGGACATCGAGGCCTTCCTGCTGGAGTGCCCCGAATGGCTGGCCGCCATGGACAAGCGCGGACTCAACCACGGCGATGTCCGCGCGGTTCCGTTGTCGGCCGGCGTGTTCGGGCACGAGGACGAGGTGGGCAAGCGCATCGTGCGGGTGCTGGCCTTCTACCAGTACGACGCGGCCGACCTGCCGTGGGCGCATCCGATCGACGGTGTGGTCGCCTATGTCGACCTCACCGAGCGTCGCGTCACCAAGGTGATCGACGAGATCGAACTGCCGCTGCCCACCGAGCGCGGTCAGTGGGACGCCGCCCCGCACGCGGTGCCGCCGCGCACCGATCTGAAGCCCATCGAGATCACCCAGCCCGAAGGGGCCAGCTTCACCGTCGAGGGCAACCAGATCAGCTGGGCCGACTGGAAATTCCGATTCGGATTCGATGTCCGCGAGGGCCTCACCTTGCACCAGCTCTCGATCGCCGACCGCCCGGTGATCTACCGGGCGTCCATCGCCGAGATGGTGGTGCCGTACGCCGACCCGTCCCCGGTGCGCTACTGGCAGAACTACTTCGACCAGGGCGAGTACCTGTTCGGCCGCTACACCAATTCCCTTGAGCTGGGCTGTGACTGCCTCGGCGAGATCCAGTACTTCGACGTCACCATCGCCGACGAAGACGGCAACCCGAAGCTGATGAAGAACGCCATCTGTCTGCATGAGGAGGACTACGGCGTGCTGTGGAAGCACACCGACATGTTCAACGGGATGGCCGAGGTGCGTCGGTCCCGGCGCCTGGTGATCTCGTTCTTCTTGACCATCGGGAACTACGACTACGGCTTCTACTGGTACCTGTACCTCGACGGCACCATCCAGCTGGAGGCCAAGGCCACCGGCATCGTCTTCGCTTCGGCGCACCGTGGCCCCGACGGCTTCTCCACCGAGATGGCACCCGGCCTGGGTGCGCCGTTCCACCAGCACCTGTTCTCCGCGCGCCTCGACATGGAGGTCGACGGCCAGACCAACGCCGTCGAGGAGGTCGATGCCGTCGCCGTCCCGATGGGACCGGAGAACCCGTGGGGCAACGCCTTCCGCCCGCAGCGCACCCGACTCACCCGGGAGTCCGAGGCGATGCGGACCGCCGACAACCTCAAGGCCCGGGTGTGGCACATCACCAACCCGGAGAAGCAGAACAGGCTGGGCCAGACCGTCGGCTACGCCTTGCACCCCGAAGGGCAGCCGGCGCTGCTCGCGCATCCGTCCAGCTCGATCGCCCAGCGTGCGGCGTTCGCCACCAAACATCTGTGGGTGACGAAATACGATCCCGCCGAACGCTATCCGGCCGGGCGCTTCGTCAACCAGAACCCCGGCAATGCCGGTCTGCCCGCCTACGTGGCGCAGGACCGTGACATCGATGGCCAGGACATCGTCGTCTGGCACACCTTCGGGCTGACCCACTTCCCGCGTCCGGAGGACTGGCCGGTGATGCCGGTGGATTACGCCGGGTTCAAGCTCAAGCCGGTGTCGTTCTTCGACCGCAACCCCTCGCTGAACGTTCCCGCTGCGCCGAAGGCGCACTGCTGCGAGAGTTAGTACATGTCCACCGTCAGCCACACGTCCGCCGTCTTCGGGCGGCGGGCGTGTGCGGTGGCGGCCGCCGGGTCGGCCGCGCTGCACGCGACCATGCTCGGCCATGCCGGCACCCCGGTGACGGCGGTGCTCGTCGTGGCGATGGCGGCGGCCTGCCTGGGCTGCGCTTACGAACTGTGGCGTGGGTGCGGGTTGCGGACGTGGTGCGTGGTCGCGGTGATGAACCTCGCCATGATCGCCGTGCACTGGTCGATGCCCACCCACCACCACGGTGCCGTGGCGCCCGAGCAGGTGAGTGGCTTGATGGCTCTGGCCACCACGGTGTCCTTGCTCGAGGCCGGGGTGGCCACCGCCGTTCTCTATGTGCTCACCAGGCGGCGCGAGCCATCGGCCATCATGTAGGTATGACCGCCCCGCAGGCCACCACCTGCTACCGCCATCAGGGTCGACCGGCGTACGTGCAATGCACCCGCTGCCGGCGTTACATCTGCGGCGACTGCATGCGCGACGCCGCCGTCGGGCATCAATGCCCGGATTGCGTGACGGCGGGCTCGGCGACCGTCCGCCGCGTCGAGGGCCACTTCGGCGGCAAACCCGCGGGGGACACCCCCTACGTCACGTACACGTTGATCGCGATCAACGTGCTGATGTTCGTGCTGCAGATGACGTCGCGCCAACTGGAGAGTCAGCTGACACTCTGGCCGCCCGCGGTGGCCGATGGTCAGTACTACCGCCTGGTGACGTCGGCGTTCCTGCACTACGGCATCGCGCACATCCTGTTCAACATGTGGGCGCTGTACGTCATCGGCCCGCCCCTGGAACGGCTGCTCGGCCAGGCCCGCTACGGCGCCTTGTACGGGCTGTCCGCGCTCGGCGGTTCGGTGCTGGTGTTCCTGGTCGCCCCGCTGAACACCGCGACGGCCGGGGCCTCGGGTGCGGTGTTCGGGTTGTTCGGCGCCACCTTCGTCGTCGCGCGCAAGCTACGCCTCGACGTGAAGTGGGTCGTCGGCCTGATCGCGCTGAACCTGGCCTTCACCTTCGTCGGCCCGCTGCTCGGATCGGGTGCGATCAGTTGGCAGGGCCACGTCGGCGGTCTGCTGACCGGATGTGTGGTCGCCGCCGGGCTGGTGTATCCGCCTCGCGCACAACGCAATCTGGTCCAGACATCGCTGGTGGTGGGACTTCTGGTGTTGTTCCTGGCGCTGATCTGGTGGCGCAGTGTGCAACTGCTCAGCATGTTCGGTGGGTATCTGCACCTGGGTTGACGCGAATCTGTGACCCTGGCGTAGAAACCGACGCCACGCACCGCGCGTGTGCTGAGATGACTCAGTGGCAGATGCAATCACGGCCCGCGGTATTCGAATGCGCGGGCCCTGGGGCCCGGTATACGGCCCGATCGACCTGGATATCGAGGCGGGCGGGGTCAGCGTGCTGCGTTATCCGACCGGCACCGGGCGTACCGCGCTGCTGATGACGCTGGCCGGCCGGATGAAACCGGTCGAAGGTCAGGTCACCGTGTTCGGCAACACGAAGGCCACTGACATCTTCAAGGCATCGGCGCTGGCCTGCATCGACGAACTGGACACCGTCGCCGAATCGGTCACGGTGCGCGATCTGATCACCGAGCAGAAACGCTGGGACGCACCCTGGTACCGGTTCATCGGCCCGGCCGACGACAGCGACCTCGCAACGCTGTGCGCCCCGGTGTTCGGCGACGTGGACCTGCCGAAGCTGACGGCCTACTTCGACGAACTCACCGAGCTCGAGCAGACCCTGCTGCGCATCGCCCTGGCCAACACCGCCACACCGCCGCTGCTGGTGGTCGGCAACCTCGACCACATCACCGACGACGACAACCGGGCCATCGTGCTGCAACGGCTCATCGCCCTCGGCGAGACGCAGACCGTCATCACCGCATCGGTCAACGGCGTGGCCGCCGACAACGTGACCCAACTGACCGTGGGGAGTGAGTAACCCGTGCTTGCCGGAATGTCTCTTGGCACCGACCTGAAGCGCTTCTCGCGGGGCGCACTGCCCCGTATCGCCCTGGTGACGGTGATCCTCATGCCGCTGCTCTACGGCGCGATGTACCTGTGGGCGTTCTGGAATCCGTTCAACGAGGTCAACAAAATCCCGGTGGCACTGGTCAACGAGGACACCGGCACCGTCGTCGACGGCCAGCAGATCCGCGCGGGTGCCGAAGTCGCCGATGCCCTTGTCGACTCGGGACAGCTTCAGCTGCACAGGGTTTCGTCCACCGAGGCGGCGGCGGGCGTGTCCAGCGGCAAGTACTACTTCTCGGTGACGCTGCCCAAGGACTTCAGCGCCGACGTGGCCTCCCCGTCGGGTGGCTCACCCGAGCAGGCGCAGATCCAGTTCAAGTTCAACGACGCCAACAACTATCTGGGCTCCATCATCGGGCAGAACGCCGCCCGCGAGGTCATCAACCAGGTCAACGCGAGCATCGGGCAACGCACCTTGGGCACGGTGCTGACCGGATTGACCGATGCCGGTAAAGGTCTGGTGCAGGCCGCCGACGGTGCGGGTCAACTGGCCACCGGCACCGCGGCCGCCGACGACGGCGCGCACAAACTGGCCGACGGTGCGGACGCACTCACCGCCGGATTGGTCACCGCGCGAGACGGTTCGGCGCAACTGGCCGCGGGGACGCGTCAGCTGTCCAGCTCGGTCGATACCGCCACGGGTCCGTTGGTCACCATGCTGGACAGGGTCGGCGATCTGGGACTGAACCCCGACGAGGTCGGTTTTCTCGCCTCGCGGCTGTCCGGGGCGGTGCGTACGACCACCGACCGGATCGCCGCGCTGAACATCGA
This sequence comes from Mycobacterium sp., assembly GCA_023264765.1. Lineage (GTDB taxonomy): Bacteria > Actinomycetota > Actinomycetes > Mycobacteriales > Mycobacteriaceae > Mycobacterium. Next base: position 2,591 of record JAHFVC010000008.1, on the reverse strand, counting down.
CCAGGCGCAGGCCGCGACGCTCGTCGATCAGGCCGTCGGCATGCTGCAGGCCAACGCGGATCCGACGGTGCGCGATGCCGGTGACGTACTGGCCGGCGCGCAGCGGCTGCTACGGGCCAAAGGGATCGATCCCACCACCGATACCGGGCTGAACAAGCTGCGAGACAGCGCAACCCAGCTGGAAAACGAACTGGGCGACCCGAACAGCAAGCTGCGGGTGTTCCTCACCCGTGCCCTCAACGGTGGGCTGCGCGCCGACGTGGTGAAGCTGCGCGACGGCGTACACCAACTCGACAGCGGGGCGCGCAAGCTCAACAACGGCCTGGTGCAGCTGGCCGCAGGCGGAAACCAATTGTCCAGTGGGGCATCACAACTGGCTGCAGGTACCACCAAACTGCGCGATGGCAGCCAGGAGCTGGCGACCAAGCTCAAAGAGGGCTCCACGCAGGTCCCGTCCTGGACACCGGATCAGCGCACCGCCGTCGCGAAAACTCTGGCCGCACCGGTGACACTGGATATCCAGACCGACAACGCCGCAGCCACATTCGGTACCGGTTTCGCGCCGTTCTTCCTGCCGCTGGCGCTGTTCATCGGCGCGCTGATCATCTGGATGCTGCTCAAACCGATGCAGTCCCGGCCCATCGTCAACGGCCTCGGCGCGCTGCGGGTGGTGCTGGCGTCGTACTGGCCGGCCCTGCTCATCACGGTCTGCCAGGTCGCGGTCATGTATCTGGTGGTGCACTTCGGGGTCGGTCTGCAGGCCCGCTATCCGATCGCCACCGTGGGTTTCCTGCTGTTGATCGTGGCGACATTCCTGGCCCTGATCCAGGCATTCAACGCCCTGTTCGGGGTGTCGGTAGGGCGCGTGGTGACGCTGGCCTTCCTCATGCTGCAACTGGTTTCGGCCGGCGGCATCTATCCGGTGGAGACCACGGCCAAACCCTTCCAGATCCTGCATCCCGTCGACCCGATGACGTACGCGGTCAACGGTCTTCGGCAGCTGATCGCCGGTGGCATCGACTCCCGATTGTGGATAGCCATCGCGGTGCTGGCCGGGGTGCTGCTGGCGTCCCTGGCGGCCAGTTCCTTTGCCGCCAAACGGGACCGGCAATACACGATGGAACGGCTCAAACCGCCTATCGAGGTGTGAGCCCGATCCGCCGGTACCGGTGCAGCCGCAGGCCGAGCCGTTCGACCTCGGGCATGGTGCGCAGCCCGTCCAGTTCGGCGGCGATGGTCGCCGACAGCCTTTCGGTGAACCGCAGAGGCTCGTCCGCCGCGTCGGGCCGTTCGTCGACGATGATGTCGACAATGCCGTTGCGCAGCAGGTCGGCAGACCGGATGCCCTGCGCTGCAGACAGTTCCGGTGCGTGCTCGGTATCGCGAAAGACGATGGCGCTGGCGCCTTCCGGGGGCAGCGGCGCCAGCCAGCCGTGCTGGGCGGCCAGCACCCGATCGGCGGGCACCATCGCCAGGGCCGGCCCGCCGCTGCCCTGACCCAGCAACACCGACACCGTCGGCGTGTCCAGCGTCACCAATTCGGCCAGGCAGCGGGCGATCTCCCCGGCCAGCCCGCCCTGCTCGGCCTCCACCGACAGGGCCGGGCCGCTGGTATCGATGATCGAAACCAGCGGCAGCCGCAGGCTGACCGCCAGCGTCATACCGCGGCGCGCCTCCCGCAGCGCCGCCGGCCCGAGCTCGCCGATCCGCTGTTGCCCCAACACCACTGCGGGTTGCCCACCGAACCGGGCCAGCGCCAGCAGCATCTGGCTGGTGTCGCCGCCGGTGCCCGACAGCGGCACCGCTTTCGTCGTGCCGTGCCGCAACACGAACTCGGCGTTCGGGCGGTCGGGGCGGCGGGACAGGATCACCGAATCCCAGGCGGGGATGTCGGGGATCGGCTCGGCCGGCGGCACCGGCGGCGGAGTGTCCGGCGCGTCGACCAGCACGGCCAGCGTCCGGTCCAGGACCGAGCGCAGCGCATCGACCGGCACCACTCCGTCGATGACGCCGTGCCGGAACAGGTTCTCCGCGGTCTGCACGCCGTCGGGGAACGGCTCGCCGTAGAGGTGCTCGTAGACCCGGGGTCCGAGGAAACCGATCAGGGCGCCCGGTTCGGCGGCGGTGACGTGCCCGAGCGAGCCCCACGAGGCGAAGACGCCGCCGGTGGTGGGGTGGCGCAGGTACACGATGTAGGGCAGGTGTGCGCGTTTGTGCAGTTCGACGGCGGCGGCGATCTTCACCATCTGCAGGAAGGCGACCGTGCCCTCTTGCATCCGGGTGCCGCCGGAGCTGGGGGAGGCCAGCAACGGCAGCCGTTCGGCGGTGGCCCGCTGGATCGCGGCGGTGATGCGTTCGGCGGCAGCCACCCCGATGGAGCCGGCCAGGAAGTCGAACTCGCAGGCCAGTACGGCCACGCGGCGGCCGAACACGGTCCCTTCGCCGGTGATCACCGATTCGTCGAGACCGGATTTGGCCTGGGCGGCGTCGAGTTCCTCGCGGTAGGTCTCCGAGGTGGGAACCTGCAGCGGCGGACTGTCCCAACTGAGGAATGATCCCTGGTCGAGGACGGCATCGCGGACGGCGAGGGC
>JAHFVC010000155.1:13132-14597 GCA_023264765.1 Mycobacterium sp. | reverse complement strand
TGAGCGTCACCACGCGAACGCGAGCACCTGCGTCACCTGATCGGACGAGAAGTTGTCGTCGGTCACCATGATCACCGATTGGCGACCGTCGGAGAGCTTGGGCCCCAAGGTGATTCCCTCTACGTTGTCGACGGACGGCACCATCGCCGACAGGTCGGCCACCAGCGCCTTGCGCATGGGCACCGCGCCGGCCGAGGACCGCCGGCCCAAGATGTCGTCGGCGCCGGCGATGCTCGCCCGGTAGATCCGCACCGACGTCCTGGTGCCGTGCCCGCGCTCGATGACCAGGAAGTCCTCGGCGTTCAACGCCACCAGATCGGACAATCCGTTGCCGCCGCCCTCACCCGAACTCACCGCATCCAGCGGGTAGGCATACTGCGCACCGGGCTGCCGCGTCACCGGATCCAGCCGCGTGATCCGGGTCAGCGCACCCGCTTCGGCGGTGGGCGGCGGTCCGTCATCGAAACCCGGTGCCTCCATGCCGGCCCACAGCGCCGTCCCGTCCGGCGCCAGCGCAAGTCCCTCCAGCGCCTGGTTCTTGCGCGGCCCCGCCTCGGCTGCGGACATGTGCAATTCCGCAGGCAAGGTGAACTGACCGCGGAACGCGCCGTCGAGCGCGGCCGTGCGCACCCACGGATCGAGCAGCACCGGCGGCTGGTCCGGCTTGACGATCCGCTCCCCCTCGCTGGACCAGTACAACTGCTGGCGCAGGCTGTCGAAGGCGATCCCCTCCGGATCCGGGGGCGCGGTGGTACCCGACAGCGGCGCGAACGGCTTGCCGTCGGTATTCAACAGCGAGGTGGCCCCCCGCAGGTCGACGCGGGCCAGATTGCCGTCCGACAGGGAGATGCTCATGGTGTAGAAGCGGGCCGGATTCCGCTCCGAGCGGTCGTCGCTGATCACGTAGTACTGGTCACGGCCGGGGTCATAGGTGATACCCGACAGTCCACCCACGGTGGTATCGGCGAACAGCAGCCCATGCGCCAGTTCGACCTTGCCCAGGTACGCCAGCTGGGACGTCGGGGCAGGCGCGGCGGAGCATCCCGCAAGCACCGATGCCACGGTCAGCAGCACGGCCGATAGCTTCACGCCAAACAGGTAACCACAGCTAACTGATAGCCACGCCGATCGCCGAACCCACCACATACGTGGCGCCGATGGCGATGGCCCCAAACATCAACTGCCGCAACGACCCGAACCACACCGGCTGCTTGGTGACGAAGGCGGCCAATCCACCCGCGATGAGCAGGCCTACGCCGCCGCAGGCCAGGCCCAAGGCCAGCGATTCGAAGCCAAGCAGGTACGGGATGAGGGGCACGATCGCGCCGATCGCGAACATCACGAACGAGGAGACCGCCGCGACCCGCGGTGACGGCTTCTCGGACGGGTCGACGCCGAGTTCCTGCACCAGGTGGAAGTTGATGGCCTTGCTCTCGTCGCCGTGCAGTTCGTCGGTGGCGCGGCT
>JAHFVC010000155.1:0-13122 GCA_023264765.1 Mycobacterium sp. | reverse complement strand
CGGAAGGAGCGCCGCTCGACCTTCACCTCCGAGTCGATCTGCTCGTTGGCCGTGGTCACCGAGGTGTACTCACCCAGCGCCATCGAGAACGCACCGGCCAGCAGCCCGGCCACGCCCGAGAGCACCACGGCCTGCGCGCTGGCACCGGCTGCCACCCCGGCGATCAACGCGGTGTTGCTCACCAGTCCGTCCATCGCACCGAAGGTTGCTGCGCGTAGCCAGCCACCGCTGACGTCGGAGTGGGTGTGATCGTTGTTGTGCGGCAGTTCGACCTCGGCCATGGCAGATATTGAACGCCCCGGTTGTGGCGCGAGAGAACTCAGGTTTACCTGCGTTGCCAGAGTCACGTTTGCGGACGGCGTCCACGGGCTAAGTTCGGGCTATGACCTCCACTGCGGAACACCTGCGCAACACCCTCGACGGACGCTGGCGCGACGTGAAGAACGCCGTGCGCACCGAGTTGTCCGGTGAGATCTTCAAACCGCATTACACGCCGAACACCGTCATCGCCCGCACCAAGGTCGGCGAGCAGTTGAGGATCATGGCCGCCGCGGGCGCCGCCGAAGACGGTTTCCGCAAGGAGCACGGCGGCACCGGCGACGTGGGTGCGGCCGTGACCCGCATCGAGATGCTGGCCATGAGCGACCTGTCACTGATGGTCAAGGCGGGTGTGCAGTGGGGACTGTTCGGCGGGGCGATCGAGAACCTCGGTACCGAGCGCCATCACAAGGCCTATGTCCGCGACATCATCAGCCTGGATCTGCTCGGCTGTTTCGCGATGACCGAGACCGGCCACGGCAGCGACGTCCAGTCCCTGGAGACCACCGCCACCTACGACCCGGAGACCAAAGAGTTCGTCATCGACTCGCCGACCCCCAACTCACGCAAGGACTACATCGGAGGCGCGGCCCAAACAGCTCGGGTGGCAGCCGTTTTCGCACAGTTGATCACCGGCGGCGAGGCGCATGGTGTGCACTGCCTGGTGGTGCCGATCCGCGACGCCGACGGCAACGACCTGCCCGGCGTCACCACCTCGGACTGTCACTACAAGGGCGGGCTGCCCGGTGTCGACAACGGGCGCATCCAGTTCGATCAGGTGCGTGTCCCGCGCGAGAACCTGCTCAACAAGTACGCCGACGTCGCCGAGGACGGCACCTACTCCTCGCCCATCGAGAATGCGGGCCGCCGGTTCTTCACCATGTTGGGCACCCTGATCCGTGGGCGCGTGACCGTGGGTGGCAGCGCGGCCGCCGCCGGCCGCGTGGCGTTGGACATCGCTACCCGTTATGCGTTGCAGCGCAAGCAGTTCAGCGCTCCCGACAGCGGCGACGAGGTGCTGATCATGGATTATCTGGTGCACCAGCGCCGGTTGTTCCCCTTGATCGCGCGCTCCTACGCGCTGCAGTTCGCGCAGAACGAACTGGTCGCCAAACTGCACGAGATCCAGTCCTCGGACTTCCCCGACGCCGAGGAGCAGCGCGAAGTCGAGGCGCGTGCGGCGGGCCTGAAGGCCGCGAACACCTGGCACGCCAGTCGTGCCATCCAGGAGGCGCGCGAGGCGTGCGGCGGCGCGGGCTATCTGGCCGAGAACCGCCTCATCGGGTTGCGCGGGGACATCGACGTGTTCACCACCTTCGAGGGTGACAACCATGTACTGACCCAGTTGGTGGCCAAGGAGCTGCTGACCGCCTACGCCGATGACATCAAGGGCATGAGCCCGGTGGAGTGGGTGCGGTTCGCCGCCAACTTCGCGGGCGAACGGGTGATGAAACGCACCGCCGCCGAGACCATCATGCAGACCATCCTGGACACCCGCCAGGACAACGAGGAGGAAGGCAGCCTCTTCAACCGCGGCACCCAGGTCAAGATGTTCGAGGACCGCGAGGAGTACATCCTGTCGACGGTGGCGCGCCGGCTGCAGGGCAAGGCCAAGGAGATGAGCGCGTTCGACGCGTTCAACTCGGTGCAGGACCACGTGCTGCACGCGGCCACCGCCCACATCGACCGGATCGTGCTGGAGGCGTTCGTCGCCGGCGTCGACGCCTGTGAGGACGACCAGGCGCGCGAGGTTCTGAACCTGGTGTGTGACCTGTACGCGCTGAGCATCATCGAGGACGACAAGGCGTGGTTCGTCGAACACCGCTTCCTGTCCACCGAGCGCGCCAAGGCGGTCAGCCGGGCCATCAACGACCGCTGCCGCAAGCTGCGCCCGCACGCCGAACTCCTGGTGGACGGCTTCGGGATCCCCGAGCAGCTGCGCTACGCCGAGATGCTGCACCCCGAGCACATCCCGGATGCCGACGAGCACGAGGAGCAGGACGCCATCAGTTCCGGCACCATCGAGGCCAAGTAGATCAGCCGCGCCCGGGCTTGCTCGGCCACCAGATCCGATCGCCGATCAGCGACATGGCGGCCGGCACGAGGATGGTCCGTACCAGCGTGATGTCGATGAGCAGCCCGATGCCGACGGTGAAACCGATCTGCAGCAGATTAATCACCCGGCCGCTCATCAACGCGAACATGGTGAGCGCGAACACGATTCCGGCGGTGGTGATGACACTGCCGGTGTTGCCGAAGCCGCGGATGATGCCGCGGACCATGCCGTCTGCGGATTCCTCGCGGATGCGCGCGGCGAAGAGCATGCTGTAGTCCGCACCGACGGCGATCAGTGCCATGAACGACACCGGGAACACCGACCAGTCCAGGTCGATGCCGACGATGTGCTGCCACACCAGCACGCTGATGCCCGCGGCGGCGCCGAAGGACAGCACCACGGCGGCCACCATGAACGCCGGCGCGGCGATGCTGCGTAACAACACCATCAACACCAGCAGCACCCCGACGATGGCGACGAGGCCGAACACGGCGAAGTCGCGCCACACCTGGTCACGCATGTCCGCCGACAGCGAGGCCAGCCCGGTGGTGGCGAAATGCGCGCTCTGCAGCGAGGTTCCGTGCGCGGCCTCCGTCGCGGCCGGGCCCAGTTCACGGGTCGCGTTCAGCGCATCCTCGCTGTAAGGGTTGATCCGCCACACCACCAGCATCCGGGCGGTCTTCCCGTCCGGCGCAAAGAGCAGCTTCTGCCCTTCCTGGAAAGCCTTGTCGGAGAAGCCCTGTGCGGGTAGGTAGAACCCCGCACCCGCGCCGTCCGAGGTGTGCGCGGACAGTGTGGCCAGGTAATCCGAGGCCTGCGTGAGCCCGTCGGTGAGCTGGCCGGTCAGGCCCACCACTTGATCCACCCCACCCTTGACCTGGTTCAGCCCGGCCGCGAGCCTGCTCATACCGTCGTCGAGGCGGTCCGCCCCGCGCACCAGTTCGGCGAGTTGGGCGTTGGCCTGGGCCGGTGAACCGCCGGGCAGCGTCGCCGCCAGCGTCTGCAGCCGGGCCAGCGCATTCTTGATGCCCGGCTGGGCGGCCCGCACCTTGTCGATGGTCACCTGGGGCACCGCGGCCAGCAGTTGAACCTGGCGCAGTGTGCGGGTGACGGCGCCGTCGGACACGGCGTCCAGGTCGGCCATGCTGGACCGGGCCCGCATGCACACCGGGTTCAGCACGCAGTCCGGTCCCGGCTGCGGGGTGAGCGCCGAACCGAGCGCCGAGCTGACCACCCGGCCGCCGTCGGCGATCTGCGCGTTGTCCGACATCGCCTGCAAACCGACATCGAGCAGGCCGACCGAGGCATTGAGGTCGGCCAGCGCGGTGGGCACATCGACCCGGCCGTCGGTGACGGTTCGCAGGGCAGAGCTTGCTTCCTGATATCCGCCGAGCACCTGATGGGCCAGCGCGGTCACCGATTTGATGCCCGAGACCAGTTGCGGCAGTTGCGCGTCGGCGGTGGCGGCACCGTCGCGCAGGGTGGCGGTGCCCGAAGCCAGCCGCTGCAGATCGGGGGTGGCCGTGCCGATCCGGTCCCGCGCGTCGCTCAGCCGGTTGGCGACGATCCCGGCCTGGTAGCCGACGGTCGTCTGCTCCAGCTGGCTGCCCGACGGTCGCGTCATCGAGCGGACGTAGGCCACCTGCGGCATCCCGGCCAGCCGGGCCGCCACGCGGTCGAGCGCGGCCAGGTCATTGGTGTTGCGCATGTCGTGGTCGGCCGAGACGATCACGTATTCGGGCGCGACTTCGTTGAATCCCCAATGCTTGTAGGCCTTCTCATAACCCGAGGCGCTCTCGGTACGGTCGAGCTGCATGGCGTTCTCGTCGAAGTTGACCCGGAACGTCAGCAGTACCGACGCCGCGGCCAACAACAGCACCAGTGACGCGGCGGACAACGCACCCGACCGCCGGATCATCGTCGTCCCGATGCGGCGCCACCGTCGTTCGTTGAGTGGGCGCGGCTCGGCGAAACCACGACGGCCCAGAATCGAGAGCAGCGCGTAGGGCAATGTCATCGAAATCGCCAGGGCGATCACGATCGCGATGGCGATCGGCGGACCCGCGGCCCGGAACATCCCGAGTTCGGTGAAGGCCATCGCAGTGGCCGCCGCCGCAATGGTCAGCATGGAGGCGATCAGGATGCCGGAGACCTTCTCCCCCGCCCGGGCCAGCGCGTCAGGCACCGGAAGACCTTTGCGCCTGCCCTCGTGATAGCCGGCGAGGATGAAGATGGCGTAATCGGTTGCCGCGCCGAGCAACATGGCGGTCATCAGGGCGATGGTGAAGTTGGAGACCGTCAGCACGCCGTGTCCGCCCAGGAGGGACACCACGGGGCGGGCGACACCGAGTCCCACCCCGATGGTGAGCAGCGGGATGAGAGCGGTGACCGGTGAGCGGTACACCGCCAGCAGCACCAGGGTGATCAGCAGCACCGAGACGCCGGTGATGATCAGCAGCGAGAAGTCCATGGCGCTGAACAGGTCTGCCAATGCCGGCGATGGGCCGGTGTAGTACATCTCCAAGCCCGCCGGTTTGGCCAGGGCGTCGATGGTCTTGCGGATGTTGATGGTGTTCTGGTGCGCCTTGGTCGATCCGACGTCACCGGTGCCGGCGACCACCAGATTGATGGCTTTGCCATCCGGGCTCAGGGCGATACCGCGCAGCGTGTCGTTGTTGTAGGTGTCCAACACGTAGGCGACATCGTCGGTGTCGGCCCGCAGCGCGGTCACCAGCTGCTGGTACGCGCGCTCGTCGGCGGCGCCGATGCCCTTCTCGTCGACCAGTAGCACGCTGCCGATGGCCGACGATGCCGGCACACCGAACTCCGTGGACATGTGCCGAAGTGTCTGTGCCGCTTCGATATTGCCCGGGATGAACGGCGCCGAATGCTCGGCGACGGTGCGCTCCAGCTGGGGGATGGCGAGGTTCAGGGCGCCGACCAGCACCACCCAGAAGCCGATGACGAACCACGCGTACCGCGCACAGAACCGGCTGAACCGGCCGAACAATCTGCTCTCCCCATGAGCCACTGCTTTCCCCCTACGCTCCCCAGTAGACCAAATGGTCTACGCGTGCCGAGAGACGTTAGTAGACTGATCGGTACACCGCAATCATCCCCAGGTAGGAAATCCGCGCATGCAAGCCAAAGAGCGGCTCATCACCAGTGCCGTCGACCTCATCCGGCGCAACGGCGTCGCAGGTACCGGCCTCGCACTGCTGCTGGAACTGAGCGGGACGGCCCGGCGGTCGCTCTACCTGAATTTCCCCGGCGGCAAGGCCGAACTGATCGCCCACGCCACCGCGGTGGCGGGCAAGGTCACCGGAGCTAGCATCGACCGACTGGCCCGCGACGGCTATCCCGTCACGGTCATCCAGCGTTTCATCGCCGGCTGGGCCGAAGCCCTGAAAGCCACCGATTTCACGGCCGGGTGCCCCATCGTGGCCGCCGCCCTGGGGCGCTCGGAGGCCTCAGGGGCCGCCGACACGGCCGGTGAGGTGTTCACGGACTGGGAGCGGCGCCTGACCGGTCACCTGGAAGCCGCCGAGTTGTCGCCCGAGGACGCCACGCAGCTGGCGACCATGACCGTCGCCGCCGTGGAAGGCGCCATCGTCATGTGCCAGGCCACCCGCTCGGAGGAGCCGCTGCGCCGGGTCGAGGCGGGACTGATCGAGCTATACCGGGTGAAGGCCCCTTCCGGCTGACCGCGAGATTGTGGTTGTTGCGCGGAAATTCGAGTGCGGAGCGCAATAACGGCAATCTCGCGCTATGGAGTGGGCGTCGGGATCGGATCCAGCGCCTTGAGCTTCCCGTCATCGCCGATCTGGAAGCGCACCTGCGCGATACCGGTTGGGCAGCACGGCTTGTCCGCGCCCTGGAGCCACTGATACTGCACCGTCGCGATCTTGTCCCCCAGCGGCACGACGGTGGTGTACGGCCGCGGCCGCGGAGTCGGCGGGCCCAGCGGCGAGTTGCGATCGAAGAACAACACCTGGGTCGCGGCGTCGGGGGCGGTGTCCCCGGTGCCGACGATCACCCAGTGCAGCCGGCAGTCCCCGGTGTGCCCGTTCGACGTCTCGTGCCAGCGGTCGCCCAGTTTCTGCACCGCCGCGGACACCGTTTCCGCCGTCGGGGTGTCCTCGGCCTTACAGTCCGCCGGCTGCGAGGACCCCGAGTTGGGCGGGCTCCAACCGCACGACGCGGCGAGAAGCGTGACCGTGGCGAGGAGCGGGATCATCCGCGAGGACCGCATGGGTGCGAGCTTACGGACGGGTGCCGCAGCGAACACTGCAGGTAGCATCGGCGACATGGGATTTCGACATGTGCGCCGGTTGACCGTCGTCGGCGCGCTGGTCGCTTCGGCGCTGGCAATCGGCGCCACCCCCACCGCCTCCGCCGAACCGTGCCCCGATGCCGAGGTGGTGTTTGCCCGCGGCAGCGATGAGCCGCCCGGCGTCGGCACCGTCGGCCAGGCGTTCATCGATTCCCTGCGCGGCATGCTCCCGGGGAAGTCCGTCGGCGTCTACGCGGTGAACTATCCGGCCACCGGTGATTTCAACAACAAGGCGGTCTTCCCGGGCACCATGTTCGACGGTGTCCACGACACCACCTCGCATCTGCAGTCGATGGCGGCGAACTGCCCGAGCACCAAACTCCTGCTCGGCGGGTATTCGCAGGGCGCGGCGGTGGCCGCGTACGCCACCACCGCCGACATTCCCGCCGCAGTGCACGACCACGTCGCCGGGATCGTGCTGTTCGGCAAGCCGACGCCGGCATTGCTGTCCGGGTTCGGCGCCCCGGCCGCAAACATCTCACCGCTGTACGACGGCAAGTCGCTGGATCTGTGCGCACCGGGCGACAGCATCTGTGACGGTTCGCCCGGGTCGCTCTTCTCGTCGCTGGCGCACGCCCTCTATCCCCTGAACGGATTGGTCACCACGGCGGCGTCGAAGGCTGCGGGCAGGCTCGTCTAAACGGGCCGGAAAGCACGAAGGCCAGCGCGTCTGCGCTGGCCTTGCTGGCTCCCCCGGATGGACTCGAAGAATAATTGCGCCCCACCCCAGGGGCCTCGATGCACGCTGAGCAGCTGAAACACATCACGGGAGATCACCCGAGTTACCTGTAACTGTTGGCCGAATGTGGGCAAAATGTGGGCACCGGCGCTGTTGGAGGAGGACTGCCGGACTGGCGACTGGATCAGATCCGCATTGTTCAGTGCAATCGCGTTCTTATGGGCTCCCTCATCCGCGTTGCTAGGGCGAGCTGGCATCAGGCCGTCCGCCGACGAGGCGCTCCGCATGACGCTGTCGCCGTCGCGGCCTTCGCTGATTCCGTGCACCCCCAGACCGGCACGACAATCTGTCCGATCTTGATTCGACACGGCCCGCTCCGCCCATCGGTGTTCGGGTTCTTACCTAGTCGATGTACACGATCAAAATCGTGCCTTGGGCATTCGTGCCCACACAACGCTTCGCTTCTGACCACACGTCCGTAGTCGCAGGAATGCAGTGCATCACATATGACTGGTGAGTTACCGGGCTGTAGGCCAAAACCGTGGAGCCTGGACTGGAATACCAAGACGAGCGGACGCTGTCTGCGAATGCACAGCTCGTGTCACCGCTAGCAACCCCGCTCAAGCCCGAGGGGCAGATCTTGAAATTCTCGACAGGACTTGAAGCCGGGGACGGGGGTCGGACGATCGGCGGTGGCGGTGGCGGTGGCGGATCGGTGTGTGCGAAGGCGAACGCCCCCGGCGGTGTTTCCCACATTGAGTTGTTGTCATCGGCGGTCACATCCACCGGAACCTCATGCGACTCGCCATCCGAGGTCCGCACGGTGGCGATGCCCTTGAACTCATTGCCCGATTTGTGGACCAACATCACCTTGATGACTTTCAGCCCGGAGAGGTCGGGGTCGGAGTCGAGGTCCTTCTGCATCGACATTTGCACCGATTTGGAGATCGTCTCGACAGGCAGCTGCGTGGGTGTGGCGGGTGCTGGCGGTGGAGCGGGAACAGGCACTGCGACAGTCGAAGTGGTTGGTGCGCTCACCTGCCGCGGCCACAACACCACGCCCAACGTCACCGCTGACGCGACACCTGCGACACCGACCGCTAGAGCCACCGGAACCACCCAGTTGCGCTTGACCCGTGCCTGCTCAGGCGTTGGTGCCGGGTAATCCGCAACGGAGGGGTTCCAATGCGCACCTTCTAGCGGCGGGTACCACCCCGGCTCCGACATTATTGACCCCCTGGAAAGTCACTGTGGGGAAGGCTACGCCGATCTGGATGGAACCGCGCCGTTCCGAACAGCGGGCTATGTGCAGGTAGCTGCGGTACTTAGGCCCCCAATACGTCCCGGTGTCCGTCGAACGTCCGATCCTTCGTGCAGCACGCCCCTCGTCAGCCTGTGGCCGGATACGCTCCCGATGCCTTACGCATCCGTCAATAGAAGACAGGGGTGGTCAGTCGTGTTGGTTCGGTCATTTGCCATGGCTGCGGGAATTGCGATGGCGGGCACGCTCCTGGCTCCAATAGCGGCTGCGGACCCCTATCCCGACTGCAAGACCGCGAAGGCACACGGCGAATGCAACATCCCGTCCTCTTCGGACAAATACCAGCCCAAACTCGACCGAGACGGTGACGGAATCGGATGCGAATGCTAGCCGAATAGACCACACCGCCACTCTTGAACAACCCTCTCCGACAGCCATCACAGGTAGCTGTCGGCAACTTCGTATGAAAGCAAGGGGTAGCACAATGGCAGGTCAGCATCGTTCCGGTCGACGCGCTCATGGAGCGCTTCAGCGCACTCGGGGCGCTCACCGCACCAGCAATACGCATCGCATCGCGCCGTACCAATGGCTTGGTGCCGGTGCGGTCAGCCTAGGTATCGGTGCAGCCCTAGCGAGCGGGACCGGGATTGCACATGCCGAGAGCGGTGACAGCACCGCCACTGCCAATGGCAGTTCGGCACATTCGTCAGCGGCGGGACCGTCGTCTGTGGGAACCGATACCGATTCAGCCACAACGCCATCGAGGCAGACGCCAGTCGCAACGGCCAGACCGTCCAAAAAGGCAGCGGCACCCGGATCCGGGGCTGACAGGGACACCGCGCCACCCGCCAGGGCGCACAAGAAGTCCGACGGTCAGAAGTCTGCAACCGTCACGACCCCAGCGAATACCGCAACCGCAACAGCGCCAACCTCACCCGCCCAAAAGCGCGAATCCCCCAGCTCCACAGAACCCGACGCCACCGTTGCGGACACGCCGAGCAGAGCAGCGTCCTCACCGGAGCTGACAGCATCGGCAACGACGCTCCCAGTCCATGTCGCTGCCGTTATCGCCACTGCTGCCACAACGTCAGGCACCGAGACCCCCGATACCTCGAATACCGACGGTGCGGTTGTAGTGCTCGCAGCAGCATCCCGTCGCACCAACGAACGCACCCACAAGGCCGTCGCACACACCACGACAGGGCATAGCACCGGCCAAACTCACACCACCGCCACACCCACCGCCCTGCCGGCAGCATCCGCAGCCACACCGGCGTTGGCATCCGCTGCTATCCCCGCAGCAGCTGCGGCGACTACGGCAGTCACGACGCAGCTTGAGGCCTTCGTAGCAGTCCTGCGCCAGGCATACAACCAAATCGGGAACTCGATCAACGCCGCTATCAACAACGTGGTGTACCAGTTTCAGCTGCCCTTCAACACATTCGCGCACAATTTATGGGTATCGCTAATGCAATCTGCTTTCCAACTTCTCATCGGGCATGGCATATAGGCCTACATAGGGAAATGTATGCGCCCCCCGTCTACAAGAACGTTTCGTATTCCGATACGGATGTGAAATTGGTCCACCGTGTTACCTACGATGAGGTCACCTGCTAGATCTGCCCACGCCCCGGTATGCACCTCGTCCATGATGGTTCCTATCCGCCGAATGGGTCCGAAAGCTCTGGCCTCGTGTCCGGGGCAGGATCCATCGGCGAAACCCACGCCCGGCTCGGGATAGACAACACTTCCAGGCCTCAGTCGGATCAGCGGCTCATCTCTGGGCGACAGGGGCCCACCCTCCGCTTCGATGCGGCTATCGTCGCCCGTAGCTGCTATGTACGCGTTCCTAAATGCCGACTCGCACATGAGGTTCCAGCTATAGTCGGAAAGTCGACCACCCCGGCCGGGAGTGTGAAGGATCTTTTGCATCAGACCGTTGGTGTATCGCCACACGGCGTTGAATGCCTGTTCCACCTGCGTGCGTCGGGAGTCATCGCCGGGTAGATAGTATGCACGCTTTGCGTGCATCATCCCGGATCGAAGATCACGATAGAGATTCTCATAGGCCCATCGGATAGGTTCGGTCTCGTTCATAGGTGCGAGCTGGGACACCGGCACCAGCGGATCAGCTTGCATCAAAGCCTCTTTGAACCACACGGCTTCTCGGACTCCTGGCATCTGAGGATGTATGTGGTGCAAGAGGGATTCCATAGCAAGGAACATGTTGCGGTACGCGTCGTGCAGGACATCTGACGTGCGGGCCATTCGCACGAATCGCAGGGCATCGTGCAACTCCGGGGTCGGCGATACCTGTAGTCGCTCGTTGCCGTCCTTGTCGAACACCCGGGCCTTGACAGAACCGAAGCCTATTCCGGCCGAGACGATCCCGGTTACCCGCATCGTAACTGCCTGGCTCGCCAGAGCCCAGGTCACTGATTGATTTTGGGGCTGGTCAATGATGGCATCGCAGAATGCGAGACCACACATGTAATCCAGACCCCGGTTTGCGTGAACCAACGCAAGGCCGAAGATTTCGTCGATTGATGCCTGCTCTTCGCAGTAACAGACCACCACACCACACTTCGTGGAGACGGTAGTGGTCCAACCATCGACCTGGACAGATTGAACCGGATCGGCGTGCCCGATGGACGTCGTGACTGGTTTTCGCAGTCTGAACGCAGCTCCACTTCCCGGCTGATCACCTTGGAGCGCCAGGTCTGCCAGATATCCGACGTTCACAACAGTCAGTCCTCTCTACTGCGGGGGCGCGAGCTGCCTGTTCTCCAGTGGCCACTGCTTGCGCGCAGCCCGAGCTGCCAACGAGAACGTTGGGTTATCCACCGTCGCGAACACCAACCGCTCCGTCGGGATCTCTAGTAGGTGCAGGAGGTTTAGCACCACGACCGCTTCCGTCACCTTGGTGATGGCGATGAGGAGGTCCGCGTCCGCGCTCATGTTGCCTCCGTGGGCAACAGGGTTCCGTTCTTTCTTGGTGGCCTCTGCCCAGGCATCGACGTTCGGTACCAATCTGTGAACGACGCCCTGATCTGGGATAGCTGCGAGCTGTTTGAGCTGGTCCACCAGGGAATGCTTGTTGGATCCCACCTTGTCGCTCAACCATTGTTGCCTGTCAGCGGGGACTGCAGCGAGCGCCAGTTTCTTGAGTCTCTTGAATTCCGAGTTCGACATTGGGGGGTCGAGGCGCATAGCGGTATGCATGGCTTCAGCTGCGGCAACTGCAGTGATCAGTTGGTTCTGGAGATAGCCTCCCCCGACGTATCTCAGACCCAGGATCAGGTCGCAGGTCGTCTTGAACCGGCTATTGATTGATATCCAGCGTGGGATCAGGCTCTGAAAGTCAAGGCCGTCAATGGCCAATGTGAAGAAAGCCTTCCGCTCTTCCACGGCTGCTGCATCCGGGTCTGCGTCCGTGATATGGAGCGTGAATAGGGTGACATTTCCTTGGGCTGCAGCATTTTCGTCGTTGAGTAGGTCGTCTGATGGGGTCAGCGTTGCGTTGAGCACTGCGCAGGGCCGATCCATCGCGAGCGTCAGCAGGTCCTGCATCTGCTTCTCGGTATCGGCCCACTGGGTGATCGATTTCGGGGTTTGGGCCCTGATGGTCAGGTAGGAAGTTACGAACAATGAGGAGCCAAGACCGCTTCGTCGCATGTCACCGTCGGGCCGGATGTACGAGCGTCCCAGTTCGAAGGTGAGGTCATCAACCATGACCTCGATAGGATCTACCGGATCTACTGCTACTGTCCATCGAACACCCATGGGCAGCTCTGGTTCCAGATTGGTGTGGACCATGACGTCACCCTGATGATCCAGGTTGGTCAGATTCTCTAGTTCAATTGTGAACTCAGAGAACACTTCTGCTCCAGGGTCCGACAACAGAACGCCTGCCAGAAGTTGCCGAGCATGTACAACCTGTTCGTGTGGCGCGTCCTCGGACCAGGACCGCTTCGAGGACATCACCTGACAATCGAGCAACGTGAAAGGGGTAGAGCCAACTCGTCCGTGGATAACAGGAAACCTTCGCGCCCGCGCGGGCATCACCGTGACGGTCCCCGTCGCCGTATGGGTCAACGCGTGCTCAGCGAAACCACCTACCAGCGCGAGGCTTACGCCGTCCTTGGGGTCATAGGTCAAGACTCCTCGCTGCTCATCCTGCGGATCATGCGCTAACCAGAAACGCCCCCGCCAGGTCTGAGGGGATGAAAGGTCCTCGCTCATCGACTGCTGCTCCTATCCCGTAGCCGACGGTTATACACGTCGGCTCAGACCACGGTCGTCCGATCCGCATGTACCACGTCGTCGGCGAGGTACCGGTACAACGTCGCCCGACTGACCCCGAGATACCTCGCAATGTCCTTGATGGTGTGGCCGTCATGCTGCATCCGGCGCGCCGTGGCGATGTCCTGATCGGCGTTGACCTTTCGGGGGCGACCGAACCGAGTGCCGTTGGC
>JAHFVC010000007.1 GCA_023264765.1 Mycobacterium sp. | reverse complement strand
CCGAGGACCGTGCCGTGACCCTGTACCTGTACGAAATCACCACCGAAGCAACCGACGCGATCGCAGTAGAGCAATTGATCAAGGCAATCGACGCCGAGATCGCGCGTGGCGGTGGCGAGTTGATCGAAGCTCAGGTCACCGCGCGGAGTCGCCGGGTGTTCACGATCGCGGAATTCACCGCCGAGGCAGCGGCGCTGGGGCGGGCCGAACTCGGTGCGGCAGGTGTCGACGGTCCGCACGAGGTGCGATTGGTCGGCGCGGAATTGGCAGAGCTCAAGGCGGTACGGCCGAGCGCGGGCTACCTGGTCGAGTGGGACCTTCCCGCCGAGTTGGACATGGATTCCTATCTGGCCCGCAAGAAGGCCAACGCACCGAAGTACGCCGACGTGCCGGAGGTCCACTTCCTGCGCACCTATGTGCGCGAGGACATGGACAAGTGCCTGTGCTTCTATGACGCTCCCGACGAAGCCGCCGTGCGCCGGGCCCGCGACGCGGTCAGCACCCCGGTCGACCGCCTACACGGCTTGGACGGGCGGCTCTGATGACTGCCGCACTCACGGAATCCGCCCTGGACCGGGTGGCACAAGCCGTTGCCGCCCGCGCTGCCGATCTCGATGAACAGCGCACTGACGTCCGGGTCGATCTGGCCGCGCTGGGACGCGCCGGTCTGCTCGACCTCGATCTGGCCGACACGGTCCGGGTCATCGAAGAGATTGCGGCGCACAGCCTCGCGGTCGGCTTTTCGACGTGGGCGCACCACATGACCATTCGGTACCTGCGAGCCGCCTTGCAGCCGGGGTTCGACAGTGAGTTGGCGACACTGGTGCGAGCCGATCGCATCGGTGTCACCGCGATGGCCTCCGGACTCAAACAGGTCGCCGGCCTCGGAAGGGTGCCGATCACCGCCGAAGCCGATGGCACCGACTTGCTGGTGACCGGACCAATTCGCTGGGCCTCCAACGTGTTTCCTGGAGCCGTGATCGTATTGCCGGTCCGGACGGGGGAGCGCACGTCCATCGTCGCCGTGGATTCCGACGCAGACGGCGTCGTGGTCGACCCTGCGCCGCCACTCACGGCGCTCGGTGCGACTGCCTCCACGTCGCTGAGCCTGCACCGAGTACGTGTCGATCGACAGCACGTGCTCTCCACCGACCTCGATACGTTTGTCAGTGCCATCCGGCCCGGATTTCTGTTGCTACAGACGGCTTTCTGCGTCGGAGTCACCGGCGCGGCGCTGTCCGCGGCAACATTGCAGCACACCGGTCAGCTGGCCCGATTCGGTGCCGAACTCGCCGAGGCGGAGGCCCGCGCGGCCGAAATCCGGACGCGACTGCATGGTTGGGCCGCCCTCCCGGATACGGCGACCGCCGCCGAACTGATCCGGCTGAGGCTGGACGCCGCGAGCCTCGCCGTCGACGTCACCCGCCTCGAGCTTTCGCTCACCGGCGGAGCCGCTTACACCCTGGGCAGCGCCGCCAATCGGCGGTTCCGCGAGGCTGCCTTCCTGCCTGTGCAATCACCCTCGGAAGGACAACTGCGGTGGGAACTCACGCGCTACGAATAGCGAACGGTACCAAGTCGTTCGGCAATGCCCACGCACTGAACCAGATCGATCTGCAGATCCGCACAGGTGAATTCGTCGCCGTACTGGGTCGCAGCGGAAGCGGCAAGTCCACCTTGCTACGTATCTGTGCCGGCCTGGACACCTTGAATTCCGGCACCCTGACCTGGTCTGGGGACGGGTCCCGGCCCCGCACCGGGGTGGTGTTCCAACAACCGCTGTTGATGCCGTGGTTGACCGTTGCGGGGAATGTGGCTTTCGCCCGCCGGTTCAGTGCGCAACGTGAGGGTTTCGACTCCGGCCACGCGGCGGAGCTCCTCACCAGGTTTGGGCTCGATCACCTCGCAGCGCGCTACCCCGATGAGCTGTCAGGCGGGCAGGCGCAGCGGGTCGCGATCCTGCGGGCGGTGGCTACCCGGCCGCAGTTGCTGCTGCTCGATGAGCCCTTCAGCGCACTGGATCCGGCCACCCGTACCGATCTGGTGGGTTGGCTGCGAGATCTTGGCCGAGCGTTGGACATCACCGTCGTGCTGGTCACCCACGACGTCGATGAGGCGCTCTCCCTCGCGCAACGCATCGTGCTGCTCGACGACGGGCGGATCCGCGCCGACTGGACTGTCGGCAGCGACGGAAGCCCCACGCGCGGTGAGGTTCTCGAACAGTACTCCGATACCGCGGTGGAGGTGCCGTGACAGTGTTGTCGCGGCGCTCCCTGCTGGCGGGCGCTGCCGGATTGACCGCTGCTGGTGGAATTTTCGGGATCGGCGGCCTCGCCCGTAGTGCGGTGAGCGGCGCGCCCGGCACCGAGGGCGGGCTGAAAGTGGGCTATCTACCCATCACCGATGCCGCACCGCTGCTGATCGCGCACAGCGCCGGGTTGTACCCCGCGGGAGTGGTGAGCACGGCACGGCCCGTACTGTTCCGAAGCTGGGCGGCACTGGCGGAGGCCTTCATCACTCGCCAGGTCGACGTCGTGCACCTCCTGATGCCGATGGCTGTCCAATTGCGCTACACGCTGGGCGCCGGGGTTCGGGTGCTCGGCTGGAATCACACCAACGGTTCGGCGTTGACGGTGGCCCCGCACGTTCGTGAGCTCAGCGATCTGGCCGGCACTCAGGTCGCGATCCCCTTCTGGTGGTCGATCCACAACATCGTGCTTCAGCAACTTCTCCGGGCACACGGACTGCGACCGGTTGTGCGGCGCAGCGCCTCCCGTACTGATCGCACGGTCGAACTGATCGTGATGAGCCCGTCGGACATGGTGCCCGCGTTGGCCAATGGCACGTTGGGTGGCTACGTGGTGGCCGATCCGTTCAACGCGGTGGCGCAGATCAAGAAAATCGGCCATATCCACACCTTCCTCGGCGATGTTTGGCGCGACCACGCTTGCTGCGCCCTGGTCACGCGGGAGGATGTCATCACGAGCCGACCAGGTGCCGTGCAGGCCGTCGCCGACGCGGTGGTGGGCGCCCAACTTCGTATCGACGCCGACCGCGCCGCCGCAGCGGCTGCGCTGACCAATGGAAAGTATCTGCCGCAACCCACACCCGCGATCACGCTGGCATTGACCTACCCGAAACCGCCCTACCCGTTGGCACATCCGGAATGGCAACCACAACGCCTGGGCTTTCAGCCTTACCCCTACCCGAGTTTCACCCACCGACTCGCGGAAGCCATGCACGACACGATTGTCGACGGTGACCGCAGGTTTCTGGACCGTCTGGACCCGGCTTCGGTCCACACTGATCTGGTCGAGGACCGATTCATCCGGCAGTCCCTGATCTCCCACGGCGGGCCAGCAGCATTCGGTATGGCCGCCGATCTCACCCGAACCGAACAGGTGCAACCTCGATGACGCTTACTACTTCAATTCCGGCGCAACGTGTCTCCGGGTGGGTAGCGCGCCTGGCTCCGCCGGCGATAGCCGTTGCCGTCACTGTGGTGCTGTGGTGGTTCGCGACGACTGTCCTCAGTGGCCCCGAGTCGTTGCTCCGTCAGACTGCACCGCAACGGGTACTACCTGCGCTGGCCGGGCTGGTCGAGCGCGGAGTGCTGCTCAGCGATCTCGGAGTCAGCCTGTGGCGCCTGGTTATCGGCCTGGCCGTCGCCGCGGTGATCGGGATACCGCTTGGGCTTGTGATCGGCCTGTCCCGTGTCGCTGACCGTGCCGGCGGCCCGATCATCGCCTTCCTGCGGATGATCTCGCCGCTGTCCTGGACCCCGATTGCCTTGACGCTGTTCGGTATAGGCAACCAGCCGGTCATCTTCCTCGTCGCCGTCGCCGCGATCTGGCCTGTGTTGTTGAACACCGCAGCCGGCGTCCGCGCCGTGGACGCCGGTCTGCTCAACGTGGCGCGGTCATTTCACGCCACTCGATGGGAATTGCTCACCGCGGTGATCCTGCCGGCCATCCGTACCCAGGTGCAGACCGGCATCCGGCTCGCACTCGGCGTCGCATGGATCGTGCTGGTGCCCGCCGAAATGCTCGGAGTGCGCTCGGGGCTGGGTTATCAGATCCTCAACGCACGGGACCAGCTGGCCTATGACCAGGTGGTGGCGGTCATCGTTGTCATCGGGCTGCTCGGCTACGCGCTGGATGCGGCGGCGCGCTGGTTACTGGGGTCAGGGCGCCGCGCCTGAGCGGACGTTACGGTAGGAAACCGTGACAGCCCGAAGCGTCGACCCCGACTTCCTCGCGTTGCCCCGCCACACGCTGGCCGATGCCGCATTGTCGGCCGCCCGTGCTGCCGGTGCCGACTACGCCGACCTGCGCATACACCGCATCACCACCGAAGAGATCGGGCTGCGCGATGGCGAGCTCGAGTCGTCGGTGATCACCCGCGAGATCGGGCTGGCCGTGCGGGTGATCGTGGACGGCACGTGGGGTTTCGCCTCCCACGCCGAACTGGATCCGGCCACCGCGGCCGACACGGCGCGCCGGGCGGTGCGGGTCGCCACCACCCTGGCACCGCTGAACGCCGAACGCATCGAGTTGGCGGCCGAACCGGTCTACACCGATCTGCAGTGGGTGTCCGATTACGAGATCGACCCGTTCTCGGTCCCGGCGGCCGACAAGATCGCCCGGCTGGCCGACTACTCACAACGCCTGCTGGCCGCCGACGGGGTGGATCACGCGTCGGCGCACCTGATGGCCGTCAAGGAGCAGAGCTTCTACGCGGACACCTTCGGTACGTCGACCACCCAGCAGCGGGTGCGGGTGCAGACCCAACTGGAGGCCGTCACCGTCGACTCCGCGGCGGGCACCTTCGAGACGATGCGCACGTTGGCGCCGCCGATGGGGCGGGGCTGGGAAGCGGTCAGCGACGACCGCGTCTGGGATTGGAGCGCCGAACTGGCCGAGCTGCCGGCACTTCTCGCAGAGAAGGTCAAGGCGCCGAGTGTCACCGCGGGGCCGACGGATCTGGTGATCGACCCGTCCAACCTGTGGCTGACCATCCACGAATCCATCGGTCATGCCACCGAATACGACCGCGCCATCGGCTACGAGGCGGCCTACGCAGGCACCTCGTTCGCCACCCCCGACAAGCTGGGCAGCATGAAGTATGGCTCACCGGTGATGAACGTGACCGCCGACCGCACCGTCGAACACGGCTTGGCCAGCATCGGTTTCGACGACGAGGGCGTGCGGTCGCAGAGCTGGGATCTGGTGCGGGACGGGCTGTTCGTCGGTTATCAGTTGGACCGGGTGTTCGCGCCGCGACTCGGGGAGGCGCGCTCCAACGGGTGCTCATATGCCGATTCGCCGCACCATGTGCCGATCCAGCGGATGGCCAATGTGTCGCTGCAGCCCGGCACCGAGGATCTGAGCACCGCCGATCTGATCGCCCGGGTGCAGAACGGCATCTACATCGTCGGTGACAAATCGTGGTCGATCGACATGCAGCGCTACAACTTCCAGTTCACCGGGCAGCGGTTCTTCAAGATCACCGACGGCCGGTTGGACGGTCAGCTGCGCGATGTCGCCTACCAGGCCACCACCACGGATTTCTGGGGCTCGATGGAAGCCGTGGGCGGGCCGTCCACCTGGCGCCTGGGCGGAGCCTTCAACTGCGGCAAGGCGCAACCCGGACAGGTGGCCGCGGTCAGCCATGGTTGCCCGTCGGCATTGTTCCGCGGGGTGAATGTGCTGAACACACAAGCGGAATCGGGGCGGTCATGATCAGCACGCAACACGTCGTCGACGCGGTGCTGGCCGAGGCAGCCCAGCGCGGTAAGGCCGACGAGACCACCGTCATCGTGACGGACCGAGCGGATGCCTCCCTGCGGTGGGCCGGGAACTCGATGACGACCAATGGGGAAACCCGTGGCCGCACCACCACCGTCGTCTCGGTGGTACGGCGCGGGGGCGATGCCCACGTCGGGTCGGTGACGTCCTCGGAGGTCGACCCGTCCGCTATCGCCGGATTGGTCGCGGCCTCCCAGGACGCCGCGGCATCGGCGCCCGCGGCCAGCGATGCCGCGGCGGCGTTGCCCGCCGACGGTGGGCCCGCCGACTGGGATGCGCCCGTGCCGGCCACGGGTGCCGATGTGTTCGCCGACGTGGCAACGAGTCTGGTGCGTGGGTTCCGCGGCGCGGACACGCTGTACGGCTACGCGCGGCACGTCCTGGAGACGACGTTCGTCGCCACATCGGGCGGTCTGCGCAGGCGCTATACGCAGCCGACGGGCTCGGTCGAGATCAACGCCAAACGCAACGGTGCCAGCGCATGGGCTGGAGTCGGAACTCCGGACTACGTCGATGTGCCCACCGATGCACTGCTGGAAGAACTTTCGACCCGACTGGGTTGGGCGTCGCGCACGGTGGAGCTGCCTGCCGGGCGGTATGAGACGTTGATGCCGCCATCCACGGTGGCCGACATGCTGATCTACCTCGGTTGGAGCATGGATGGCCGCGGGGCACAGGAGGGCCGCACCGCGCTGTCGGGGCCCGGCGGGACACGGGTGGGGGAGAAGCTCACCGACCTGCCGCTGACGTTGTACTCCGATCCGCGGGCCCCCGGCCAGGAATGCCAGCCATTCGTCGCGGTACCGAGTTCCTCTGAGCGGGTGTCGATCTTCGACAACGGCTTGGACATCGGGCGGGTGGACTGGCTGCGAGACGGGGTGATCAACGAACTGGCCTATCCACGGTCAGCCGCCGCGGAATTCGCTGTCCCGGTTGCGGTTCCGGCTGACAACTTGTTGATGACCGGCGGGACGGCATCGCTGACGGACATGATCGCGGCCACCGAGCGCGGATTGCTGTTGACGACGTTGTGGTACATCCGCACCGTCGATCCGGCGGTGTTGCTGCTGACCGGGCTCACCCGCGATGGCGTGTACCTCGTCGAGGACGGTGAGGTGACCGGCGCGGTCAACAATTTCCGGTTCAACGAGAGTCCCCTGGACCTGCTCCGCCGCGCCACCGAGGCGGGTGTCGCCGAGCCGACCCTGCCGCGCGAGTGGGGGGACTGGGCCACCCGGGCCACCATGCCTTCCTTGCGGATCCCCGACTTTCACATGTCCTCGGTCAGCCAGGCGCAATAGCGTCTTCGACGCAAGCCACTTGCGTCCGAGTAACTTCGCATCTATGTGATTGACATATCAGTCACCTATAGGTGACGATGGCGATGCAGGTGCGGTCGACGCGTAGTGAAGCGCTGCTGTGGGCAAGATCGCCGTTCGGTTTTCCGGTGGTTGCGCGACTACACCTCGAAGCGATTCGCCGTCGCCGGCGAGCGGAAGTTGGGGGATAGCGTGGGGCACTTTTTGCGAGCCGTGTCGGCGGTGATTGCCGCGGCGGCGGTCACCGCCGTCGTCGTTCGGGTGGTCAGGAGGTACGTGCGCAACTCGGGGGAGCATGCCGTGCTTCTGGAGTGGGAGAACTTCGAGCCACCACAGGAATCCATCGCCGATGCCGAGAATCGGCTCATGGCGGCAATCGAATCCGTGCCGGGGGTGGGTGAGGTGGACGGCAACGAGGTAGGTGGCGGGGGTGCCACCATCTACCTGTACGGCCGCGATTGCGAACGCCTTTGGGGTGCAATAGAAACGACGGTACGGGCACTGGATCCCGCGCCCACGAGAGTGCTGCTCCGGCTCGGCGGCCCCGACGTCAACGGACGCGAACTCACGCTGTAGCCGTGTTCACGCACAACCGATCGGTACCGACCGCAGTGCCGAAATCTCAGGAGATCGCTCCATGACCGATACCCACGTGGGCCGGCACGACTATCTGCCGGGCTTCTTCCTGCAACCGCCGCGAACGGTGCGCGTCGCCTATTGGCTCATCCAGGACATGAGCCGACAGGGGTGTGCGGTGCACGTCTTGGGGGACCGGGTCGCCGGGTCCCGGGTCGAAATGTCATGCGGCCGTTCGCCGGCGCGACAGAGCCGAACCACTGCATCCGGGCACGACTGTGTTCTGGCAGAACAACTTTCGCGACAGGTTGGCCAGCTCAACTACGCGCACCGCGACTATCTGCGTCGTCTTCTCGCCGAACGGCCGCCGCACGGTCCCGATGGGTTCAGTACCGGACCACGCAAATCTGGCAAAAACTAGCACTGCCGTCAGTGTCCAGCGTATGTACCCGGCGGGGTGACGCCCGGGTTTCCCGCGGAACCCAACCGAGTAAATGCTATTGACATGGGAGTTTGCCGCCGCACGACCCGCCGCTCGGTCCGACCGCTATATTAGTAGACTGACGTGTCAAACACTTATTAATCGCACGCAGATGGCAAACAATGCACAGCGGAAGAATGGGAGCGCGATGAGTATGTCGGGGACAATGGCGCCGGAAGCGCTGGACGGTGCGCACGCAGATGCCGATGCACCGGTGATTCAGCCGGGCAGCTTTGCCGCGCGGCTAAACCGACTGTTTCACACCGTCTATCCGCCCGGTCGTGGCCCGTACTTGAGCCTGGAGTTGGTGCGCGCTCTGGAGGCTCGCGGCTTGACGCTGTCGGCGCCATATCTGTCCCAGCTGCGTTCGGGTCGGCGCGACAACCCGTCGTTCGACACCATGTACATGATCGCCGAGTTCTTCGGGATCAAGAGCGACTACTTCACCGGTCGCGACGCGGCCTACTGTGCGCGGCTCGAAGCGGAACTCGATTGGCTCGATCTGGTGCACAATCCCGGTGTCCGGTTATTGACCACCGCGGTGGCGGGCCTGACTCCGCGAAGTCGTGAGCGGCTTCTTGCCTCCGCCGGAGTCTGAGCGACCCGCCACGCGGGTTGGGCTGAATCCGTTACGTGCGTTGGCGGTCGGCGCGGCGTCGGGACATTGGTGCGGCGCAGCGGTACCCGCACGCTAATCTTCAGGGATGTGTCCATCGAGCGAGCCGGCTCGTGGCGGGCAGTCCACTCGGGGACGCCGACCGAGTCCCGATCTGCGGGAGGCTCGGCGCGGCGCGATCATCGAGGCGGCTTACACCGTGCTCACCGAACGCGGATACGAGCGCACCTTGATGTCGGATGTTGCGCGCCAAGCCGGCGTCGCCAACGGCACGGTCTACCGCTACTTCGACAGCAAGCGCGAACTGCTCGACCACATCTTCGATTACGCCGTTTCCAAGGCGGTGAATGCTCTCGACATCGGACCGGTCACCGATCAGGCGGCCGACGCTGACGGCGACCCGCTGGACTTGATCACCGCTTTCGGGACGCGCCTGTTCGCACTGATCGACGACGATCCTGCGATCATTCGGGTGCTCACGGTGGAGAGCAACGCGATCGATGCCGAATTGCGTTGGCGGGTGGTCGGGCTGTTCGCCGCGATGGACGCCAATCTCGCGCTCCTCTTCGAACGCTTCAGCACGCGACCCGACGCCGGCCGTGACGTATGGACGCTGCTGGGTCGGATGGTGGTGGGGATGGCGGGCCCGGGCTTGGCGATGTCACTGACAGGGGAGGGTTCGGCCGACGAGCGCGCCGACTTCTTGACGACGATGCAGGCTGTCGCGTCCCGTGGTCTTTTCGATCTGCCAGCCGGTGATGAGGCGGTGCAGAACCGTGCCTGAGCGCGCGCGCCAGCTCTATGCCGCGGCGGTAGATCTGTTTCTCGAGCGCGGCTACCGCGAGGTCGATGTCGACGACATCGTCGTGAACTGCAACCTGAGCCGTGGCACGTTCTACGGGTCCTACCGCAACAAGCGGGACTTGTTGGACGTGATTCTGGCGCGTTCGTTCGATGATCTGACGGCGGCCGTCTTCGATGACAGTGACTGGTCCGCCGTGCACGATCTCGACGCATTCGTCGCCGAGTTCCGCGCACAGTTGAGGCGGGCATTCCAGTACATCGCCGACAATGCCAAACTCCTGTCGTTCGTCATCTTGGCCGCCCCCGGTGTCGACGCGGAAGCGCTGTCGACGTTGCTGGCCGGATATCGGAGCATCAGCGCCAAGCAGTCCGAGGTGTTGGCATTCGCAGCGCAGCGGGGCTGGATGCGTTCCGACGTCGAGATCGACGTCGCGCTGGCGGGCCAACTCGTGGTGTCGTGTGTGGCCACGGCGGCCTCGCCGCTGCTTTTGGGCACGGGCGAGGAGTTCGATGTCGACGAGGCCGCTCGGGTCTGTGGGGATTACCTGCTGGGGGGGATGAACGCACTGCTGCCCGCGTCCTGACCGGCCTGTTGCCAGGCGGCGATGGCGCGGCCCATGTCGGTCGTGGGCGGCGCATCCAGAGCCCACTCGGCGGCGATGTCGTGCCAGCGGGCCGTCGCGGCAAGGGTGCTGAGCAAGGCGCACACACTCATTTCGGTACGCCGGGAAAAGGCGTGAGGGCCGAGCATGCGCTGCTGAAAGATCATGTCGCTGTAGTCAGAACGGGGCAGCATCGCCTGATACAGCGCCTTGTGGGCGATCTTGTCGGTCATCTGGACTTCGCCGGGCAGCAGATACCAGCCGGAGACTGCGTGCATGTAGTCCAGCGTCGCCGGAGCCGGCATGGCCCGCGCGTCGGTGATGAAGCCCGCTTGGCAGGCAAGTGCGTGTGCGGTCGTGGCATCACCACGCATCGCGGCGGCAAGGATGGCTCGCTCGACACCCAGTGTGGCGTCCGACATCTCGATGTAGAGGCCGAAGTCCAGAAACGCGACGCGGCGGTCGTCGAGCACGAGGATGTTGCCCGGATGGGGGTCGGCGCAGAACTGTCCCGTGGTGTAGATGTTGCCGCAGTAGAAGCGGTAGATCGCTTCGCCGACGTGGTCGCGTGCAGCCTGGTCGCCGGGTGAGAAGTCTTGCAGCTGTGTGCCGTTGATGTACTCGGTCACCATGACGCGATCGGTGCACAATGCGTCGATGGGTTCGGGTATGACGAACACCGGATGACCCCGATGTGCTTCGTACACGGCGCGGTGGCTTGCCCACTCGTGACGGTAATCCAGTTCCATTTCGATCTGCTGGCGCACTTCGTCCATCACTGCTTCCAATCCCGGAACGGGATACACCGGCTTACGCAGCCGGACCAGCAGCGCCATGTTCTTCAGATCGGCACGCACGGCATCGCGTGCCGCAGGGTATTGGACCTTGATGGCGACGTCGCGTCCGTCGTGCAATGTGCCCCGGTAGACCTGGCCGAGTGAGGCCGTCGCGATGGGCGCACCGTCCACGGTGGCCAGCAGGCGGCGGCCTTCTGAACCGAGTTCGCCGTGGATGATCTTGAACAGTGCGTCGTTGTCGACTGCGGGCGCCGAGTTGAACAACGGCGCCAACCGGCGTGAGAACTCGGCGCGGGACTGCTGGGAGCTGAGGCCGAAGTTCAGCAGCGAGATGATCTGCCCGAGCTTCATCGCCGCGCCGCGCATGGACCCCAAGGTCACCACCAGGTCGTCGGCGAAGCGCAGCATCTGCTCGTCGCGGGCGCGGGCCTGCTCCTGCTCGGATTGGAACGGCTTCCGGAGGTTGCCCGCGGCCTGGCGGGCCACCTGTTTTGCTGCCACTTTGCCCAGCCGCGTCGTGCGTGCCACCCGACCCGCAGGTTCCTCCCGACTGCTCATGCCGGCAGGTCTCGGGTTGCCGCGAGGCGTGTCACAGATGCATCTCCTGCTGTTGTTCGCGGGCGGGTCCGGTCGATCGTCAAAGGTGTAGTCGTGAATTCGACGTCGAACAGAACGGTGATCTACACCACATGATGCCCTGCACGTGCACCGTCGACGGTGTCAGCGCGGCCCGGCCACCAGTTCGCGCAGGATGCGCAGCGCGTGGTGTAGCTCGGTCTTCACGGCGGACTCGGCGATGTTCAATTCAGCGGCGATCTCAGCGGTCGTGCAACCCAGGTGATGCGCCCGCCGTATCAGCTCGCGGTGCAAGGGTCGCAACGACTTCAGGGCCCAGATGGTCGTCTCCCGATCTGACGACATGACGCGTCACTCGCCGTGCGTCTCGAGCAGGTAGGCCAGGATGAAGTCGTGCGATGTCGCCAGGTGTTCGCGGGTGAGCTCACCGGCCAGTTCGGCGTCGCCCCGCTCCACGGCGGCGAGGATGCCGGCATGCTCGATTCTGAGATGCTCGGTCTGGCCGATCTTGGACAGGTGGACGTACATGTACCGGTCGGTCAGGCAACGGAGATGTTCGACGAGTTCGATCATGCGGGGTCGTTTCGCCTGCCGGTACACGGCAGCGTGAAAAGCGGCGTTGGCATTCAGCCACGCACGGGCGTCTGCTTGGGCGTCCATGATGTCGAGATACTTTCGCATCGAAAGTAGTTCTGCGCGGCCGACATTCGGTACGGCGAGCCGGGTGGCCAGCGGCTCTATGGCTTGCCGCAGTTCGTAGAGTTCCTGGAGCTCTGCGACGGACATTCCGGCCACCACCGCGGTGGCATTCAGGCTCGGCTGCACCAGGCCTTCGCCGGCCAGGATCTGCAGGGCGTCGCGCACCGGTATGCGACTGACGCCGAATCGTTCGGCGGTGTGCTGTTGGGACAGTCGGGCGCCGGGGGAGATGTCGCCTTGCAGAATCTCCGCACGTAATGCCGAAGCCACCCGTGTTGCGGCGTTCGTGGTTTCCATGGGTCGCTCCTTGGATACGATATCTAGTAATTGTATACAGCGTTCCGGGCGCGAGCAGTCGGCGCGATATGAACCTGGCGACACTCTGTCCGTGCAAAAATTGCGCATCCGTAAATTCAAAGCGGAGGGGTCTCCATGGGTGTTCTCTCCGCTCAAGCATCGAGCGAGGGTGGCCTCCTGAGCAGAACGTTCGCCGACAGGCTCAACCGCTTGTTCGATGCCATTTTTCCGCCGGGTCGCGGACCGTACTCCGCGGCCGAGGTGGTGGCGGCCCTCAATGCCCGTGGCATCCGGACGTCATCGGCTTATCTATCGCAGTTGCGCACCGGTGCTCGAACAAATCCCTCGGTGACCACGATGGCGGCCTTCGCGGAGTTCTTCGGTGTCGAGACCGCCTATTTCACCGACGAGAGCTACTTCGCGCGGATGGATGTCGAGTTGTCGTGGCTCATCACCGCGCGTGACGACAGGATCCGGCGGGTGGCGAGCAGGCTTGTCGGCCTGTCGCCGGAGGCGATGGAGGAAGTGCTGGCCAAGATCAGCGAACTACGCCTCCGGGAGAACGTTTCCGGCCCCAAACCCGTTGGTGGACAGTAGGTATCCACCTTCAGGCGTAGTACCCCCGCCTGGCGGACTTCGCCTTGTACATCGCCGCATCCGCGTCTCGGATGACCTCAGCTGGTGACCGCGGATCGTTATCGGTGACGACGGTGACGCCGATGCTCGCGGTGATCGGCCGGTGCGTGCCGGCGATCGCGACCGGTTCGGCGAGGTGTTCGTGCATACGGGTCATGAGGTGTTGCAGTGTGGCGTATTCCGTCGGCCCACAGATCAGCACGACGAATTCGTCGCCGCTGTAACGAGCGATGAACTCATCGGGATTCAGAGCGCTGCGCAATCGTTGGGCGGTGGTCTTGATGATCGCGTCACCCGCATGATGGCCGAGTTCGTCGTTGACCTGCTTCAGGTTGTCCAAGTCGATGAAAAGCACCGCCGTCAGCGGTTGTTCGCCGGACTGCATCGCGGCCGCGATTCGTGGCTCGATCTGGGCCCGGTTCGGCAGGCCGGTGAGCGGGTCGTGGCTGGCCTGGTAGGTGAGGTCGGCGTAGGCGTCGCGCTCAGCGGTGATGTCGGTGAAGGTGACGAGTACCGCGGAGTGTTGCGGGTCGGCCGGGTCGAGCAGGCACGAACTGACCGACAACCACACGCGGGCACCGTCGGCGAGGTCGAGTCCGACCACCTGATTCTCCAACGGGGCGTGGGTCAACAGCGTCTTCGCTGCGGGTTGCTGGTCTGCGCTGAGCGCGTCCCCGTTGCCGTCGAAGAACGGAAACGCCGTCACCCAGGTCCGGTAGTCCTGTTCGAGGTCGTTGAGGTCGACTCGCAGGATGCGCAGCGCGGCCGGGTTGACGAATTTGAGTGCGCCGCGATGGTCGAGGATGACGACCCCGTCGGGCAGCGAGGTGACGATCGACTCGAAGTGCTTCTCCGCGCGACGCCGTGCGGTCTGATCCGAGCACAGGAGCACGTAGCCGTTTTCCAGTGTGGCCACCGACATCCGCACATACACCCGCGAACCATCGACCGCCCGATGGGTGTCGTGGGTGGTGCCCCCCTGGGCGACGATCGCAGCCAGATCGATGTCGGCGTCGACGGCTTCGGTGAGGGGCAACCCGACGGCACGCTCCGACGGCCGGCGATAGATCGCTTCGGCTGCCGGGTTCCAGCTGGTCACGATGCCGTCGGCGGTCGTGGCGATGATCGCGTCGGAGACGTGACTGACCAGCTCCGCCTGGTAGCGCAGTGCCGACTCCGCGGCTTTCTGTGTCGTCAGGTCGCGGAAGATGACCTGATTGGCGGGTTTGCCGTTCCAGGTGGTCAACACCGCCACCGCTTCGACGTCGAGCGGGCTGCCGTCCAAGCGCAGCATCACCGCCTCCGAGGGCTCGGTGCTGTCGCCCTCGTGGCGCAGGGTCGAGACGCGTTCCAGCATCGGGAGTATCGAGTCGGGATGCAGGAAGTCGGTGATCATGCGGCCGACCAATTGCTCGGCGTTCTCGGCGCCGATGCCCTGCACGCCGGCGGGGTTCACGTAGACGACCAGTCCGTCTGCGTGCACGCACATCGGGTCGGGACTGTGGTCCACCATCCGTCGAAAACGCAACTCCGCGGGATCGGCGGGGCATGGGGAGTCGTCTGAGTACGCCGACCCCTCTGCGTTCTCCAAAACTGTTCCCCAACCGACAAATTGCCTTGTCACCGGCCGCCCGCGGGGTGGTCCGGCTTCAACCAGTATGCCCGCGCAACTGGTCAAATGCGCGCCTGCGGGTGTTAATCGAGTGACGATGCCCTCTTCGGGCATCACCAATCGAAAGGGAAGTACACAATGCTGCAGAAACAGCAAATGGGGATCACCGGCGTCGGCGCTGTCACCGGATATGGCTGGGGCAAGCAAGCACTGTGGGAAGGGCTGGCCAGTGGCAAACCTGCGGCCATCCTGCACAGCGGCTTTGGCGCCGACGGTGAGCAGGACGCCTGGTTGGCACGGGTCGCCGACGAAGGCGACCCCCGGG
The DNA here is from genome assembly GCA_023264765.1 of Mycobacterium sp. GTDB lineage: Bacteria > Actinomycetota > Actinomycetes > Mycobacteriales > Mycobacteriaceae > Mycobacterium. Next base: position 33,106 of record JAHFVC010000007.1, on the reverse strand, counting down.
ACGGGCTGAGCAGGTTCGCCCGGGCGATGCGGGCGGCCGCCCGCGAGGCACTGACCGACGCCGCGGCGCGCGGGTGGACACCCGGAGCGCGCGTGGGGCTCCTGCATGCGGTGGTGATCTCCGAGGTGGAGGGATGGCGGCAGTTCTACCTGGAGGACCGCGCCAACCGGCGGGTCCGTGACTACTTGACCCTGATGCCGTCCACCCCGGTCTCGATGCTCATGAAGGAGTACGGCTTCCACGGGCCGGCCATGAACGTCTCGGCGATGTGCGCCTCAGGGAGCGCGGCGCTGATCACCGCCAAGATGTGGCTGGACACCGGATTCGTCGACGACGTCGTCTTCGTGTCGACTGACCTGTCGTTGACCCCGGAGAACGTCGAACACTTCGTCCGGCTGGGGGTTGGGGTGGTGGACACGGAGCCGCTCGACGCGTGCCGGCCGTTCCAGGAAGGCAGCAGGGGCTTCCCGGCCGGGGAAGCTGCCATCGCCTTCGTGCTCTCGGCGCGCGGAGAGAATCCGTACGTGCGGATGCTCGGGGGAGCGATGAGCCACGATGCCTACCACCTGACGTCGGTCGACCCCGCGCATCCTCAGGTCGACCAGTGCGTTCGTGACGCGCTGGTGGCCGCGGAGGTGAACGCCGCGGACATCGCCTACCTCAACGCCCACGGGCCGGGCACCCAGCAATGCGACGCCGTGGAAGCGGCGATCCTGGACGACATCTTTGCCGGCGCCCCGCAGATCTACTCGATCAAGCCACTCGCCGGTCATTGCCAGGGAGCGGCTGCTGCAGTCGAGATTGCCTCGGCTGCAATGGGTTACGAACACGGTCTGATTCCGGCGCCGCCGATCGTCGCGGCCGGGCATCCACGGCTTCTGGACGGGCTCACCTCGATGCGTGACGGGCTGACGGTGAAGACGTCGCTGGGTATGGGCGGCCACAACGCGACGGTGGTCCTCGCGCCGGCGGCCTGACGCGGATTCGGCAGTTTCCCGTGGCCCCGTTGGGTCAGCGGCAATACTCGGGGGTGTGCAGGATCTACTCACACCGCTGATCGCGCTGTCCCCGCCGTCGATGTCGCGCGTCAACGCCGTACTGCGGGACACCTGCGCGAAGACCGTGGGTCTGACTCCGCTGCCATATGAGGTGGCGGCGGAGCCGGAATCCGACACCGAGGCACCGGTCGTCGAGTTCGCCGAGCAGTTCAGCGCCGACGTCGCTGCCATCACGCCAGAGCAGCGTGGGGCGTTGATGGCGGCGTTCGGGGCCGAGGTGCTCGGCGTCGTTGCGCTGATGTTCGTCGCGGATTTCGGGCCGCGGGTGGCGGCGGGATTGGCGGCCTTGGGTGTCCCGGTGCGCGAGCCGGGCACCTGGGATCATCAGACCCATCCCGCGGACGCCTTGCTCAACCGCTTCACCTCGGCGGTCGGCGCCCTGCGCGGGCTGGATCCGTTGACCACCGAGATCATCCGGTTGCGGGGTGCGACCCAGCACAACTGCCGGCTGTGCAAGTCGCTGCGCGAGACCGCGGCGCTGGACGCGGGCGGGTCCGAACCGCTGTACGCCGAGATCGCGCATTACGAAGAGTCTTCGGACCTGTCCGATGCGCACAAGGCGGCGCTGCGTCACGTCGACGCACTCATCTGGACGCCATCGGCACTCGATGACGCCGTGCTGGCCCACTACTCGCTGGAGCAGGCCGTCGAGATCACCCTCGATGTCATGCGCAACGGCACCAACAAGATCGCCGTGGCGCTCGGCGGGGATGCACCGCGGGTAAGCGACGGTGTCGAGCTGTACCGGCTCGGCGTGGATGGCCAGCCGGTGTTCGGCTGACAATCTCCACCTGATCTCCACACTTCCTCCAAGTTCGGGCGGCCTGCGCCCGGCAGGCTGGTGCACATCAGATCCACTGGGATCGACCAGCCACAAAGGGGAACGCCATGAAGAAGATCGCCATCACCGCCGCCCTGTTCGGAGCCATCGCCGCCGGCAGTATCGGGCTGGCCTCGTCGGCCGACGCGGTGCCGATCGGTGGCTCGGCCGCCGATGACGCGGTGCGCACGCTGGAAGGCCAAGGCTTCACCGTGCGGATCAATCAGAGTGTCGACGTGCCGCTCTCCGAATGCACCGTGACCAACGTCAGCGGCCTGCGCGGCGACGGAGCGCAGGACCCGGGCACGCTTAACGTGGCGTTCCTCGACGTCAACTGCACACCCCGCTCCTGAGGTTGCACAGCGGCCCGTGGGAAGATGCCTGTCGCGCGATGCGCGACAGGGGCGGTAGCTCAGTTGGTTAGAGCCGGGGACTCATAATCCCTTGGTCGCGGGTTCGAGCCCCGCCCGCCCCACGTCAGAGGCTATTTTTGGCGTCTCATCCATCCGACTCAACGTTTATTCAACGAATATGCGGTGACTCGGAAGGCCGATGAGCTGCGGTGATGAGTGGCCTTCGCCCGGCGTGGTTCGGTTGCTGAGGGCTTCGCGGCCACTTGCCAGAGCGCCATCAGCCGGCCTCTGAGCTGTCATCGCGTTCGCGTACCGCCCGGTCGAGGAGGTCGGCGACCTCGGTATGGATGCGCCCTCGACTCATGTACCGGTCCTGGGTCATCGACACGTGGCTGTGCCCAAGATGGTCGGCGCCGATACGGGCAGACAAGCCCTCGTCGTCGATCAGTGTCGCGACCGTCTTGCGGAAGTTGTGGGTGGTCGCCTCTCCCAAGCCGAGTTCGTCGCGCGCGGTGCGCCACTGTTTCGCGAAGTTGTTCGGATCGCGCAGGGTGCCGGCCGTGGACGGGAAGATCACCTTCTGCTCGCCGAAGTAGGAAAGGTCCTTGCGTCGTTGCAGCATCTCAATGGCAAACTTGGGCAGCGGAATCGTTCGGCGCCCGGCCACCGACTTCGTCTCCTCGACCCGCCGCAGACCCTCGCCGGCCACCCGGATCACCTTGCCGGTGACCGTCAGCATCCCCGTTCGTTCGTCGATATCGGTCCACTGCAGACCCAACAGCTCGGAGCGCCGCAGTCCCGTGGCGACCAGCAAGGTGATCGGGTCGATCAGGTCACGTTCTTCGCAGTAGGACGACGACTGGATCTTCGTGAGCAGATCGCGGAGCTGGTCGGCGGTCAGTGCCACGGCGCCCTTGGGTTGGATCGCGTATCAGTACGAAACGTCGCGGTGTGGGGATCCGCACCTACACACCCATGTCATCGTCCCGAACCGGCAAGCCCGCGCCGACGGTCGGTTGGTGTCGCTGGATGGCACCTCGTTGTTTCATGAGGCGAAAGCGGCGGGGGTGATCTATCAGGCCACCCTGCGTCGGGAGCTGCAGCGCTCGTTGGGGGTCGAGTGGGAGCAGGTCGACCCGGGCACGGGGATGGCGGAGTTGGCCGGAATGTCCCGGGAGACGATCACGGCGTGGTCGCGGCGCTCGTCGCAGTTGCGGGACTGGGCGGCCGGGCACCTGGAGCGCGGGGAGGACGGAACCTGGAGCGCGGCGCAGCTGGGTGCGGCGCAGAAAGCGACGCGACCGTCCAAGCCGGAGGAACTGTCGTGGGGTGCACTGCTGGCGCAGTGGCGCGCGGATGCGCGCGGGTTGGAGATTGACCGCGCGCGGTTTCTTGATGCGCGCGCGGCGCGGCGCGCACATGCGCGCACCGCGTTCGACCGCGCGCGGGTCTTGGCGGCCGCGGAAAACATCGACAAGGCGGCGTTTACCCGCGCCGACCTCATCGAAGTGCTCGGGGCTCAGATGCCGGTGGATTCGGAGCATTCACCTCGACAGATGGTGGAGTCCGCGGTGGACGCGGTCAGTGTGCGCTTGTCCGCGCCGCGTGCGGCGCATCAGCGCGAAGGCCATGAGCGTTTCACCCTCGACGCGATCCTCGAAGAGGAGGCCGCGGTCCTGGAGTTGGTGGATGCGCGCAATGAGCGCGCGCAGTTGTGGCTGCCCGCGCGGGACACCGCGCATTTGTCGGCGGACCAGCGCGCCGCGGTCGAGGAGATTGCGCGCTCGCCGTGGTTGGTGCAGCCGCTGACCGCGCCCGCGGGTGCCGGCAAGACCACCTGCCTGCGCACCCTCGCGGCGGCCGCGCATGGCGTCGCACGGGGAACCGCGATCCTGCTCGCCCCAACCGGGAAAGCCGTCGATGTCGCGCTTCGGGAAGGGGCGGGGGATCAGGGCTACACCGTCGCCAAAGGACTCCAACTGCTCGACAGCAAGGAGCTGGAACTGGACCGTTTCAGTCTGGTGATCGTCGATGAGGCCGCCATGGTCGGCACCTCCGATCTGCGCAGCCTGCTGACCGCCACCACCCAGGCCGGCGCGAAAACGATCCTGGTCGGCGACCCCCACCAACTCGCGCCGGTGAAAGCCCGCGGCGGCATGTTCGCCCAACTGTGTGAGGACCTGCCCTGGACCCAGCGACTGTCCGAGGTGTGGCGGATGCGTGATCCCGAGGAGCGCGACGCTTCCCTCGCGCTACGCGACGGAGACCAGAAGTCAGTAAGCCGAGCCGTTGAGTGGTACCGCCGCCACGACCGGCTGCACTGCGGGGACGAGGTGACGATGGCCGCCGACGCCGTGGCCGCGTACAAGAAGGACATCACCGCCGGCAAGGATGCACTGCTGCTGTGCGACACCATAGAAATGACCGACGCCCTCAACCGCCGGCTGCATCACGAGACCATCGACCAGGACGCGGCATCGGTGGCCGGGGCGCGCGGGCACCGGCTCGCGGTAGGCGATCTCATCCTCACGCGCCAGAATGATGCGTCGATCCCGCTGAGCTACCGCGACGATCAGTCGGCCGAGCCCGGGCCGGTCCGCAACGGGCAACGCTGGCAGGTGGAGAAGATCCACACCGGTCATCAACAGGTGCTCGCTCGCCGCCTCGACGACAACGCCTACACGATCTTTCCCACCGACTACACGCGCCAGAACGTCACCTACGGCTACGCGGTCACCGTGCACTCCGCCCAAGGCGTCACCGCCGACACCACCCACACCGTTCTGGGCGAGAACGCCAGCCGTAGACTGCTCTATGTCGCGATGACGCGTGGGCGTGAGGCGAACTCCGCGCATGTGTATGAATCTGCAAGCCCCGGTTTGGATATCGGCCACCAGGCGGGCATCAATGCCGACGATAGCCGCGGCTCCAGTAGCGCGGCCGCGAGACTCGTCCAGAGCATCGTCGACAATGATCAGCACGCGGTCACGGCTCATACCTATGTCGCCGAATCGGGCGGCGAACGGCTGCCGGCGGGTGCCCGTGCCGTTGCCGACGGGCGTCGAGCGATGGTCGATCGCTTGGCCACCGAATATCGGGCTTGGCGCACCGCCGTCGCCGATTACGAGACCAGCATCGGTGAAGTCCGTCAGCAGCGAGCCGCACGCGTTCTGGAACGCGGCTCTGATCACGGACTTGAACTGTGATCGGAGTAGATCTGATCGCCAGATCGTTGACGGCAGCGGATTCTGCCTGCGTCGACCGCGTTATTGGTGGCCGTGCCCTGCGGCTTGGCCGGTGACCTCGAAGACGACGCGTTGACCGATCTCGACGGCGTGGTCGGCGAAGCGTTCGAAATACCGGCCCAGCAGGGTGACGTCCACGGCTGCGGCGACGCCGTGTTGCCATTCTTTGTCTAGTAGGACACTGAACAGGTGCCGGTGCAGCTGGTCCATCGCGTCGTCGTCGCGGCTGAGCTGGGCGGTCTGTTCCGGGTCGCGGGAGAGGACGACGTCTTTGGCAGTGCTGCCCAGATCGACGGCGATGGTGCCCATTTCGGCGAAGTAGCCGTTGACTTCTTCGGGCAGTGCGTGGCTGGGGTGGCGGCGCCGCGCGATCTTCGCGACGTGCACGGCCAGGGCGCCCATGCGATCGGCATCGGCCACACGGGCGCAGGATCGGGGCGCTCATCGACCGAGTGAACGGGTCCAGGCGCAACTGTTCGCCGACATTCTGCGGCGCGAGATCTCCGCGATGAACGGCAAGGTCGTGAGAGCCGAATCAGCGTGGCTGTGTCGCTGCGCCACCGAGGGCTTCGTCGATCCACCCGACCGCTTGGCCGTCGTGCAAAAGCACATCGACGAAGCGACGAGAATGCTCGACGCACTCCGGGCACGAATTCCCCGCGTGAACTGATTGCCCACTAAGTCGTCAGTTAGTGGTGTGATCGACTCAGACTGATGACGATTCAACGACGCGTGTGGACGATCGCGCTGGCGGTGACCGGGCCTGCGATTATCTGCCGCTGGAGTGGGGACCACTGCATGCCGGGCTCCTCGCCGTCGAGGGTCTGCGGGTTTACAGGGCGCGCGTGACCGCGTGAGCCTTATGAGCTGACCTTCGGCCTTGTCCGCGATGATGCGCCTATGCCGCAGTTGACTTCTCCGACCATTGCGTCTGGCTGGCTGTCCCGATCAGTGCGGCCGTCGATTGCGGTCGGCCAGGTGGCGGTCGTGCGTCCGTGGACACTGGCCGATGCGCCGGCGGTGAAGGATGCCTTCGACGATCCTGAGATTCAGCGTTGGCATGTCCGCGCCGCCGACTCTGTGGACGAAGTCCGCGAATGGATTACCGCGTGGCAGCAGGGTTGGTGTGATGAGTCGCGGCTGAACTGGGCGCTCGCGGACCGCGATGGCGGCGTAGTCCTGGGCTGTGTGTCACTGAAAGGGATCGATCGTCGCAACGGTACGGCAGGGGTGGCGTACTGGATGATGCCGGCCGCTCGCGGCCGCGGGTTGTGTTCACAAGCGGTAGTGGTGTTGTGTGCCTGCGCTTTTCGCGAGGTCTCCACTTCAGCCGTCTGACTCGAACTGCTGGTCAAAGGTGGCAGTAAGTCCGGGGGGCGTTTTGTGTTCTCTGTTGTGATCTGGTCGGTGGCGTCGTTGATCTCGGTGTCCTCGAATGCACGGTTGCTGGACAGACAACTCCCGGCGACCTACGCACGCGGCTGGCGGTACCCAAACGTTTGCGACTTTGGTTTGTAGATCTCAAGACGTAGATCTCGTCGCTGTTGGCAGCGGATTCGCGAAAGCTTGCTGGTTATTGCAGAAGCAAGGCGACTTTCTTTGCCGTTTCCTTGGCCGAACCCGGATTCTGCCCGGTGACAAGGTTGCCGTCGACGACGGTGTAGGAGACAAACGGAAGCAGCGCCTTCTCGTACAGCGCGCCACGGTCTTTGGCTCGCTGTTCGGCGTTGTACGGAACCAGTTTGTCGACGCGGGCGAGGACTTCCTCTTGCCAGGCGAAGCCCGTCATCTTCTTGCCGGCGATCAGGTACGAGCCGTTGGAAAGCTTGGTGTTGAGCAAACCGCAATAGCCGTGGCATACCGAGGAGACGATGTCGCCGCGTTCGTATATCTCGCGGGTGAGGCGTTGCAGGCCGTCGTTGTCGGGGAAGTCGTACATGACCGCGTGTCCGCCGGTGAAGTAGATGGCGTCATAGTCGGCGGAGTCGATCTCGGCGGGGCTGGCGGTGTTGTCCAGGAGTGCCATCTTGGCCGGGTCGGCGCGCCAGGCCTTGGCGGTCTTGTCGTAGTTGGGAAACTTGAGCGCTTTGGGCTCCAACGGCACCCTGCCGCCGGCGGGGCTGACGAGCGTCTGGTCGAAGCCGTGCTCGTCGAAGACGTGCCAGGCGTGGGTGAGCTCGGAGAGCCACAAGCCGGTCGAATGGTCAGGGTCGTCATAGTGGCCGACGTTGGTGACGACGTTGAGTATGCGCTTGGTCATGGCATGGCTGCTTTCGTGTGTCGATGGTGCTTCGGCTTGTCGGGTCGAGGTTCGTCTGTCGTTCTCGTCGGGCTGATTCGCCCTGAATCTGTTGTGTCAGTGATGGACTCGGGACGTCTCTTTCTGCTGGTGGCTCATACTTGTACGAGACCTGTCTCGGCGCAGCCAGTTACGAGTTCGTCGAGCCCGAATGCGTCGACGGGACCGAGCACTCCGGCCGCTCGTGCCTCGCCCCCGGCGAGTCGGTCTGCCGCCCACGCCATCAGCTCGCCGGTCAACGAGTATGGGCTGGGGCCCTCGAGGTGGACCTCGGCCACGGCTCGGCCGTCCCTGTCTCGCGCGACCGCGACGACATGGCTGCGGGTTGTCGCCCGCTCGGTAGCGTCGGGACCGCCGCTGCCACCGGCGGTGCGCGCCGCGATTGCGTCGATGATGTCGCGTCCGCGTGGCAGCTTCACGATCGTGTTGGCAACGGCCGACCCGGCTTGGATTACGCGGCTGAGCTGGGGGAACCAGCCGTTGTAGACCTCGACGGAGTCCAGTCCGGGCACCTCGGCGGGCAGGAACAGGACTTCGGTGCCCGAGACGAGGAACGCATTCCTGCGCTCGTGGCGCACCGGTAAGCGGTGGACTCGGCTCGCAGTGGTGGCGTTGACGAGGCGCCCGTTTCGCCATACCGGCGCGGGCAGTATCAACCCATCGGCCATGGTTTTCCGAGTGCCTTGACTCAACCCGTTGCGCAGCGACCCGATGGCGTAGTAGCCGACCTCGATAGCTCGCACTTCGGCGCCGCCGTCGCGTGCGGCGAGGGCACCGGCGAGATTTCCGGGGACGTAGTCGTAGCCGAACGCGGGGACGAGGACGGCGCCTGCCTCCCGGGCTTGTCGGTGGTGTAGGTCCCGCAACTCGCGAACGAAGCCGACTTCGCCGGTTGAATCCACGTAGTGCGCACCGGCGTCGACTGCGGCCTGCGCGACCGGATGGCCGAACCGGTCGAACGGTCCCACGGTGGTCACCAGGACGTCGCCGGGCTCGACCAGTGCACGAACGCTTGCGGGGTCGCCGACGTCGGCCACCCGGTAGTCGAGTCCACCGAGTCGCCCGGCGAGTCTGGCCAGCCGGTCGGCGCCGCGCCCTGCAAGCACCGGCCGTCGTCCGCGGCGCAGCAGTGCGTCAACGACCAGACCCCCGGTGTAGCCGGTGGCGCCAAAGACCACTATCCGTTTGCCCATCGCTGTCAGTTCCTTGGCTCACAGATCACCACGGGAATGTCGCGGCTGGTTCTCTTCTGGTAGTCGGCGTAACCCTTGTATGCCGCACGATCTTCGGCCACAGCTCCGCCTTCTCGTCGGGAGTCGCCGTGCACGCACGTATCTTTCGTCGAGATCTGTGAATGACCAGCTCCGCGTCGGGGTTCGCCAGTAGGTTGCGGTACCAGTCGGGATGGCGATCGTCGCCCCCCTTGGACGCGACGAGCACGACACGAGCCGAATCATGAACCGGTGCGGTCAAATAGCAGGACCGCGGCTGCCCAGAATTGCGCCCGATTGTGTGCAGCTCAACCGTTGGCATCCCGAACGGGGCGGATAACAATCTGTTGCCACTGGCCGTCAGGACCACGCGGTGCGCCAGGTTCATCGCCTTGGCGTTCAAGTCTTTCAGAGCGTATTCGTTCATCGAAGACCTTCCGTGGAACCTTCTTTTGTCACTGCAGCGCGTTCTTGAGCGCGTCGATGGCCAGCCCGCGAGCGACGTTGGCGGCCTTGGTGTTTCGCAGACTGTCCAACAGCAGGAAGTCGTGCACCATGCCGGCGACGCGCACGGAGGTGACGTCGACTCCGGCTTCGCGCATCTTGTTGGCGTATTGCTCGCCCTCGTCGCGCAGCACGTCCGCCTCATCCGTGATCACCAGCGTCCTCGGCAGGCCCTTGAGCTCGTCGAGCGAGGCCCGCAGCGGAGCGGCGTACTTCTCAGCGCGCTGAGTCTCATCGGTGGTGTAGGCGTCCCAGAACCACTTCATGCCGTCACGGGTGAGGTAGTAGCCCTCGGCGAACTGCAGATAGGACGGGGTGTCGAAGTCGGCGTTGGCGACGGGGTAGAGCAACACTTGGGCCTTGAGGTCGATGCCGCCGCGATCCTTGTTCATCAGGGCGAAGACCGCGGACATGCAACCGCCGACCGATTCGCCGGTGACCGCAACCCGCGAGGTGTCCAGACCGTGCTCGGCTCCGTGTTCGAGGACCCACTGGCCGACGGCGTAGTTCTGCTCGACCTGGGTGGGATAACCCTTCTCCGGTGCGCGGTCGTACACCGGGAAGACCCCCGCGGCACCCGCGCCGACGGCGAGCTCGCGGAACAGCCGGTCGTGGGTGTGCTCGTCTCCGAATACCCACCCCGCGCCGTGGATGTAGAACACCACCGGCAGCGGTCCCGTGACGCCCTTGGGCCGGATGATGCGGGCGCGAACGGAACCCCACTCGCCGGCGTCCACCTCGACCCATTCCTCGTCGACCTCCGGGCGGTCTACGCCCTCGCCGCTCTGTAGGTCGGAGAGGATCTTGCGGCCCTGCTCGGGCGGAACCTCGTAGATTCGGGGGTGCGGGTCGGTCAGCTCGCACAGCTCTTTCGCCTCGGGCTCGAGGTAGGGCGTGACGGGCGGCGGCAAATCGGACATGCGTGTCTCCAATGCTCAATGTATGCAACGCTTACATTCACGTTAGCGCGGCCTCGGAGCGGAGTCAACGGAGACGGCCCGGCCGAACTCAGCGGGGTCGAGCGGCGAGCACCGCCAGGAAGGACGCACGAACCTGTGCGGCCACGCCCTCGATCGTCGGGCTAATGAGCTTGCGGTCCATGTAGAGACAGGCCAGTCCGTGGACCAACCCCCAGCCGCCGACGGCGAGGTCGATGGGTTCGGAGCTGCGCAGGACTCCCGCAATCGCAGCGGCGAGAAGTTCGTGCACCTCGGCGGCGGCTCGCACACGTTCGTCGAGCTCGTGGTCGCACTCGTTGCCGAACATCAGGCGGAACAGTGCGGGGCGGCGCAGTGCGAACTCGACGTACGCGACTCCAAACTCGGCGAGCTCGTCGACGGTGCCGGGCAGCTCGCGGTCCCGGGTCAGGTCGGCCTTCAGATCGCGCAGCCCCTGGGCCGCCAAGGCTGACTCCAGAGCTTCGCGGTCGGGAAAGTGCCGATAGGGCGCGGCGGGCGAGACGCCGGCCTCGCGCGCCACGGCGCGGATCGAGAACGGTTCGCCCCGCTCCAGCATGCCCATGGCCGTCGTCAGCAGTGCAGCGCGCAGGTCGCCGTGGTGATAGTTGCTTTTCGTCGAGGCGGTCATGGCCGCGCGGTCCTCCTGACTGTGTCTGGCCTCCAGCATGATGCGTTCGGCGTCGGCCAACTGGTCGAAACGCCGATGATGCGATCGTCCGGCGCAGCGTGCGGTGCGTCACTCCACGACAATGTTGACTCTGCTTACATCACACCCTATCGTGACACATGTAAGCAATGCACACATTCGAGAAGGAGTTGAGATGGCGGAGTCGAAGACGACCGCGACCGGCGGTGTCGTCGAAATCGAGCTGGGCGGTCGCAAGGTCAGCGTCCCGAAGGGCGGGCTGTACGACCGCTACCGCATGGACACCGACCTCGACGCCGTCGCCGCCGATCCGCGCGTGCCCGGCGTGGATTTCTTCCGGACGCTGCCCAAGACGCAGGTCCAGTCGGCGATCGGTCCGACCCGGACGCCCAATTTCTATTACTCGATGTCGAAAGCGCAGCTCACCTACCTCGCTCCGACGAAGGCGCTGCGATCCCGGCTCCCCGCCGGTTTGGACCCGCTGCAGATCGTTCCGGGCATCGGGCTGTTCTCGGTGGTGTTCTTCCGCTACGACGTCTGCGACATCGACTTCTACACCGAGGCCACCGTCGGCATCGCGGTCCGGCCCGCACGTCACGGCGGACCCGGAACCGCCGACCTCGTCTCGTCGCTGGCCAACGACTCGATGCACGCCTACGTCCTGTCACTACCGGTGAACACCGAGATCGCCCAGATCCGCGGCCACGACGGCTACGGCTTCCCGAAGTGGGTCACCGAGATCGACGTCGACATCGACGAGCGACGGACCACCGCCCGGGTGGCCAACGACGACGGCGGCACCGACATCGCGATCGACGTCGCCACCCCCAAGCAGAAGCACATCCCGACCGGCACCCATGTCTCGACACTGACGTCGTACACCGACTTGAACGGCGGCTGGAACGCGACGCTGAGCCAGACCAACACCCTGGCCTCCGGCAGCCAGCTGCTGCCGAAGGACTCCCTGCAACTCGGCAGCGGCCGGCTGACCGACGACGTCCGCTCGCTCAAGCCGATCAAGGCGCTGCGGCTCGACGTCTTCACCGAATGCCAGAACGCCCTGCACATCCCCGTGCCCGTCTCGGTACCCGTGAAATGACCACGCCAATGACTGCGATCACCCGCAACGTCGACTCCGCGAGGCTGGAGTCGCTGGCCGCCAGGGTGCAGACCGCCAATCCCGATGCGCGCCAGGACGTTACGAACGCCATGACCGGCGGAGTCCTCGGCCAGGTCCCGCGCTGCACGCCCGACGACGTCCGGGCCGCCGCGCAACGTGCCCGCGTCGTACAGAAGGCGTGGGCGCAACGCCCCGTCGAGGAACGCGCTGCGGTGTTGCAGCGTTTCCACGACCTCGTCCTCGATCGCCAGGACGAGGTGCTCGACCTCATCCAGCTGGAGAACGGAAAGGCACGCAGGCACGCCTTCGAGGAGATCCTCGACGTCGCCATGAACGCCCGCTATTACGCCAACACCGCCGCCGACTATCTCAAGCCCAAACGCCGCCAGGGTGCGCAACTGGCGCTGACCAAGGTCTGGGAGCTGCACCACCCCAAGGGACTCGTCGGTGTCATCTCCCCGTGGAACTACCCGCTCACCCTAGGAATCAGTGACGCCCTGCCGGCGCTCGTGGCCGGCAACGCCGTGCTTACCAAGCCCGATGCTCAGACCCCGTACGCCGCGCTGTGGGCCGTCGAACTCCTCGAAGAGGCGGGCATGCCGCCGGGTCTGGTGCAGGTGGTGACGGGCTCGGGCGCCGAGCTGGGCACGCCGATCATCGAGAGCTCCGACTTCTTGATGTTCACCGGCTCCACCGCCGTCGGCCGCACCGTCGCCGCCCAAGCTGGTGAACACCTCATCGACTGCTCCATGGAACTCGGCGGCAAGAACGCCCTACTGGTCCTCGACGACGCCGACCTCGACACGGCAGTAACGGGAGCCATCCGCGCGTGCTTCTCCAACACCGGCCAGCTCTGCATCTCCATGGAACGCATCTACGTTCCCGCGTCGCTGTGGGGTGAATTCGCCACCCGGTTCGCGGCCGCCACTCGCGCGATGAAACTGTCCCCGGCGATCGACTACGCCGCCGACATGGGCTCACTGGTATCCCAGAAGCAACTCGACACCGTCGCCCGCCACGTCGACGACGCCGTCGCCAAGGGCGCAACCGTGCTCGCCGGCGGTCGAGTCCGCCCCGACCTCGGACCGTTCTTCTACGAGCCCACCATCCTCACCGACGTCGACCCCAGCATGGAGGTCTACGCCCACGAGACCTTCGGCCCACTCGTCTCGCTCTACCGAGTCGCCAACGAGGAGGAGGCCATCGCCAAGGCCAATGACAGCGAATACGGGCTGAACTTCAGCGTGTGGACCTCCGACGAGAAACGCGGCTACCGCGTGGCATCCCGGCTCGAAGCCGGCACGGTCAACGTCAACGACGCCTACGCACCCGCATGGGGATCGATGGACGCACCGATGGGCGGCATGAAGGCCTCCGGTCTCGGCCGCCGCCACGGCGAGCACGGCATCCTGAAGTACACCGAGTCCCAAACGATCGCCATCGAAAGACTTCTGCCCGTCGGGGTCCCCGACGGCATGAATCCGAAGACCTACGCGCGCATCGCGACCCTTGCGCTGCGCTTGCTCAAGCGCCTGCCTGGCGTGAAGTAACGCCACCCCACCCCTGAGGGACAACTCATGCAAACCGTACTGGGAGCCAACGGCCAAATCGCCCAGGAGCTCACCCGCTACCTCCACGACGACATCACCGAGGACATCCGCCTGGTCAGCCGCAACCCCGTCAAACTCCACGACACCGACCAGCTGTTCGCAGCCAACCTGATGGACGCCGACGCCACCGCCGAGGCCGTCGCGGGCAGCGACATCGCCTACCTGACCGTCGGGCTGCCCATCGACTCGACGCTCTGGGAGCAGCAGTTCCCGGTGATGATGGCCAACACCATCGCCGCATGCCAGAAACACGGCACCAAGCTGGTCTTCTTCGACAACACCTACATGTACCCGCGGACCTCCACGCCACAGGTCGAAGACACCACATTCCAGCCCGTCGGCCGAAAAGCATTGGTGCGAGCGCAGATCGCGAACATGCTGCTGCAAAAGATGCGCGACGGATCGATCGAAGCCGTCATCTGCCGAGCGCCCGAGTTCTACGGCCCCGGAAAAACCCAGAGCCTCACCAACTCCGCGGTTTTCGACCGGATCAAGCAGCACAAGCGACCGATGATCCCGGTCGACGCCCACACCAAGCGAACCCTGATCTGGACGCCGGATGCCAGCCGCGGCATGGGCCTGATCGGCAACACCCCGGACGCATACGGCCAAACCTGGCACTTACCTACGGATCCCGAACGACTCACCTACGCACAGATGATCGACGTCGCCTCGACCGTGACTGGGCGGCACATCCGCTACACGACGGTGCCCGAGATCGTGTTCAAGATCGGCGGACGGTTCAACACCGCGGTCAACGAAGCCTCCGAGCTGCTGCCTCGCTACCGCGTCGACAACATCTTCGACTCAGCCAAGTTCGCCACCCGCTTCCCCGACTTCACAATCACGAGCTACCGTGAGGGAATCACTAGAGTCCTCAACGGTTTCCGCTCTGAGTGTGTCCGTCCTAGCTGACGATCGTCTCGTTTCGTTTCTCGCACCGCCTGAGCAATTGCCTCTATCGCAGCGAGCTGCTCAGCGCAAATGAACGATACCGAGAAGGGCAACGCTAGTGGTTAACGGAGCAGTGAGGTTGGCTTGCCCGGCCGAAATAGCGCAGAGCCCGACCCCCCGTTGTGCCGCCGGTGTGCCAAGACGCGGAGAAACAGGCGATAGGCCGTCGATGCCGTGAAACAGCTGCGGCGGTGTGACCAGTACGAATGTGACCACGACGTATCAGGCGAGACAGCAGAAATAGCTCAAAGAACCTTTACACACGAGCGGCCGGCGGTTCGATACTGTCCGCGCCACAGATATAACTGGTGATCAAGGCCTTTCAAAGGTTTGTTGCAACCGGCGATTTTGTGTCCCGTGTCCCCAGAATGTCCCCTATGTGTCGCTATAGCGGGTACAGCTGAGACGCTTGGAGACGGCGCATAGCCGCTGACGTGCACGGATGAGACTCCTGAGGACACCGTTGAATGATCAGCGCTGGACCTGCGCACCAGCGGTCGGGGGTTCGGCAATCTGTGTGGCTGCGAGCGTTTACGCAGCTCAAAGGGCGTCCCCCGGCGATTGGTCTAGGTCCTTAGTGCCCCGAGAATGTCCCACAGTGACTTATGCGTACCTCCCGAGTGCCGCGCCAGACCCCTGGCGGGAATTAGCTGAACGAGGAGTTGGCGGCAGCCCGGCCATGTGGTTACGGCAGCAGCAGCGCTAACGGCCGCGTACCGGGTAGTCGCCGGCGAGTGACGTCTCCGTGTGACTGATGTGCGTGGACTGGGTGCGATGGTGCGTCGGATGGCGCCACCAGGCCGGACGCGCCTTTCTCGAATTGCCGGTGGCGCCTCCGCGCAGTGCGTGATCCAACCCGGACGCGCCATACGGCACCTCGATGTGTTCGGGATAGACGTCCGAGATTTCTGGGCCGAGAAGGCCTCAGGTCCGGGCGTGCGGTCGCTCATGATGGGACTGGAGGGTAGCTGGAATGTGGAACTGTTGTGCTCGCGCTGCCGGTCTCGGAGCCGAAGTCGCGGGTTATGTCCAGACACACTTCGCCATCGAATATTCATCGACAATGATCAAGATTCGACCGGAATCGCCGAAATCGGCTCGGATCTTAAAAGGGGCCAGAACCGTTGCGGCACTAAGATTTAACGAGCGTTAGAGGTAAGCGCCGAGAACGCCCAAAACCAAATCCCTTGGTCGCGGGTTCGAGCCCCGCCCGCCCCACTTTCAGAGCGTATTACCTCGGGTGATGCTTGACGTTTCTACCTCGGCTGATGCTTGACACCTACTTCGGTGGATCCGTGACACTCCCTTGATGAGGGAGTGTCGAGCAGAGGTATCAGACCGTGTTGGCACGCCGCAGAAGGCCGTCTGTCACGTCAGCCGTTGCACTCGGCGTCTGCCCGACGTGAAGCTGAGAGGTACGAGGGGGCAGCTCTTATGGCCGACGAAGCGGGCTGCGCCTGTCTGCTTCGATGCGTCGATCAGAGGACGGTCGTTGTTCCAAGATCGACAGCGACGTCATTCGAGGGTAGAGGATCGCAGGACCGAGCCATTGAGTGAGGAAGCGGCGTAGTGCGACCGCATCGCGCGGGGATTGCCCGGGATCGACGAGCAGCGAGTGCACGGTGCGCAGTGTCATCTCGGCAAGGTCCCGCAGCGCCGCGGTGTCGAATCCGTGCAGCTTCCAATCGACATCTAGGCGATCGAAGACCGAAAGGCAAAAGGCGATCGCTGCGTCGGAGGTAAGCGAGGCGATGGCTTGGCCCTCGTGTGGCCGGGCTAAGAGGTTCTCCAGTTGCGGGTCGCCAGTGAGATTCTCGACTCCGAACGCGATGCTTTCGATAACCGCGGTGACTGGGTCGTGGAGACCCTTCGAGTGTTGTGCCACCTGGTCGATAAATCCGTTGACCGCCCGCATGGAGCTGGCGATGAGCAGCGCGTCGGAGTTGGGGAAGTAGCGGTAGACAGTCTGGCGGGTGATGCCGAGCCTGCGGGCGACGTCGCTAAAGCGTATGGCCGGTCCGTGTTCGGCGATTTCGTCGTCTACCGCATCCAAAATGCGGGCTATGGCGTCCTCGTCCGAGGTAGGTGCGGAACCCGCCCAGCCGCGACTACGCATCAGCGGTTACGAGCCGTTCGCCGGCAAACTCGATGGGAAGCGTTGTCGGACCGGTCATACCCAGCAGCGATTTCCACGGCGCGGGACCGACTCGGCGCGGGGCCGGGAGTCGGCGGGTGAGCACGGTGAGTGCTTCGGCCAATTCGCGGCGGGCCAGGTTGGCGCCCAGGCAATAGTGCGCGCCACCGCCGAAGGTCAGGATCGCAGGTGCGTCTCGTCGGGTGATGTCGAAGCGGTCAGCATCGTCGTAGATCGCTGGATCTCGGTTGGCTGCGAAGGTGTTCGCGAGGACAAAAGTACCTGCCGGGAACGTGTAGCCACCGAATTCCGCATCTTCGGTGGCGGTGCGCGGCACGATGCAGGCCGCCGGTGAGTGGCGCATGCTTTCTTCGACTGCTTGCATCGCCAGTTCGGGTTGGTCGCGAAGCTTTTCCCATTGGTCCGGGTGCTCGCAGAGCACCTGGACCGAGGCCGCCAGTTGGTTTCGCGTGGTGTCTGTTCCCGCCATGAGGAAGCCTGCCACCAGCATGCGAAGCTCGTCGAGGTTGAGTCGGTCTCCGTCGCTTTCGGCCCGAATGAGTTCTGACAGAAGATCATCGGTCAGATTATCTCGGCGAGCAGCGACCATGTCGTCGACGTAGGCGTCGAGTTCGCTCCATGCGCGCATGATCGCGGATTCCTCGAAGGTGGCGTCGGGCTGGAAGTTGAAAGCCTTGAACACCTCGTCGGTCCAGTCGGCGAATTGCTGCCAATCCTCTCGCGGCGCGCCCAGTAGTGCACACATGATGGGGGTGGGGTACGGACGAGCGATGTCGCTCACGACATCGCAGTGGCCGGCGTCGATTACCCGGTCGATCAGCTCGTTGACCACTTCCTGGATCACGTCGTGCAGGCGTGAAGTCGCACGGGGAGTGAAAGCCCGCGAGACCAGTTTCCGCAGCCGGGCGTGGGGTGCGCCGTCCAAACCCAACAGGCTGCCGGCCATCTTGTCGAATAGCGGACCTGAGGTGATGCCCTGGGCGGCCAGAGTGATACCGGCGGGAAGTCGGAACCGGCTGTCGCGCAATATGTCCCGAGCCAGATCATAGGACAGTATCTCTGGTCCGAGGGGTCCGATGGCGATGGGCGCCCGTGATTGCGCCAGTACTACGTCGGAGTGGATGTCGTGTGGGGTCGCGGTGAGGCCATAGGTGAGCGTCGGGAGGTCAGCATCGAACACGCTGGGAGCACTGTTGTTTGGGGACATTGAAGCCTCTTACCTTCCGGTGGCGCCGACGATGGGTCGCGGACATCTTTGGGCAAAGTGTATGACCATGTTCTGGTGATGGTCAGCGAATCGCCGAATTCATCTGGGAAATGAACTTCCATCAAAGTAGATGGTCATACAAAAACTCCAAAAACGTCCGCGGGGCGGCATGAAGAACGAGGTCAAGGCCTCCACCGGTGCGATTGTCTTGATGCTGGGGCTCAGGCGCTCGCTTCGAATGCACACGACGCCTCGCCGCTGCCGGCGGCGAGTGCTTGACCGTGATGTGCTCAAACATCGCCAGCGATCGGGCGTCGCGTACCGTTCCGGCCGCCGTGCGAACAGAAATGCGTGTGATCGGCGGAGTAGCAGCCGGGGCACTTGACTATTTGCGAGACTTCGCTTTGCGAAAAGTTAGCTACGGTGGGATGCCAGGCACTAGTGTGAGCGCTCTATGTCTGCGATTCCCGGCTCCGGGTGGGGCCTTGGCGAATACCGGTTTGCCACCCGTGCGTTACGTGAGGGCCGCAACACGAGACCGTTTCAGCGGTTCATCGGAGTGTCGTGTCTCCTGGTGGCCGTCCTCGGCGTCGCCGTGCAGTTCCATCCGGAGGGCCCGCAAGGGGTTGTCGCGCGCTTTGTGCAGATCGCGGTGCTGACGACCGCGATTCTCGTCGGGTTGCGGTGGTTGCTCGGTCGCTGGCCGAGCTACCGGCTCGCACTGGCCTACATCGTCTGGGCGGACTGCGCGCTGGCGGCGTTTGCACTCACAATGGCCACGCCGGAGGCCCGGCTGTGTACAACCCTGTACCTGGCAATGCTCGGCATCTTCGCCGGATTCATCATGGGGGCCCGAATCTTGTTTCTGCACTGCGCTTTTAGCGCGGCGCTCATTGCTGGAATCGTCGGCTGGGCGATGCTGTCCGAACCGTCCGACGGTTTCCGGTTGTTCGTCTACTACGTACCGGCCGTCGTATGGGTGGTGCTGGCCCCGGTGGGGATGGTGGCCGTGATCGCGCGCGGACGTAGCGCCATCGAGCGAACCGCGCGGTCCGCGGATTACGACGCTCTGACGGGTTTGCGGAACCGACGGGGACTGTACGCCGCTGTGGCCGCGAACCTTGCCCGACGGCCGAATTCCGTCACGGTCACGATTGCGGTGTGCGATGTTGACCGGTTCAAACAGCTCAACGATCGGCTGGGCCACTCGGCCGGTGACACCGCACTGAGGACCATGGCCGACAAACTGAGATCAGTTGCTCGGGAGAACGACATCACCGCGCGGATCGGTGGCGACGAGCTGGTTCTGGCCGTCATCTCCGAGGTGCCGAACACCGATGAGGCCCTATCGCGGCGCCTCGGCGCGTTGACCCGTGTCGATGTCGAGGGATCTGTCACGACAGCAAGCGTCGGCATTGCTTCCGGCGTCACCGACGATCCGCACTTCTCCGTCGACGACGTGCTCAGGCACGCTGACGCGGCCATGTACGAGGCCAAGCGGTCCGGTGGCGGCAGGTGTGTTATTCACCGCGCGCCACCTGTTGCCGACGGCGACACGACCGGTAGCGATCATCGCGGCGCACCGGTGATTCAGTAGGGCGGGCCACGGCGAAAACTCCATGAGGGGGACCGGAAGATCATGTTGACACCAAGTTGCGTGTAATTCCAAGCCTTTTGGGTTCAAATCTTTTCTATTGCTGACACTCACGATATGCGCAGCATTGGTTAAGGAATAGAAATTCAGCAACTGGTAGAAGGAACTTATCCGGCTTCTAGCTGGTATGTCCGGGGAACACCTACGCGTAATTGCCCCGTAGCAGCATGTACTGACGAGCTGCTTCTTCGTTTCACTTGCGTTTGAGCCGAAAGGTTGAATAGCGGATGGCTTGACTGGGTGAACGCTCTGCAGCGTGAACAATCACGCCATTGAGGACTATCTAGCAAATTGCTTTTGAAGCGAAAGCGTGGACCATCAGTCCGACATTTCGTGGTGCCCGGATTTGACCGGGGTGGCGAAGTGTCGCTGCGGAGGTCCGTTTGATCACCCCGATCGGGGTAGGCGGCGCTCCGCGTCCATTGCTCGGCTGAGTCCCAGCCGTCACACTCAACCGACTGAACTGCGTCGCGTTTCCGGCGACGTGCGATGAGGGCGGCGCCGGGTGCTCGTCCCTGATTCGGACCGCAGACATGCCGCACCATTCGTTTCAGGTCTCCATCCAGCACTGACGTGTTCGGTCAGCGATGGCGTCATTTGCCTCTCCGGTGCCGTCCCAGAGTCCTCGGTTGAGCGCGATGGGCACAGACCACCACAGCGCGGCGGTATCGCGAACTTGGCGTGCGTGCATACCTGAGGCGATCGTGGCGTAGTGCAGCCAGAAATCGTCGGCGTGCGGGCACACCCGGGTGAAGTCGTCGCCACGATCTCTCAGCGTGCGAAGTACCGTCGGCGGGTACGCAACGCCGGACGTGCCAGTCGCGAACACGGCTTCCGACGCTTCGGTCGTATCGCACATCGGCCATGAACGGTACGGAGCGTCGACACGGAGTCTTGCCCGGAATGCGGTCACCTGATTCGGGTGGTGCACGCTCAGAAGGTCTTTCAGCCAGTTGGCCGGATACAAGACGTCGTCGTCGGCGGTGACCAGGGTGCGGACGGGGTGCAACGGGAGGATGTCATTGACATAGGGGAAATACTTCTTGTGCGGGCCGTAATCCGGGCAGGGTCGGACTTCCAGCCCGCGGGCCTGCAGCCTTTGCAATGTGGTCGGGAGTTGGGCCAACGCTTCGGCATCGTCAAGCCACAGGATGAGGCGGCGGGGTCTGATATTTCCGGCCCCGATGGTCTCGATCGTCTGCCATACCGTGGAGATGCGCTTCCCATAGCTCGTCAACGACACGTTGGCGTCGGCATCCCCAAGGATGCTGTTCCGAGAGGTGCGGTTGACGTGGCGGATCCGGATATGTTGCAGGGCAAGTTCGGTGAGGGCCGCACACAACGCGCCTGGGCCTTCGGGATGTGTTCCCGTATTTCGGGTCGTGGCCTTGAGGATGGTCGACTCGGGGGCTGACTTCGTTGTTACATAACGAAACTCATGACCACTGCCGGCATTTCCCGAGGAGGGTCGGCCGCAGGTCGGTTCTCGGTGAGCCATGGCCGGACAGTAGCAACCCAAGCGGATCGCGACCAGGCAAACTCCTGGGTGCTTGCCTTTATCGATTGTAACGGAGGGATTTTGGATTAGCTGCCGGGAACATTGCGGTCATATAGCTGCTGGGGGAGCGCGAGGACTGGGGTCCTAGGTTATTAGCCACAGTCGTTGGCCGTTCCTGAAGATGTCTTCAGTAAATGGATCCGTCAGCAAGGCATGAGCGCAACTGGCGTCGTTGCTCAACGTATGTCCACGTTGCCACGGTTCCGGCGATCGCTTGTCGAGGATTGCAGAGCGTGAGACCTAGAACCTGAATGAACGCTGAAGTGCGCCAGAATGATTCAGCCTCCGTTCAGGTTGTGTCGGCGACAGTGGGACTGTATATGTCGAGCCGCGACGTTGCAGAAGGAGATGGTGTCATGAGTAAACGGTTCAAGATCGCCGTGGGTTGCGCCGGGACTGCTGTCCTGTTGGGCGTGGGTGGCGGAATCGCCGTGGCGTTGCCGACTGGCGCGCCGGTGCCGCAAGCGCCTGCCGTCAACGGCCCCGACATCCCAGGGCAACCCGATCTGCCCGAGCCCGGAGACGTTCCGGACGGTCCCGGGGAGTAGCGCCGACGTCACGCCTCCTGATCGCGGCCGGCAGAACATCTCTGCCGGCCGCTTCGCGGAGTCGCCGACACGGCGAAGGAGAGCGCTCCGGAGCCGAGCCGATGCCTTACGACGTTGCCGCACAGGCTATTCGACCTCGTCAGGTATCCCGTCCGCCGAATTCGACGACAGAGAGCCGGCTCGTCACCTCAGATTTCCCAAAAGTGTTGTCAGCGTGTCAGTTTCTTGACCGGTGTCGGGTTGTGTTGCGCGCACCGCATGCAACACCGCGTCGATCTGACCGTCCAGGACTGTCCACACCTGGGAGTTCATCGGCTCCAGGGTGGGTTGATCGCTGTCCCACGCCGTCTCCAGATCGGTGATCCGCGCCGTCGCGCCGGCTTGATCACCGGACTGAACTTTCGACAGCGTGTCCTGCACGATCGTCGTATAGGCGGCGATGCGCATCGGCGGGAACGTCGCGCTTGCCTGGCCGGGTGTCAGAGACTCCGTTGCGGTCGCGGCGGAGCCGCCCTCGGCTTCGTCGCTCGCCGCGGGCGCGGCGTGCGGTTGGGATCCCGCCCAACCCAGCAATGCGCCGGTGGCGACGGCCACGGCGGCGAAGTACCCGAGCATCACCCGCTCGCGCGCTGGGCGCGTGACCGCCACGGGCGTCACGGTTTCGGCGTTGCCGTCGATGACATCTGCGTGGGAAACCGTGAGGTAGACAACGGCGCCGAGGATCGCCACCAGGAAGATCACGCTGGTGATCCCGTAGCCCAACCCGAGCCCGCCATCAACTGACGCCGAGGCGAACCAGTCGCCCAGGTTGGCGCCGAGCGGACGGGTGAGGATGTAGGCGAGCCAGAACGACAGGACGGCATTGGCGCCCAACCGCCAGCCGACGACGATCGACACGATCAGTCCGGTGGGCAGCAGCACCGAGATACCCGGAGTCCATCCGGTCAGCTGCAATGTCCAGTCTCCGATGGCGGTACCGAGTGCGAAGGTCACCAGTACGGCCAGCCAGTAGAAGGCTTCGCGGGGCAGCGTCACGATGCTGTGGATGGACAGCGTTCCTTCTCGGGCGTACCAGATGCCGAACACGACAGCCAGAAGCACGGAAAAGACCGTTGTGCTCAGCGCCAGTGGGACGCCGAGCGAATCGGTGAGAATGTCGGTGTAGAGGGTTCCGGCGACGCTGAGGACGACGACGGTTAGCCAATAGACCACTGGGACATACCGTTTGAGAGCCATCTGAAGCCCGAGAACCGCGCCCAGGACCACGGTGAAGATCACCGCTGTCATGTTCAGGCCCACGCCGAGCCCCATGTTGATCCAGTCCGCGAAACTCTCGCCGACGGTGGTACAGAGGATCTTGATGATCCAGAACCACATCGTGACCTCGGGAACTTTGCTCAACATCATGCGTCCTGGGTGGGCCACGGATGGCACTGTTTTCGTCATGCGGCCGAACGTATCGAGCGCTGGCTGAATCGACGCTGAAGAATCGTCCGGATCCGGCGCTTGAATCGCCAATCAGGCGTGCTCAGGCGGTTGCCGTACTTTCTCAGCGTCCCTTCAGCCGGGGTCGCCTACTGTGTGCGACGGCGTTGTTGAGGGTCGCCTTACCTAACCGCGGGTGCCCGGCTGGGCGGTGACCGATCGACGAGGGGGCCGCGGCTGTCCGATTTGTCGGCATCGTTCCTGCCGAAGCTTGCAAGCGTAAGAAACGAGAGGTTCATTACTGTGCGGAAGTCTGTTTTCCCGGGCGCTATTTCGGCCGTTATCCTGCTCGGAGCCCCATTGGCAGGGTGTACAGCCAAGCAGGAGGCGCAGAGTCCGCAGGCCGGCAACCGTAGTGCTGCGTCCGAAGTGACAGTCAACGCCTCGGACACCGTGTGCGAGTTGTCGGGTACCGAAGCGAAGACGGGGGCGACGACGTTCAACATCACCAACAACGGCACCAAGGTGACCGAGTTCTACGTCTACGGCGAGGGTGACCGGGTGATGGGCGAGGTGGAGAACATCTCCCCAGGTCTCTCTCGAAAGTTCATCATCCAGCTGACACAACCGGGTACGTACCAGACCGCGTGCAAGCCGGGCATGATCGGCGACGGTATCCGCGGTGACTTCAAGGTCAGGGGTGACACGGTGCAGGTGGACACCGAGGGCAAGTTCAAGGAAGCCGCCGACAACTACAAGCGCTACGTCAACAGTCAGACCGACGCGCTGATCCCGGCCACCCAGCTCTTCGTCGATGCCATCAAAGCCGGTGACATCGCCAAGGCGAAGACTCAGTTCCCCATCGCCCGAACCTATTACGAGCGCATCGAGCCGGTCGCATCGTCCTTCCCCAACGACCTGGACCCGCGGATCGACCTGCGGGAAGTCGACGTGGAGCCGGGCCAGGTGTGGACCGGGTTCCACGCCCTGGAGAAGCAGCTGTGGGTCACCGGCCTGCAGCCCGACGCCGCCGCACTGGCCGATCAGCTGCTGGCCGACGTGAAGGAACTCGACGCCGACGTGAAGGCGCCCGACTGGACCATCGACTCCACCCAGATCGCCGGTGGCGCGCAGGGCCTGCTCGACGAGATCAGCAAGTCGAAGATCAGCGGCGAAGAGGACATCTTCAGCCACACCGACCTGTGGGACTTCAACGCCAACGTGCAGGGCTCGCAGACCGCGGTGGCCTCGGTGCGCCCCATCCTCGATGAGCGCAACCCCGACCTCGGCAAGCGAGTCGACGAGCAATTCGCCAACGTCGAAAAGCTGGTGTCCCAGTATCGGATGGGTGATGGATTCGTCGCCTACCACACCGTCGCCGAGCCGCAACGCCAGGAACTGTCCCGCGCGATCGACGCGCTGTCCAAGGAGGTAAGCCAGGTGCAAGGGGTCGTAGCGCCCCAGTGACCAGCCGCGGGCGGTGGGGGCGTCGGATGTCAGAGGCGGCCGCGGCCTCCGCGCTGCGCAATCGATTCCGCCTCAACACGATTGCCGGTGAGCGGTTGGTCAGGCATCTTGTGCCCAGGTAACGGCAGCCGCTCCAGCAAGGCGAACGCCGATTCCAGCGTCAACAGTTCGTCGGGAGTCAGCGAGGTGAGCATCGCTTCGAGCAGGTCCGCAATGGCTTCCTGCTGAGCCTGAATGCCTTTCGGTGTGATCTCGACGAGGATATTGCGAGCGTCCGTCGCGCCCCGGGTTCGACGGACCATACCCAGGGCCTCGAGCTTGCCTACCGCCTTCGACATCGTGGGCACGGCCACGCGGTCGGTGGCCGCGAGTTCCGACATTCGTATACAACGCTGTTCGCGCAGGCGGTACAGCACCGAGCACTGGGTCAGTGTGAGTGCGCCTGGCGAGGTCTGGTCGTATTCGTAGCGGCGAAGGGCGGCGGTGAGGCGAAACAGCCGAAAGTGCAGCCGCTCAGCCAAAGTGAGTTCGGCGGGACTGTGGTTCGCAAGGTGCATCATGGTTTCCAAAGTCGTCGGTGGACAGGTACGGCCTGCGGTCGCGACTGTCCTACGTGTGCTCTGAGTCGGACGACACCGCTGCGGTAGCGAGTCGAGTCGGCTTCTGGGGTCGCAGGAACAGTGCCAGCACGACAAGGGTGTAACCGACCCAGACGGTCGCCTGGAGCACCGTTGGATCGGGGCGGAAATTGAAAATGCCCTGCAGGACAGCGCCATACCAGCTCGACAGGGAGAACCAGCCGGAGATGTCGAACGCGATGTCCTGCAATCCGGGCAACCACCCCGCGGTCTGCAGGGCGCGCACGCCGTAGCCGAAGATTCCGGCCGCCACGACGATCAACAGAACGCCGGTGAACTTGAAGAAGACAGTGAAGTTGATTTTCAGCGCGCCGAAATAGAGCAAAACGGTCAGACCGACGGACATCGCTATGCCGACGAGCAGGCCGAGAAGGGGCCAGCTGTTGCCTGTTGAGTTTTCGGCGTACCCGACCATCAACAGAGCGGTCTCGACCCCTTCTCTGCCCACCGCGAGGAACGACAGGCTCGTGATCGCGAGGGGCCCAGCGGCGACAGCGGTTTCCATGCCGGCCTTCAGGTCCCCGGAGATGGTTCTGGACGCGGTACGCATCCAGAGGACCATCGACGTGACGATCGCCACGGCCACCAGGGACGCGATGCCGGCACAGAGTTCCGCAGTGACACCGGAGATGGTCGAGGTTCCGTAATGGATGCCGAGGAAGATCGCGGCCACCAGTGCGACCGCAATTCCTACGCCGACGGCAACCCATTTGAGCGCATCTCGACGCCCGCTCTTGACCAGGAATGCCACCAGGATCATCACGACGATGCCGGTTTCCAGGCCTTCGCGGAGCCCGATCAGACCGCTGCCGGCCAGTTGGGCGGCGATCGACGCGCCACCTGCGGCCACATGGAGGACCACCGCACCTCAATTCGATTTAGGCTAGGCAATCGTTAGTGCCCGCGGACTAACCGATACGGTAGGGACCGCTTCCTGAAGCGACGCTGAGAAACGGTTCTGATCAGCGACGTCGTGTGGCCGGCAGCGTTACGGTCACGAAAGTTCCCACGCCCCGTCGATCATCGACCGCGATGGTTCCACCGTGTCGCGTGCAGGTCATCCAAGAAGACCTCCACCGCGCCGCAACCGTGTTCCTTCGGTTCGCTCCTCACCGCATCAAGTGTGCGCAGCCCATGCTGAAGTGGCACTGAAAGCGTAGGTGCCCGTAGGTCATCCCGTGGTTGGCACCGTCAGCCCGGTCCGACGTCCGTAGTCGTTCGCGCAATTCGGTTGCGCGCCACCAGTTCGCAGGTCAGCGCCACCGCGCAGCTCTGCGAAGTCAGCAACGCGACGATGACCAGGACTTGGACGGCGCCGGCCTGTGCCGCCGATCCGGTGCTCAGTAGTACACCCACGAAGGCTCCAGGCAAGACGACGAGCCCCGATGTTCGGGCCTGATCGACGTTGGGTAGCAACGCTTCGGCCGCCGTGAGATGGATGATCTCCATTCTGGCGTCGCGGGCGGAGAACCCCAGACTCAGCGCGGCCTCCACCTCGCCGGCACGCACGTCCAGCATGGTCAGCGCGAGTCGTGCGGCCACGGCGACCGACGTCATGGTGCCTCCGAGCACGATGCCGACGATCGGTACCAGCGCGATACCCGTCGGCGGAATGAGCCCGGTGAGCAGCATTGGTGGAACGGTCATCGTCAGCCCGACGAGCATGGGCACCGCCAGCCACAGTGACCCGGTACTGGCTTGGCTGCGCCGAGCCGCGGTCCACACCGCGACCGTGAACATGACCGTGAGGACGACGAGCGACGTCGAAACTCGTGCCATGGCCGCTGCGAGTACCGCCGATACCGCCGCCAGCTGGGCGGCGGCCCGCACGGCGGCGACGGGTACCACCCATGCCGGGCCGATCCTCGCGGTCAGGTAGACGGCAGCGGCCACCGCCACCATCGCGAGGCACACGACCACCAACTGCGGACCGAGCAGTATCGATGTCATCCACCAATCCTGAGCTATGGCGCCGAGATCGGCGATCAACCAGCGCCGGCGATCGCGGCGGGCAGAAGAGGGGCGGCTGCGCTGTTCGACCGTGGCGTTCTACAGTCCGCTGTCATGAACAGGAACACCGTGCCCGGTGCGCGGGACGGCCGCTGGCAGGTCCTGACACCCAGCCGGTGGACGATCGCGACACGGTCGGCCGCCGTCTCATCTCTTGTGGTTCTGGTATCGCTGGGCCTGGCCACCGCGATCATGCTTGCCTTGCTGTTTGGATCGCTCCTGGCGAGCGAGGACGATGCGTGCGCAAAACGCGTGACCGCGATCGGTGAGGCGTTGCAATCGAACAGCCCCCAGGAGATCGACGACGAGCTGTTCACCATCGACCCGCCGCTATTGGCCGTGCAGATCCTCGATCATGCGGGGCTTGTCGTGCGTGCCTCCGCCGGAGCGCCGACCAAGACCATGGTGGCGCAATCCGATATCGATGCGACCATGCGGAGTGGCATCGCGGGTCGTTATCCCGACGGTGTGGACCTGCGGGTGGCGGGTCGCGTAGTGGGCGATGGCGATGACGCCTACACGGTGCTGGTCGGTGCGGACGGAGCGGCGCCGACTCAGACCGTCAGGACCGCGGCTCTGCTCGTGCTCGCCGCCGCCCCGCTGGTCTTGGTCGAAACTGCGATGGTCAACTATCTGCTGATCAAACGTTCACTGCGATCTGTGGATGCGATCCGCCTGCGTGTCGCCGACATGTCGACTTCGGATGCGGCCGGACGTGTCCCCGTACCCGAAAGTCGCGACGAGATCGCGGCTTTGGCGACCACCATGAATGACATGCTGGCGCGGATGCAGCAGGGTAACGCCGCCCAACGCCGGTTCGTCGGGGATGCTTCGCATGAACTACGCAGTCCGTTGGCGGGCATTGTCTCCACCCTCGAGGTGATCGAAGCCCACCCGCATCTGCTCAGCTACGATCTGGTGGTCGGTTCGCTTCTGCCGCAAGCGAATCGGATGACAGCACTGGTCGACGACCTGCTACTGCTGGCTCGGGCGGACGAGGGAGCGCTCCAGGCCGGCCATGATGTCGTCGACGTGAGCCTGCTCGTGGCGGCCGAAGCCGGTCGGCTGCGTGAGCAGACCACACTCACCGTGAGTAGCATCGCTGCGCCGGAAGTGAGGGTACTCGGCAGCGAGATCGGGCTGTCACGAGTCCTGCGCAATCTGACGGACAATGCCGCCCGGCATGCGCGAACATGCGTCGACATCGCGGTCGAAGCCACAGCGGAGGACGTGCGGATATCGGTCAGCGACGACGGTCCCGGCATTCCGGAGTCGGAACGGGCCAGGGTGTTCGACCGATTCGTCCGTCTGGACAGCGACCGTTCACGCAACAGCGGTGGCAGTGGGCTGGGCCTGGCCATCGTCGCCGAACTGGTGGCCAACCATAACGGGACGGTGCTCATCGACTCGTGCCCGTCCGAGGGAGCGCGGGTGACTGTCGTTTTGCCCCGCCATACTTAGGCTTTACCTCACGCTTTCAGCGATCCTTCAGGCCGGTGATGTCACCGTACTCGGAAGGGTATGCGCGACGTGAGGGCACACGAGGTCGATGATGGAGATTCGCAGCACGCTCGTGGTCGTTGCGGTGGCCGCACTGATTCTCCTGGGGCTGGACGGTGCCGTCGCGGTGGTATGCCCGGGCCTGGTGGTGGCACATCATTCACCGACTGCCGTGAAAGTTGTTGTGGAATATCCCGAACGGGGCGAACCGTCCACCGAAAGCAACCGATAGTGGCCGGCACGATGGGATAGCCTGCACTCGTGCGGCGCCGCACGTCGAGATGAGAGATCGTCATGAAGATCCTGGTTGTCGAGGACGAGGAGCAGCTCAGCACTGCTCTGCGGTTGGGCCTGCGCGAAGAGGGGTTCGCCGTCGTCTGTGTCACCACGGGTACCGCCGGTCTGGAGGAAGCGACCCAACGCACCTACGACGCGATCGTCCTGGACATCATGCTGCCCGGACTTAGCGGCTACGAAATCGTGAGACAGCTACGGGCGCAGGATATCTGGACGCCCGTGTTGATGCTCACGGCCAAGGACGGCGAGTACGACCAGATCGACGCACTGGATCTGGGTGCCGATGACTATCTCACCAAGCCGTTCTCGTTCAAGATCCTGGTCGCTCGACTGCGCGCACTCGTGCGGCGCGGTGCGCCGGAACGACCCACCGTGCTCAGCGCGGGCACCCTGACACTTGATCCGGCCCGCCACGTGGTGCTGCGCAGCGACACTGAGATCAATTTGACCCCAAAAGAATTCAGCGTTCTGGAGTATCTGCTGAGGCACAAGGGCAACGTGGTCACCAAGTCCGACATTCTTGCCGGCGTATGGGACGCCCACTATCGAGGACCGGACAACCTCGTCGAAGTCTATGTCGGATACATCCGGCGGAAGATCGATGGCCCGTTCGGAACCAGCACGATCGAGACACTGAGAGGCGTCGGTTACCGACTTCTGCCCTGATACCGGGGCACCTCAGCCGGGCTGGGTGGGCAACGTCACCGTGACCCGGGTGCCCCCACCGGGGCGTTCGTCGATGCGCACGACGCCGCCGTGTGCACTGACGATCTCCGCGACAATCGGCAACCCGAGGCCCGTTCCGCCGCCATCGCGGGAACGGTCGGTGTCCAGCCTGACGAACCTGTCGAATACTCGGACACGGTCGGCTTCGGCGATGCCCGGGCCATCATCGGCCACCGTCAGGCTGGCAGTCGCGCCCAGGGGATGTACCTCGAGGCGAATCACCGATGATGCGTGGTGTGCGGCGTTGTCGACCAGATTGCGGATGATCCGGGAGACGCCATTGAGATCCCCGACGATGGCGGTTTCCTCGACGTCGAGGTCGATGGTGAGATCGGTGTCTCGACGCAGCCGGATCGCTTCGGCTTCGGTCAGCGCGTCCAGGTCAATTATGTTGCGGTGCAGCAGGAGTGCGCCCTCGTCCGCACGGGCGAGCAGGAGGAGGTCGTCGATGAGGGTCTGCATCCGGTGCGCTTCGGGCACCAGCGTTCCGTTGCGGAGTTCGTCGTCGAGAGTCTCCGGATAGTCCTGGGCCACGTCCAGGGCGGTGATGATGGTGGCCAGCGGGCTGCGCAATTCGTGCGACGCATCGCCGACGAACCGCCGCTGGGCGGCGTGCGCGGCTTCGATACGGGCGAGCATCGCGTTCATTGTTCTTGCCAGCGCCGAAATTTCGTCGTTCTGCACCGGCACCGATACACGTTCGGCGAGTTGAGCTGCCGAGATTTCCGAAACCTGGGACCGGATCGCCTCCACGGACCGCAGAGAACGTTTGGTGAGCCGAAAGCTGACCAAGCCGGCCACAGCACTGATGGCGGGTGCGGCGATCGCCAGAAGGAGCGCCACCGTCGCGACCGTCGCCTCTGCCGATTCGCTTCCGCCCCCGACAATTACCGTGTAACGCCCGGTGGCGGTGCTGGCGACCTGTCCGCTGATCCGCATGTCGTTGTCGGGGGAGGCGTCGTCCGGGACACCCGTCCGGATGCTCGTCGAAAACTCGCTGACGGGCATCAACGGCGTCTCAGGGGCCCCCTCCGAGCGGTAGGTGATGGTGCCGTCAGCCGCGATGATCTGGACTGCCGCGATCCGTTGATCTGTGGCCAGCAGGGCATTGTCGAGGTCGGTGGCGGTGTCGAAGTCCAACGCTTCCACGATGTCGTGCACGCGTCCTGCCGCCGCATCGTCGATGCCGCGCAGAAGCGATTGATAGAGCACGACCACCAAGCCGATACCCGCCGCGAGCACCGCCACGAGAACCACACAGGCCGACACCACCGCCGAGCGCGTCGAGATACCCCAGTTCACCGGGCGGAACCGTTGGTGCCACGACACATACCGGCTGCTCGGTTCATCCGCGGATGAGGTGTCCACAGTGCCCTCCACGAGGGTGGACACTAGGCGCCGGGGCGGCGGGAGGGAAGCGGTTCTCCGCGGTGGTGGTTCGGCGAGCATGGGCCAGTCTGGCCATCCGACGCTGAGGGGACGCTGAATGCGCCCTCGCCATCCGCGATGCATGCTCTCATGAAGTGGCGGCGGGGATGATCCAGGAACGCGATGGGGAGGTGTTGTCGACGATGAGGGTCCTCTTGGTGGAAGACGAGGCACGGCTGGTCCTGGCTCTTGTCAAGGGCTTGCGCGCCGCCGGCATCGTCGTCGTGACCGCGTCGAACGGCACTGACGGCTTGTGGCACGGCACCGAAGAGCAGTTCGATGTCATCGTTCTGGATATCATGCTGCCCGGACTGAGCGGGTACGAGGTACTCCGGCAGCTGCGCGCTCGCGACGTCTGGACACCGGTCCTCATGCTGACCGCCAAAGACGGCGAGTACGACGAAACAGATGCGTTCGAACTCGGCGCCGACGACTATCTCACGAAGCCCTTCCACTTTCGGGTACTGCTCGCGCGCCTGCACGCACTGGTCCGCCGGGGGGCGCCTCAACGCCCCGCGGTGCTGACCGCCGGCGCCCTCACCCTCGACCCCGCCAGCAGGGTGGTCCAGCGCGACGATGCCCCAATTGCCCTGACTCCCAGGGAGTTCAGCGTGCTCGAGTATCTGATGCGCAACAAGGACACGGTCGTGACGAAGACCGAGATCGTCCAGAACGTGTGGGATCAACACTTCGACGGACCGGAAAATATCGTCGAGGTGTACATCCGGAACCTGCGCCGAAAGATCGATATTCCGTTCAACGAGAACAGCATCGAGACAGTGCGGGGTGCCGGCTACCGGTTGTTGCCGTAACCGAACGGCGGGTTTCTTCAGCGAAGCTTCAGCTGGAGCTACTTAGGTTGGTGCCCAGCTTCGGGGCGGTCCCTTGACGTGTGTTCGGGCAGCTTTTCATCGGCAAGGGAGGACATTCGTGGTTCACGGCTTGAGTTACATCGAGGCCGTCGTCGTCGGCGCCCTGCAGGGCATCACCGAGTTGGTCCCTGTTTCCAGCCTCGGTCACTCGGTGCTGATACCCGCCCTGATCGGTGGTCAATGGGGCCGCGATCTGAGCGTCTCGACTCCGGAATCGCCCTACCTTGCGTTCATCGTCGGTCTGCACGTGGCGACCGCGCTCGCCCTGCTGGTGTTCTTCTGGCGCGATTGGCTGGCCGTGATCGGTGGCTTCCTCAGTTCGATCCGTCACCGACGAATTTCCACGCCGCCCGAACGGCTCGCGTGGTTGATCGTGGTGGCCACGATTCCGGTCGGCGTGTCCGGATTGTTGCTCGAACATCTGTTTCGCACCACGCTGGGCCGCCCCATTCCTGCGGCGGCGTTCCTGACGGCCAACGGCGTCATCCTGTTGGCAGGGGAGGCGCTACGGCGCCGGCTCGCGCGCACACCCGGCTCGGTGGTCGTGGAAACAGCGGCGCCGGTACCGGTCGGCACGGCGGTACTGGCAGCCCCCGACCAAAGAATCGCCGGTATGAGCCTGGCCCGCGGTGTGGTGATCGGTTCAGCACAGGTCTTGGCGCTGCTGCCCGGAATCAGCCGATCGGGTGTCACGATGGTGGCCGGCCTGCTGCGCGGGCTGTCACACGAGGATGCGGCCAGATTCTCGTTCCTGCTCGCGACACCGGTGATTCTCGCCGCAGGCGTGCTGAAGGTCCCCGATCTGTTCGGGCCGCTCGGCGACGGTATCCACGGACAGATCC
>JAHFVC010000154.1 GCA_023264765.1 Mycobacterium sp. | reverse complement strand
GACATGATCCCGACGCCTCCGCGGTGACCGCGGGACTGGGATCCCGTTGGGAAACCGAAGACATCATGGTGAAGTCCTTCGCCGCAATGGGCGGCCTGCACGCCGGCATTCAGGCCGCGCGGCAACTCCGCAACGAGGTTGCGGGACAACAGCTCTCCCACGTCGACATCACCGTCGGGGAAACCGTCTACCGACACGGCTGGTGGCGACCCGACCGTCCACTCACCGCGGTCGGCGCGCAGATGAACATCGGCTACGCCGTCGCGGCGGCGCTGCTGGACGGCGACGTCCTCCCTGACCAGTTCACCCCGGCCAGGCTGGATGCCGAGGACATCTGGCAGCTCATCGGCGCGACATCGGTGCACCTCGATCCGGCGCTGGCCGATGCACCCATCGCCGAGAGGTTCGGCACCACCGTGTCGGTCACCACCGAGGACGGCACCGTACACACCGCACAGGTCAGCCAGCCGCACGGATCGCCGTCGGATCCGGTCACCGATGCCGAACTCGTCGCCAAGTTCCACGCCCTCACCCACCGCGTCACCACCCAGACACAGGGCACCGCCATCGCCGACGCGGTCCTACGCCTCGACGAACTCGACGACCTGTCCCTGCTCACCGATCTGCTGGCAGCACCCGTTGCCGGCGCCCTCGATTAAGGATCCGCCCCATGCCCATGCCCGCCCGCCGGCGATTACGCGACCTTCTCGCGCAACGCGAACTGATCATCGCCCCAGGGGTCTTCGACGGAATCTCCGCCCAACTCACCAAACGCACCGGCCACGTCGCCGCTTACCTGACCGGAGCGGGGGTGGCGGCGTCGGGATACGGACTGCCCGACATCGGACTGGTCACCGCCAGTGAAATGGTCGACCGCGCCCGCATGATCGTCGATGCCCTCGGCGACCTCCCACTTATCGCGGACGCCGACACCGGCTACGGCGCGCCCATCAACGTGGCACGCACGGTGCACCAGTACGAGTCGGCGGGCGTCGCCGCAATCCAGTTGGAGGATCAGGCGTTTCCGAAACGCTGCGGCCACCTGCCCGACAAGCAGGTGGTCGCCGCGAAAGCCTTCGAGCAGACGCTGGCCGCCGCCCTGGACGCCCGCGCCGACGAGGATCTCCTGATCGTCGCCCGTACCGACGCGCGGGCTTCGCACGGACTGGACGTCGCCATCGAGCGCGCCAATCGCTACTCTGCGGCCGGTGCCGACGTGATCTTCGTCGAAGCGCCACAAGGCGTCGACGAGATCGAGCGCATCGCCCGCGAGGTCGAAGCACCCCTGTTGATCAACTTGGTGCTGGGCGGGATGACACCCATCGAATCGTCGACGCGTCTGCAGGAATTGGGGTACGCCATCGCCATCCATCCCAGTGACCCGCTGGGCCGCGCCACCTTCGCCATGCTCGAAGGCCTGTGCGCGCTCAACGGTGCCGACGTCGCCGACTTCCTGCCCACCAAGCCCGCCGACTTCTTCGATCTCGTCGGCATGTCCGAGTGGTTCGCACTCGACACCAAACTCGCAGCCATGGAGGATCACTGATGGGCATGACGATCGTCGAGAAGATCTTCGCGCGCAAAGCCGGGCTGACCTCGGTCGGCGCCGGGGACACCGTCGTGGTGGACGTCGACATGACGGTGTTGATCGACCTCCAGTTCGCCACCATGTGGTTGCAGCCGTTGAAAATCCATGACCCGGACAAGCTGGCGATCGTGATGGACCATGCGGTGCCCGCCCCGACGATCAAGGACGCCGAAGGCGGTCCACGGGCCCGAAAGTTCGCCGCGGACTTCGGGATCGAACGCTTCTACGACGTCGGCAGGCACGGCATCTGCCACCAGGTGATCGCCGAGAACGGGCTGGCCCGCCCCGGTGAAGTTCTGGCCTGCACCGACTCACACACCTGCGCCGGGGGCGCCTACAACACGGCGGCCCGCGGCCTCGGTCCCGCCGAGGTGTACTCGATCATGTGTACCGGGAGCACCTGGTTCCAGGTGTCTCCCACCGTGCGTTACGAATTCGAAGGCAGTAAGCCGGATTCGGTCAGCGGTAAGGACGTGTTCCTGCACATCGCCAACGAGTACGGTGACTCGGCGAACCTGAACCTCGAATACGGTGGCCCCGGCCTCGCAGGCATCCCGATGCACGACCGCCGCACCATCGCCACCCAGGGCGCCGAGGTGTCCGCCGATTTCAGTACGTTCGAGCCCGACGATGTACTGACGTCGTTCCTCGATGCCCGCGGGGTGACCGGGTATCACGCGACGACCGCAGACCTCGACGCGAACTATCACGCCGTACGCAGGGTCGATCTCAGCACACTGGAGCCCTTCGTCGCCAAACCGGGCACCGTCAGCCACAACGGTGTGCCGGTGTCGCAGTTGGGCAGGCAGAAGGTCGACCAGGCATTCATCGGGTCATGCGCCAACGGTCAACTCGAGGATCTCCAGATCGCAGCGGACGTGTTGCGCGGCAAGACCGTTGCGCCCGGGGTCCGGTTGCTCGTCACACCCGCCTCGCAGGCCGTGTACCGGGAAGCCATGCGGCTGGGCTATCTCCAGGACATCGCCGACGCGGGCGCCGTCGTCACCAACTCGACGTGCGGCGCCTGCTTCGGATACCACATGGGCGTCGTCGGAGCGGGTGAGGTCTGCATCACCGCGAGCACCCGCAACTTCACCGGCCGGATGGGCAGCACCGAGGCGCAGATCTTCATGGCCTCACCGGCCACCGTGGCGGCGTCCGCTGTCGCCGGCTACATCACCGATGCCAGGACGGTGACCGCATGACCACCGACGTCTCAGTGACAGGCAAGGTTTGGGTGTTCGGGGACAACCTCAACACAGACGACATGTATCCCGCCTTCGCGATGCGTTTGGATCCACCCGAGGCGGCCCGGCACATCTTCTACGAGGTCCGGCCGGGGTGGACCGATCAGGTCGCACCCGGCGACATCGTGGTGGCGGGCCGAAACTTCGGGGTCGGGTCGTCGCGGCCGGTGGCGACGCTGTTCACCGAACTCGGGGTGGCCGGCTTGGTCGCCGAGGAGTTCAACTCGCTGTTCTTCCGCAACGCCGTGAACGCGGGGCTGCCGGCAATGACGCTGCCCGACGTGACGTCGTTTTTCAGCGAGGGCGATACCGGCACCTTCGATCTGTCGAAGGGTCTGTGGCGCAATGAGACCACCGGGTCCTCGGGTTCGGTGCCGCGGTTACCCGACTTGATCCTCGACATCGTCGCTGCAGGCGGTGTCATGCCACGGCTGGCCGCCCAGGGTTACCTGCCCGCCGAACTCGGAGATCTGCTGCGTTCCAGCGCGGTGGCCATGCGCAGCGCAGGGAGCGGCGCGTGATCGGCAGGATCTTGCGTCCCATCCGCTCCGGAGCCGGGCGCAGCCCGCTCAACCGATCGGGCTTGTGGGCACCGGACACCATCCGGCTCACCAGCCCGTCCTTCGCCGACGGCACAGCCATGCCGATTCGCCATGCGGGCCGCGGTGTCGGGGAGGACATCTCACCCGCATTGCAGTGGGCAGAGGTGCCGGAGCCCGCCGTACAACTGCTGTTGTTGCTCGACGATATCGACGTTCCCCTGCCGTTCCCCCTGATGCACAGCGTGGCGGTGCTCGATCCGGCCCGCACCGGCCTGGCCGAGGGCGAATTCGTCGACGGCACAGTCCGGGTCGTGCCGACCTTGTTGAGCAAGCACGGCTATGCGGGCCCGCGGCCGATCCCCGGCCACGGCCCCCACCGCTATCGCTTCCACCTGCTCGCCCTGGACCGCACCGTCGGCGCGGACGCGACGACCGTGAAAACGGTGCTGGCCGCAGGCGACGGGCACGTGCTCGCCCGCGGCACCCTGACCGGGACGTTCGAGCGCTAGCCCGCCGGGATCTCCCGCTCGATCTCGTCGAGCCAGATCCGGGCCGACATGTCCGAGGGCGCGCGCCAATCACCACGCGGGGACAGCGCGCCACCGGCGGACACCTTGGGGCCGTTGGGCAGCGCCGAACGCTTGAACTGACTGAACGAATAGAACCGCTGCGCGAACACCGTCAGCCACTGCCGGATCTGAGGCAGCGAGTACTCCACGCGCTTGTCCGGCGCGATCCCCGTCGGCCAGCCACCCCGGTCGGCGTCGCGCCAGGCGTGCCAGGCCAGGAAGGCGATCTTGGCGGGGCCGAACCCGTGACGCAGCGCCTGGAACAGCGAGAAGTCCTGCAGGACATACGGTCCCACCTTGGCCTCGCTGCTCTGGATCTCCTCGTCCTCACCGGTGGGCACCAACTCGGGGGTGATCTCGGTTTCCAGCACCGACTGCAGTATGGCGTTGACGTCATCACCGAACTGGCCGGATGAGATCACCCAGCGGATCAGGTGCTGGATGAGGGTTTTGGGGACACCACCGTTGACGTTGTAATGCGACATCTGGTCGCCGACACCGTAGGTGGACCATCCCAGCCCCAGCTCTGACAGGTCACCGGTGCCCAGCACGATCCCGCCGCGCTGGTTGGCCAGCCGGAACAGATAATCGGTGCGCAGGCCGGCTTGCACGTTCTCGAAGGTGATGTCGTACACCTTCTCGCCACGGGAGAACGGATGAGCCATCTCGGCGAGCATCACGTCGGCGGTGCCGCGGATGTCGATCTCCTCGAAGGTCACCCCCAGCGCCTTGGACAGCGCGATCGCGTTGCCCTTGGTGTGCTCCCCGGTGGCATAACCGGGGAGTGTGAACGCCAGGATGTCGCTGCGCGGACGGTCTTCGCGGTCCATCGCCTTGGCCGCGACGATCAGCGCGTGGGTGGAATCCAGGCCCCCGGATACCCCGATGACCACCTTCGGGAAGTTGAGCGCCCGCAGCCGTTGCTCCAGCCCGGCCACCTGGATGTTGTAGGCCTCATAGCAATCCTGTTGCAGCCGTTCCGGATCCGACGGCACGAACGGGAACCGTTCCACCTCACGGCGAAGGCCGATATCGCCGCCGGGCGGGTCGAGCGTGAACTCGATGCGCCGTACGGATTCGGCTGCGAAGTGATGGCGCGCGTTGTCGTCGAAGGTGCCCTGGCGCAACCGCTCTGCACGCAGCAGCGCGGTGTCCACGTCGGCCACGCTGCGCCGCTCGCCCTTCGGAAAACGGTCGGATTCGGCCAGCAGGACACCGTTCTCGTAGATCATCGTCTGCCCGTCCCAGGCCAAGTCTGTGGTCGACTCGCCCTCACCGGCGGCGGCGTACACGTAGGCGGCCAGGCAGCGCGACGATGCCGAGCGGGCCAGCAGTTTGCGGTCCTCGGCACGGCCGATGGTGATGGGGCTGCCGGACAGGTTCGCCAGGACCGTGGCCCCGGCGAGCGCCGCCTGCGCGCTGGGCGGGATGGGCACCCACATGTCCTCGCAGATCTCCACGTGCAGCACGAAATCCGGCAGGTCGGTCGCGGCGAACACAAGGTCGGGCCCGAACGCCACGTCGGCCCCGTTGATCCGGATGGTCCCGGTGGCGTCGTCACCGGCGGCGATCTGGCGGCGCTCGTAGAACTCGCGGTAGGTGGGCAGGTAGGACTTGGGCACCACGCCGAGGATCGTTCCGCGGTGGATGACGAGCGCGGTGTTGTAGACGCGATTGCCATGCCGAAGCGGGGCACCGACCACCAGCACCGGCAGCAGGTCCACCGACCCGGCCACCACCGTGGCGATCGCGTCCTGCACCGCCCCCAGCAGCGTGTCCTGGAGAACGATGTCCTCGAGCGAGTACCCCGACAACGTCAATTCGGGAAACACCGCCAACCCGACCGCGTCGTGGTGGCAGTCGCGGGCCAGGCGCAGCACCGATTCGGCGTTGGCGGCGGGGTCGGCCAGCGTGGTGTGGTGCGTGCACGCGGCGACCCGTACATATCCGTGCCGGTAGGCGGAGTAGAAGTCCACCCGGCCATTATCCCTATCCTGGATGGGGTGGAAGCCCCCGAACTCGTATCTGCGTTGGCCGGTCTGCGGCTGGCGGTGCTGACGGGAGCGGGAATGTCGACCGATTCCGGTATCCCGGACTACCGCGGTCCGGACTCACCGCCGAGCAATCCGATGACGATCACCCAGTTCACCTCCGACCCGGTGTTCCGTCAGCGCTACTGGGCACGCAACCATGTCGGCTGGCGGCACATGGACGACACCAGGCCCAACGCCGGGCACCGGGCGCTCGCCGCCTTGGAAGAGGCGGGGGTGGTAGGGGGTCTGATCACCCAGAACGTCGACCTGCTGCACACCAAAGCCGGCAGCCGTCAGGTGGTGAATCTGCACGGCACCTACGCACAGGTGGTGTGCCTGGCGTGCGGGCACACCATGAGTCGCGCGACGCTCGCCGAGGAGTTGGAAACGCTCAACCCGGGTTTCCTCGAACGTGCCGAACAGGTCGGCGGTATCGCGGTGGCACCCGACGCCGACGCGGTAGTCACCGATACGTCGGACTTCCGATATCTGGACTGCCCTCAGTGCGGCGGCATGCTCAAACCCGATATCGTCTACTTCGGCGAGAGCGTACCCAAAGAACGTGTGGCGCAAGCCTTTTCTGTCCTCGACCACGCGGACGCGCTGCTGGTCGCGGGATCGTCACTGACCGTGTTCTCCGGGTACCGATTCGTGCGTCACGCCGCTGCGGCGGGTATGCCGATCGCGATCATCAACCGCGGGCCGACCCGCGGTGACGCGCAGGCCACCGTCAAGGTCGAGGGCGGTTGCTCGGAGCTGCTGACCCTGCTTGCCGGCGAACTCTCCTCGGCGCCGGCCGGCTAGAACGTGCAGGGCATGGCACGCACGGCGTGCACGAAATTGCCTGCCAGATAGGCCGGCTCCCCCGCCGCGATGTCGGGTAGCTGGGTGAGCAGTTCGGAGAACAACGCCCGCAACTGAGTGCGCGCGACATGCGCGCCGAGGCAGAAATGCCGGCCGCCGCCACCGAACCCCAGATGCTGGTTGGGCTTGCGGCTCAGGTCGAACCGCTCCGGCCGGTCGAACACCTCGGTGTCCCAGTTGCCGGACGAGTAGAACATCACCACCTTCTCCCCCGCCGCGATCTGCTGACCGCCGAGTTCCACGTCGACGGCGGCGGTGCGCCGGAATGTCATCACCGGGGTGGCCCACCGCACGAACTCCTCGACCGCACTTCCGATCCGGTCGTCGAAATCGGCCAGCAGCCAGGCCCGCTGCTCCGGGAAATCGGTGAGCGCCTTGATCGCGTGACTGGCGGTCTGGCGGGTGGTGTCGTTGCCCGCCACCGCGAGGAGCACGAAGAAGGCCGACACCTCGAAGTCGGTGAGCCGATCCCCGTCGACCTCGGCGTGCACCAGCGCACTGATCAGGTCGTTATCCGGGTTCTCGCGACGTTCGGCAGCCAGCTGTCCGGCCACCTGATGCAGGTACATCTGGCTTTCCATGAGCACCTCCAGCGGGTGCCGGCCGGCCAGGTAGACCGGGTCACCCCAGGACACCAGGGCGTCGGCGGCGTGGGCCACCTTGTCCCGCTCGGATTCCGGGATGCCGACCATGTCCGAAAGCGTGCGCACCGGCAGCTCCTTGGCGCACTGCTGGACGAAGTCCACGCCGCTGCCCGCTGCCGCCAGCTCCTCGACGATCACCTTCGCGTTGTTCTTGATCGATGATTCGATGCGCGCGACCTGACGCGGCGTGAAGGCGGAGTGAACCACCTTGCGGATCAACGTATGTCGCGGCGCATCCATGGCCAGGAACGACTGCGAGGCCTCCAGCAGTTCCTCGGGCACCGTCTCGAACAGCACGCCCTTGCCGGACAGGAAGGTGTCACTGTCGCGGCTGACCGTCACGATGTCGGCGTGCCGGGTGACGGCCCAGAAGCCCCTGTCTTCTGGATCGTCCATCAGGGCGTCCTCGACGGGCTTGTGCCAGCTGACGGGCCGCTGGGTTCGCAGTTGCGCGAAGGAGACCTCGCGTTCGGCGGCCATGGTGGCCCAGAACGCGCGGGAGGACAGATCGATCGGGTCGTAGGGACGTCCCGGGCCGGAAGCGGACGGTGCTGATGTGATCGGTGACACAGTCATGGCGGTGACAATAAATCTAGACACTACGTCTAGTCAAGGCGTGGAGCGAACAGATATCCTGGCGGGCATGCCATCGGTGACGCGGAAACCGCAGGCCAAGCGCCAGGAGCGCCGCCAGCAGATCGAACGCGACCTGCTGGACGCCACCGACCGGCTGATGGCCGACGGCGCCAGCTTCACCGAGCTCAGCGTCGACCGACTGGCCACCGAGGCCGGAATCTCCCGCGCCAGCTTCTACATCTACTTCGAGGACAAAGGCCATCTGCTGCGCCGGCTGGCCACCCAGGTGTTCGGCGACCTGGCCGCCGCGGCAGCACAGTGGTGGGAGGTGTCGGCCCGACGCGATCCGGCCGATGTGCACGCGGCGATGGCGGGCATCATCGCCAGCTATCGCCGCCATCAACCCGTGCTGGTCGCACTCAACGAGATGGCGGGTTACGACGCCGGCGTCCGCGAAACCTATCGCGATCTGCTGGCGGGCATCTCGGATCAGGTGGCCCGCGTCATCGAAGACGGCCAGGCCGACGGGGTCATCCGCCGCACGCTTCCGGTGGCCGCCACCGCCAGCACGCTGACCTGGATGGTCGAGCGGACCTGCCAGGTGAACCTGCCGTCACAACCGGTGTCCTTCGATGCCGAACTGGCCGACAGCCTCACCGAAATCGTCTGGGGTGCACTTTATTTGGAGGCCCGTCCCGTCTAGAACCGCTCCGGGTGCCAGTACACGTCTTCGGCCGCGCCGGTCAGGGCGTTGTCGACGGCTTGGCGGCCCTGCAGATAGCCGTAGTCCTGGTTCGACGACTCGTAGCGCCAGCCACCGAACCGGCCCCGACTGTAGATGCCGTAGCCGGTCAGCGCCTTGTCGGCAGCCCGCAGTACGTCGTCGCGGCCCAGGGTGGGCACGGGGTAGCCGAACGGAATGGTCCGCGCGAAGCGGCTCTGCACCCGCGCCGGGTCGGCGCCCAGGGCCGCCAGCGAAGCCTGCACCGCGCCGACGGCGTCATCAGCCGACGATGTCTGACCGGGGAACGACGGCACCTCGCAGAGGATGTTCCAACGGCCCGGCCCGGCGTTGCCCGGGTCGTAGTTGCTCAACATGGTGGCGCGGTACCACGGCACACTCTCGTCCGGGCAGTACAACCAGGTCTTGTCGGCGAGCGCCGGCGGCGGATCGCCCCGGTAGCCGAGGCCGACGGCGTGCACCCGGCTGGCACGCAGGCTGTCCACCTGACCGCCCTGCCCGATCCAGCCCAGCGCCGTGGTGATCGGCGCGGTACTCACGCAGAAGTCGAACGGCACCAGGGTGTCGTCTCCGAGAGTGGCCACGCGCTTGGCTGCATCCAGCCCGACCACGGTGGTGTTCAGCCGCAGCGAACCGGGGGTCATCAAGGCGTCCTGCACGGCCCGCCATAGGGCCCCGGTACCGCCGACGGGATAGGGAAACGACTCCGCGGGTGCGGGCGCGACGCTGCCCGCCAATCCCAGCTGCGGCACGTTGCGCGTGTGGCTGCCACTGCGCAACGACGTCCACGTGTGGTCGACCTCGTGCAGCGGCGCCGTCCACATCTTGCGGTTATAGGGCTCGAAGAACTGGTCGTAGAGCCGGCGCCCGAAGTGATTGAGGTAGTAGTCGGCCAGGTGCCGCACGGGTGCGTCGGGCTGCAGATCGGTCGGCAGCTCCGTGAGCTGCTGCTGGATGGGGGTCGGCACCAGGCTCTGCGGCCCGTCGCCGGTGAGCCAGACCCAGCCGTTGCGGGTGACGTGGCGGATCCCGACGCCACTGGCCGCGACCGCCTGGTCGAATTCGGGGAAGTGGCTGTGCAGCACGTGCCCGCCGAGGTCCCAGGTGAATCCGTGCGCATCGGTGACCGAGGCGGACATCCCGCCGATCTGGTCCCCCGCATCGACCACCAGATGGTCGATTCCGAGTTCAGTGAGCCGGGTGGCCGCGCCGATGCCGGTCGTGCCGGCACCGACCACCAGAAAAGTCGGCACCCCTCAGAAGTCGAGGACCTGGCGGACCGGCTCGAAACCCTCAGCGAACGGCCGGCGGCACAGGAATCCGTAGTGTTCCGCGGTGCTGCGCACCCATGACGCGCTCACCTTCTCGCTGGCCTCGGCCTGCGAGACGTGGCACATGAGCGCCTGAACCTTCTTGTCCAGCGAGTCGGAGATGTCGATGAACACCGTGGGATTGAACCCCACGGCCGACGGACCGCCGTAGGCCATGATGGTCGACACCCAGCGCGCCGCCCCCATGGTGCACCGCGACACCACGCGGTGATCCTGATGGCTGTCATTGGACGCGTGCGTGTAAATGACTGTCGCACCGACCTTTTCGATGGCGTCCTCGATCAGATGCACGAGTTCGAACTCCTGCAGGGACACCCGGCAGTCGGCGAATCCCTCGCCCCACAACAGATTGTCGACACCCAGCACCTCGACGGCCCGGTGCTGCTCGTCGACCCGCTGGGCGGTGTCACCAGGACCGACCTCGCCCCGGGTGACCACCAGCATGGCGACCTTGTCGCCGGCTGCCACGTGCTTTGCCAGCGCCCCACCACAACCGAGCTCGATGTCATCGGGATGAGCCCCCACTGCAAGTACTGAACGACCCGTCATGCCCCCTGGCCTTCACTTTGCTGCCCCATAGTTTTGAGCAGCATAACCCTATTTTCTGCAGCAGGGGGACATTAGCTCGTGAGCTTCTCAGCGAGGACGGCCGCGACGGGGCCGCAAGAGGGGCGCGGACGTGCGAAAACGGCAGGCGGAGT
The DNA here is from genome assembly GCA_023264765.1 of Mycobacterium sp. Lineage (GTDB taxonomy): Bacteria > Actinomycetota > Actinomycetes > Mycobacteriales > Mycobacteriaceae > Mycobacterium. The sequence goes on along the minus strand of JAHFVC010000154.1, from coordinate 3,778 downwards.
TTGCGAAAATTGCATACCCCGTGTCGCTAGATGGCCACCAGATCGTCGGCGTGTACCGCTGGCCGGCGCAGGTCGGCGGGCAGGTCAGGAGTCGATCGACCGATGATCGTGGCCAATTCGCCTGCGTCATAGGCCACCACGCCGCGCGCCACCGACAGCCCGTCCGGACCCTGCAAGTCGACGACGTCGCCGCCGTGGAATTTGCCGGACACCGCAGTGATTCCGGCGGACAGCAAGGAGCGACGCTGAGAGACCACCGCCCGGACGGCACCCGCATCGAGGGTCAGGGCACCCGCCGACTCCGCGGCGTAACGCACCCAGAACCTGCGTGCCGACATCCGTTCGGGTCGCGGTGCGAACACCGTGCCGACCGACGCGTCGCCGAGTGCGGCCGCCGCGTCGGAGGCGGCGGCCAGCAGTACCGGCACACCGGCATCGGCGGCCAGCAGTGCCGAGGAGAGTTTGGACGCCATCCCACCGGTGCCCAGGTGGCTGCCACCGCCCGCCACCACTCCGTCGAGGTCGCCCTCGGCGGCCACCTCGGGGATGAACCGGGCGTCCCCCTTGCGGGGATCGGAGTCGTAGAGGCCGTCGATATCGGACAGCAGGATCAGCGCGTCCGCACCGACCAGATGCGCCACCAGCGCCGAGAGCCTGTCGTTGTCGCCGAACCGGATCTCGTTGGTGGCCACGGTGTCGTTCTCGTTGACGATCGCCACCGCGTGCAGCGCGCGCAGCCGGTCCAGCGTGCGCTGGGCGTTGGTGTGCTGAACGCGCATCGAAATGTCATGAGCGGTCAGCAGAACCTGACCGACGGTCCGCTGATAGCGGCCGAACGCCGAACTCCACGCGTTGACGAGGGCGACCTGCCCGACGCTGGCCGCGGCCTGCTTGGTGGCCAGATCTTTCGGGCGTTTGGTCAGGCCCAGCGGCTCGATACCCGCGGCGATGGCACCGGAGGACACGATCACCACGTCGGAGCCTGCCGTCATCCGCCCTTGGATGGCATCGGCGAGGGTGGCCAGCCGGCCCGCGTCGAAGACCCCCGACGGCGTGGTGAGCGCCGTGGTACCGATCTTGACGACGACGCTGCGCGCCGTGCGGACCCGGTCGCGGTACAGGCTCACTGGTCGTCGTTCTCCCGACGCGCCTTCCGCGCCGCCTTGCGCTCATCGGCTCCCACCCGTTCGGTCTGCTCCAACCGGATGTCGGTGCCACGCCCGGACAGATGACTGTCGATACCCGCCGGAGTCTGCGGCTCCCAGTCGAACGTGACATCCCCGATGGTCACCGCGCAGCCGGGCGTCGCGCCGTGCTTGACCAGTTCGTCCTCGACACCGAGGCGGGCCAGCCGGTCGCCCAGATAGCCGACGGCTTCGTCGTTCTCGAAGTTGGTCTGAGCGATCCAGCGTTCCGGCCGGGTACCGCGCACGACGAAACCGCCCTGCCCGTCCGGGGACACCGTGAAGCCGGTCTCGTCGACGGGCACCGGCCGGATGACGGCCCGGCGGGGCGCCACCTCGGGCTGCGCGGCCCGGTAGGCCGACACCAGGTCCCATAGCGCAAAGATCAACGGCCGCAGCCCATCCCGGCTCACGGTCGAGATCTCGTAGACCGGCCAGCCGTACTTCTCGGCGACCTCGTCGCGGACGAAGTCAGCCAATTCCTTCGCATCGGGGACGTCGATCTTGTTGAGCACCACGGCGCGGGGCCGGTCGGCGAGATCGCCGAGCGTCGAATCCCCCTGCAGGGTGGGCTGATAAGCCGCGAGTTCGGCTTCCAGGGCGTCGATGTCGGAGATCGGGTCCCGGCCCGGCTCGAGGGTGGCGCAATCCACGATGTGCACCAGCACCGCGCAACGCTCGATGTGACGCAGGAAGTCCAGACCGAGGCCGCGGCCTTGGGAGGCGCCGGGAATCAGGCCCGGAACATCGGCGACGGTGAAGGAATGCTCGCCCGCGGACACCACGCCGAGATTGGGGACCAGGGTCGTGAACGGATAGTCCGCGATCTTCGGCTTGGCCGCCGAGATCGTCGACACCAACGAGGATTTACCGGCGGAGGGAAAGCCGACCAGGCCGACATCGGCCACCGTCTTGAGTTCCAGGGTCAGATCGCGGGTCTGCCCCTTCTCCCCCAGGAGGGCGAAGCCAGGCGCCTTGCGGGCCCGGGAGGCCAGTGCCGCGTTCCCGAGTCCACCCCGGCCGCCGGCCGCCGCTTCGAATCGGGTTCCGGCGCCGACCAGGTCGGCGAGCAGCCGGCCCTGATCGTCGAGGACGACGGTGCCGTCGGGCACCCGCACCTCAAGATCGGCCCCGGCGGCACCGTCGCGATTGCTGCCCGCGCCCTGCTTGCCCGAGGGCGCATTGACGTGCGGGTGGAAATGGAAGTCGAGCAGGGTGTGCACCTGCGGATCGACGACCAGCACGATGCTGCCGCCGCTGCCCCCGTTGCCGCCGTCGGGACCGCCGAGCGGCTTGAACTTCTCGCGGTGCACCGAGGCACAACCGTGCCCACCGTTTCCGGCCTGCGCGTGAATGACCACGCGGTCCACGAACCGGGGCATATCAGGTCCTTCCACGATCTCTTAAATCAGTGAAGCTGCCGAGAGTTCTGACGGGAGAACTCGCAGCAGCTTCACATTCGCGGAAAGTCCTCGAAAAACTAGGCCTCCTGGACCGACGGCCGCACGATGTTGACGGTCCGGCGGCCACGCTTGGCGCCGAACTCGACAACGCCCGGAGCGGTCGCGAACAGGGTGTCGTCGCCACCGCGGCCGACGTTCACGCCCGGGTGGAAATGGGTGCCACGCTGGCGGACCAGGATCTCGCCGGCCTTGACGAGCTGTCCACCGAATCGCTTGACGCCGAGCCGCTGGGCGGCGGAGTCGCGACCGTTGCGTGAGCTGGATGCGCCCTTCTTATGTGCCATGTCTCCTACCGCCCTTTACTTGATGCCGGTGACCTTGAGCACCGTCAGCTGCTGACGATGACCCTGGCGCTTGTGGTAGCCGGTCTTGTTCTTGAACTTGTGGATGCGGATCTTCGGGCCCTTGGTGTGCTCGAGGATCTCGCCGGTGACGGCCACCTTGGCCAGGTCATCGGCCGAGGTGGTCACCGTGGCGCCGTTGACGACCAGTGCGACCGGAAGAGAGACCGACGAGCCGGGCTCGGACTCGATCTTCTCGACCTTGACAATGTCCCCGACGGCGACCTTGTACTGCTTGCCGCCAGTCTTGACGACTGCGTACGTGGCGTTATCGGCTGCCATCGTGGATCTACCTCTGCTTCGTTCATCTGGGCGCGCGCAAATTGGGACATGCACGTGCGGGTCTTGGGTGCGGGCCGAGCCAGCAGTTGCGGCTGCAAGCCCCGCGACAACTGGTTAAGGGTACGTGAGCAGCGTGGACAGGGTCAAACCGCGTCCGTGGGAGGACCCGCCGGCCGCGCCGCGGCACGACGCCGTGGACGTCGCCCACCCGAAGCCTGCGCCTCGACTACCGACTGAGGTGTCTCGATGACCTGGTCAGCGGCGGTTTCGTCGCCGTCCTCGTCATCGTCGTCGTCGTGGTCGTCGTCGTGGTCGTCGTCGAACTCGTCGTCGTCCTCGTCGTCGTCCTCGTCGTCGGAGTCGTCGTCGTCCTCGTCGTCGGAGTCGTCCTCGTCATCCGAGTCGTCATCCGAATCGTCGTCGTCGAACTCGTCGTCGGAGTCCTCGTCGTCCGAATCCTCCTCGTCGGATTCGTCGTCGAACTCGTCATCATCGTCGTCGTCAGTGT
>JAHFVC010000435.1 GCA_023264765.1 Mycobacterium sp. | reverse complement strand
TTGACGCGGATCGAGATGCCCGACGACTGGATCGGGCATCCGCAACGCAAGGACTATCCGCTGGGCGGAATCCCGGTCGAGTACCACGGCGCCGAGATCCCGCCACCCGATCAGCGGAGGTCGTACAACTGATGACACTGCAGAGCGAACCGCCCGTCGTCGTGGTGGGCGGTCAGGACTGGGACGCCGTCGTCGCCGCCGCCCGCGAGCACGCCGGGGAGCGCATCGTCGTCAACATGGGTCCGCAGCACCCGTCCACGCACGGGGTGTTGCGCCTCATCCTGGAGATCGAGGGCGAGACCATCACCGAGGCCCGTTGCGGCATCGGTTATCTGCACACCGGTATCGAGAAGAACCTCGAATATCGCACCTGGACTCAGGGCGTCACCTTCGTGACCCGGATGGACTATCTCTCCCCGTTCTTCAACGAAACCGCCTACTGCCTGGGCGTGGAGAAGCTGCTCGACGTCACCGACGACATCCCCGAGCGCGCCAACGTCATCCGGGTCTTGCTGATGGAACTCAACCGCATCTCCAGTCATCTGGTGGCGCTGGCCACCGGCGGTATGGAACTGGGCGCGATGTCGGCGATGTTCTTCGGGTTCCGCGCTCGCGAATCCATCCTGTCCATGTTCGAGACCATCACCGGTCTGCGGATGAACAACGCCTACATCCGGCCCGGCGGGCTCGCCTCGGATCTACCCGACGAAGCCATGCCGCAGTTGCGCGAACTGGTGAAGGCGCTTCCGGGACAGCTACGCGACATGGAAAAGCTGCTGCGCGACAACTACATCTGGAAAGCGCGCACCGAGGGCATCGGCTACCTCGACCTCACCGGGTGTATGGCACTCGGGATCACCGGTCCGGTGCTGCGCTCGACGGGCCTGCCGCACGACCTGCGAAAGGCCCAGCCCTACTGCGGATACGAGACCTATGAGTTCGAGGTTTGCACCGCCGACGGGTGTGATGCCCTCGGCCGCTATCTGATCCGGGTCGACGAGATGAAGGAGTCACTCAAGATCGTCGAGCAGTGTATCGATCGCCTCAAGCCGGGGCCGGTCATGTTGACCGACAAGAAGCTGGCGTGGCCGGCCGACCTGAAGATCGGCCCTGACGGGCTGGGCAACTCCCCCGACCACATCGCCAAGATCATGGGCACCTCGATGGAGGCGCTGATCCACCACTTCAAACTCGTCACCGAGGGCATCCGGGTGCCCGCCGGGCAGGTGTACGTGGCGGTCGAATCCCCGCGCGGGGAATTGGGCGTACACGTCGTCAGCGACGGCGGCACGCGACCCTACCGGGTGCACTACCGCGATCCGTCGTTCACGAATCTGCAAGCCGTGGCGGCGATGTGCGAGGGCGGCATGGTGGCCGACGCGATCTCGGCGGTGGCCTCACTCGACCCGGTGATGGGAGGTGTGGACAGGTGAGCGCGATCGAGCTCCGGTTGGGGCAGCGGCCCGACGAGGCGGGCCCCCCGATATCGGCCGGACCACAATCCTATTCGTTCGAGGTGACGGCACAGCTGACGGCCGACGCCGAGGGAATCATCGCCCGCTACCCGCAAGCTCGCTCGGCACTGCTGCCGCTGCTGCACCTGGTGCAGGCGCAGGACGGCTATCTGACGCCGGCGGGTGTCAGATTCTGTGCGGCTCAACTGGATCTGAGTCCCGCCGAGGTGACGGCCGTCGCGACCTTCTACTCGATGTACCGGCGCAACCCCACCGGCGATTATCTGGTCGGGGTCTGCACCAACACGCTGTGCGCCATCATGGGCGGCGACGCGCTGCTGGAGATCCTGCAGGAGCACCTCGGTGTGCACGCCGGTGATACCACGCCGGACGGCTCTGTCACCCTGGAGCACATCGAGTGCAACGCCGCCTGCGACTTCGCGCCGGTGGTCATGGTGAACTGGGAGTTCTTCGACAACCAAACCCCCTCTTCGGTGCGGGAACTCGTGGACGATCTGCGCGCCGGAAAGCCCGTGCAGCCCAGCCGCGGCGCCACGCTGTGCACGTTCCGCCAGACCGCCCGGATCCTGGCCGGCGTGGAAGATGCGACGATCGGTGCGCCGGACACCTCGCCTCCGGGCCCGGCGACACTGGCCGGGCTACGGGTCGTCAGGGGTCAGCGATGACCGAACTCGCACCGGTGCTCAGTAGTTACTGGGACGCCCCGCAATCCTGGACGCTGCCCACGTATCTGCACCACGACGGCTATCAGGCGCTGGACGCCGCGCTGGACATGGATCCCGATGCCGTCATCGCCCTGATCAAGGATTCGGGGTTGCGCGGTCGCGGCGGCGCGGGCTTCCCGACCGGGCAGAAGTGGTCGTTCATCAACCAGGCAGACCCGAAACCGCACTATCTGGTGATCAATGCCGATGAGTCCGAACCCGGTACGTGCAAGGACATCCCGCTGATGATGGCCACCCCGCACGTGCTGGTGGAGGGCGCGATCATCGCCTCGTATGCCATCCGGGCCCAGCACGCCTTCATCTACGTGCGCGGTGAAGTGGTGCCGGTACTCCGCCGGTTGCGCGCCGCAGTGGCCGAGGCGTATGACGCCGGTTACCTCGGCCGCGACATCCTGGGCTCGGGTTTCGACCTGGATCTTGTGGTGCACGCCGGCGCCGGCGCCTACATCTGCGGCGAGGAGACCGCCCTGCTGGACTCCCTGGAGGGCCGTCGTGGCCAACCGCGGTTGCGCCCGCCCTTCCCCGCGGTCGCCGGGCTGTACGCCTGCCCCACGGTGGTCAACAACGTCGAATCCATTGCCAGCGTGCCGCCCATCGTGCAGCGCGGCGTGGACTGGTTCAAGTCGATGGGCTCGGAGAAATCGCCCGGGTTCACGCTGTACTCACTGTCCGGCCACGTCACCCGCCCCGGGCAGTACGAGGCTCCGCTGGGCATCACCTTGCGCGAACTGCTCGACTACGCCGGCGGGGTCCGGGCCGGTCATCAGCTGAAGTTCTGGACCCCCGGGGGATCCTCGACACCGATGCTGACCCCCGAACACCTCGACGTGCCATTGGATTACGAGGGGGTGGGCGGCGCGGGGTCGATGCTGGGAACGAAGGCACTGCAGATCTTCGACGAGACCACCTGCGTGGTACGGGCGGTGCGGCGCTGGACCCAGTTCTACGCCCACGAGTCCTGCGGTAAGTGCACACCGTGCCGTGAGGGCACCTACTGGCTGGCGCAGATCTTCGAACGCCTGGAAACCGGTACCGGGTCGAGAGAGGACATCGACACCTTGCTCGACATCTCCGACGCGATCCTGGGGAAGTCGTTCTGCGCTCTCGGCGACGGCGCGGCGAGCCCGATCATCTCGTCGATCAAGTATTTCCGCGAGGAGTACGAACTACATCTCGGCGCCGGATGCCCGTTCGATCCGCACGCGTCCACGGTGTTCGCGACGGAGGGGGCGCACGTATGACACTGGCCGACTCTGCGAAAGACACCACACCCGTCGAGATGGTGACGTTGACCATCGACGATCACGAGATCAGCGTTCCCAAGGGCACTCTGGTGATCCGCGCGGCGGAGCTGATGGGCATCCAGATCCCGCGGTTCTGCGACCATCCGCTGCTGGATCCGGTGGGCGCCTGCCGCCAATGCCTGGTCGAAGTCGAGGGCCAGCGTAAACCGCTCGCGTCGTGTACCACCACCGTCACCCCGGACATGGTGGTGCGGACCCAGCTGACCTCTGCCACCGCCGACAAGGCCCAGCACGGGGTGATGGAACTGCTGCTGATCAACCACCCGCTGGACTGTCCGGTATGCGACAAAGGCGGCGAGTGCCCCCTGCAGAATCAGGCGATGTCCAACGGCCGCAGCGACTCCCGGTTCACCGACGTCAAACGTACCTATCCCAAGCCGATCAACCTGTCCACGCAGGTGCTGCTGGACCGCGAACGCTGCGTGCTGTGCGCACGATGCACCCGGTTCTCCAACCAGATCGCCGGCGACCCGTTCATCGAGTTACTGGAGCGCGGCGCGCTGCAACAGGTGGGCATCGCGGACGACACTCCGTTCGACTCGTACTTCTCCGGGAACACGGTGCAGATCTGCCCCGTCGGTGCGCTGACCGGAACCGCCTACCGGTTCCGGGCCCGTCCCTTCGATCTGGTCTCCTCACCGAGCGCGTGCGAACACTGCGCCTCGGGCTGCGCTCAGCGCACCGATCACCGGCGCGCAAAAGTGTTGCGCCGCCTGGCCGGTGACGATCCCGAGGTCAACGAGGAGTGGAACTGCGACAAGGGCCGCTGGGCGTTCGCCTACGCCACCCAGGGCGACCGGATCACCACCCCGCTGCTGCGTGACCCCGACGGCAGCCAACGGCCGGCCTCGTGGTCGGAAGCGGTGGCGGTGGCGCTGCACGGACTGACCGCAGGCAGGGCCGGGGTGCTGACCGGAGGACGCCTCACCCTCGAAGACGCGTACGGCTATGCCAAGTTCGCACGGATCATGCTCGCCACCAATGACATCGACTTTCGCGCCCGCGCCGGAACGGATGAGGAGCTGCAGTTCCTGGCTCACGCCGTGGCCGGCCGGCCGTTCGCTGTGACCTACGCCGACCTGGAAGCGGCCCCCGCCGTCGTCCTCGCCGGACTGGAACCCGAAGAGGAATCCCCCATCGTGTTCCTTCGCCTGCGCAAGGCATTCCGCAAACGCGGGCTGCAGGTCATCGCGATCGCTCCGTTCGCGACGAGAGGGCTGACGAAAATGGGCGGCCGGCTGATCAGCACCGCACCCGGCGGCGAAGCGGCGGCACTGGACGGGCTGCGCGAGGAACTCCCCGCGGGCAGCATCATCCTGGTCGGCGAGCGGCTGGCGTCCGCGCCGGGCGCCTGCTCCGCCGCCGTCCGGCTGGCCGTGGCGGCGGCCGCCCGGATCGGCTGGGTCCCCCGGCGGGCCGGTGACCGCGGTGCGCTCGAGGCCGGTGCGGTGCCTAATCTGTTGCCCGGCGGCAGGC
>JAHFVC010000434.1 GCA_023264765.1 Mycobacterium sp. | reverse complement strand
GACCTCGTGACGCACCTGCCGGGCGGCCTCCAGGAAGGGCAGCGACTCGATGTCGCCGACGGTGCCACCGATCTCGGTGATGACGATGTCGGGCCGGTTGCCCTTGGCATCGGGCGCGGCCATTGCCAGGATGCGACGCTTGATCTCGTCGGTGATGTGCGGGATGACCTGCACGGTGTCACCGAGGTACTCGCCGCGCCGTTCCTTGGCGATCACCGTGGAGTACACCTGGCCGGTGGTGACGTTCGCCGACCCGGACAGGTCGCGGTCCAGGAAGCGCTCGTAGTGGCCGACGTCGAGGTCGGTTTCGGCGCCGTCCTCGGTGACGAACACCTCGCCGTGCTGGAACGGGTTCATGGTGCCCGGGTCCACGTTGAGGTAGGGGTCGAGCTTCTGCATCGTCACCTGCAGACCGCGCGCGGTGAGCAGCTGCCCGAGACTACTGGCCGTCAGGCCTTTACCGAGGGATGACGCAACACCACCACTGACGAAGAGGTGTTTGGTCGCGGTCTGCGGGTGCTTGCGTAACGAGGGCAAGAACAACCTCCGTGGCGATGGGGCGAATCGATTTTCATCGACTCAGGGCCTGCCGACCCACGGAATCTCACCTTAACACCGACGCCGACAACCTGTCGCTGGCGCGCCGATGGTCTCCGTCACTACCTCACATTCACTGGGGCACGGTCACTGACGACGCGCCCTGCCCGATCCCGAACTGCCCGGGCTTGCCACCGCGGATCAAGTCGGCCAGCGCGAGCACGCTGGTGATCCGTCCGGACTCGGCGTTGACGTCGTCGACGGTGGTGACGGCCGAGGAGAGGGCCGCGTCGGATCGGGTCACCGCGACGGCCGCGGTGCCGGTCGCGGACCCGTCGCGGCCGGCGAGGACGGTGCCCGCACCGTGCGGCGCCAACCCGGCGGCGAATCGGGCCACCGTGGATCCCCGATTGCCCGCGTCGTCGCCGAGGTTTCCGCCGGTGACGATCACCGCGGTGTTGGCGGCGCCGATGCGCTGGGCGTCGTAGGAGATGAATCCGGTCTCGCGCAGTGCGGCGAGCACCGTGTCGCGCTGGTCGTCGACCACCGCGGGTTCCTTGCCGGACAGCAGCGCGATGCCGAGCAGGTCGCCGGCTTGGGAGCCCTGGTCCACCGACTTGGTGGACAGCTGCCGGCCCGCCGGCAGGATCGGCGAATTCACCACCGAGAGCATCTTTTCCGAGGAGTTCGCGTCGACGAACTGCGGGGTGAGCGAGATCGCTCCGGTCACCATGGCGCCGCCCTGGGTGGCCAGCCGGGTCACCGCGTCGACGTCGTCATCCGCCGCGTCCGGGGTCCGGAAGATCACCACGGACTTGCCGGCGAGGGTGTCCCGCAAGATCCTGGGCGCCATCAGGCTGTCGAATTCACCAGCTGCACTGAGCTTTTCGTTCAGCGCATTCTTGTCGTCGGTCAAGGTGTTGATCTGGTTGTGCAGGTCGGCCTTGTCCTTGCGCAGCCCGGACAGCACGGTGTCGGACAGCAGACCCGATCCGAGCACGACACCGATGGCCAGGGCCAGAAACACTGCGGCAAGCGAAATCGCATGTGAGCGAAGTGAAATCATGCAGCACCCCTCGAGGTTGAGGCCAGAACTACTAGCTGACCAAGCCCTGGACCCAGAGCAGGAAGCGGTTCCAGTAGTCCGCCACCCAATCCAGGACGACGGCGTCGGTACGGGACACCCACAGCGCGACGATCACCGCGATCAACATGGCCAGCACCAGCAGCGCGATGGCGCCGCCGGAGATCCGGCTGCGGTACAGGGTGGCCACGGCCTTGGCGTCGACCAGCTTCTCCCCCACTTTGAGCCGGGTCAGAAAGGTCGACGGGTTGCTCTGCTGGCGCGTGCGGTCGAAGAATTCCTCGATCGTGGCGCTGTGACCTGCGGTGACGATCAGTGCGGCGCCGTGGTGATGGCACAGCAGCAGAGCCAGGTCGGCGGCCGACCCGGCGGCCGGGAACGTCATGGCTCCGACGCCGAGGTCCTGGATGCGCTCCAGACCGGGCGCGTGGCCGTCGGCATCGGCGGGCAGCACCACCTGCGCGCCGCACCGCAGCGCGTCGCTGCTGATGACGCCGGGGTCCCCGACGATGAGCTGCGGCCGGTAGCCGGCCTTGCGCAGGACATCGGTGCCTGCTCCGACACCGACCAGCACCGGCTGGTACTCCTTGATGAACGGCTTGAGGGCCTTGAGATCATCGGCGGCGGAAGGGCCTTCGGCCACCACGACCACATGCCTGCGGTCCATGTCGATGTCGATGTCCGGGATGCCCATGCCGTCGATCAGCAGCGGGCTCTCACTACGGATGAACTCGATGGTGTTGCCTGCGAACGCTTCCAGGTGCGCAACCAGACCGCTCTTGGCTTCCACCATGAGCTCGTGAATCTCCAGGTCGTTGCGTTCGGTGCCGTGCGCGATCCTGCGGTCACCGACGTACACACCGCCGTTGTTGACGCGGACCCGGGCGCCGTCCTTGACCTTCTTGAAGACTTCGTCGCCCGCCTCGTCGATCAGGACGATGCCGTTGGCCACCAACACTTCCGGCCCCAGATTCGGGTACCGGCCGGAGATCGACGGCGAGGCGTTGACGACGGCGCACACTCCCGACTCGACGAGCGCGTCGGCGGTGATCCGGTCCAGATCCAGGGCGTCGAGGACGACGACATCCCCCGGCCCCACGCGGCGCAGCAGACGGTCGATGTCGCGATCAACGCGGGCGGTACCGATGACGCCCGGCTTTGAGCTGGCATTACGCGATAGCAGCGCTGACATCTTCATGGGGCGATTCTGTCGGCCAACCCTCAAGTTGAGGTGGAGGCGCGCCGTAACACCAGCCCCACAAGTTTTCTTTTGTCACATCTGCAACATCAGAACCATCTCATTCGCGTTTCGCCGCGTAGTGCCGCGCCGCCTTGGCGCGATTGCCACACGTGGTCATCGAATGCCAGCGCCTGGTGCCGTTTTTCGACGTGTCGTGGAACCAGAGGATGCAGTGCGGATGGGCGCACTGCTTGATCCGGTGCGGAGCTTCGGCCAGCAGTCCCAACAAGTTGTCCGCAGCCAACCAGCCGGCCAACCACTGCGCCTCCGGCACATCCGGCAGGCCCTGGGGACCCGCATCGGCCAGCCGGCGCCGAATGCGTCCATGGTCGAGCACCTCGTTGAGTTCATCGGCCGAGCCCTCGGCGACCACGCGCAGAATCGCCTGCCGGGCAACCAGCAGTGCCTCAAGGGACGACTCGTCGACATCGCAGCGGTCGGAAAGTTCGTTTGTCTGCAACCAGCACCGCAATCCCGTGGTGTCCGACAGCAGGTCTTGCGGGCCCTCCGCCGACGCCCACCGGGTGTTCAGCAGGTCCAGCGCAAGGGGTTCCCCGAGGTGTGGGCGCGGATCACGCATACCTGAGATTAACCACCCTTCTCACTAACCATTGATCTTGCTTTAGACGGTTGACAACTGCTCCTCTCCATAATAACCTTCATTCGTATCTTTACTGGTTATATCTGGAGGATGGACATGGCGATCGCAACCTCACCCGGACACGTCGGACTCAACGTCACCAACCTGGAACGTTCGGTGGACTTCTACCGTCGGGCCTTCGACTTCGAGCAGCTCGGCATCAGCACCGAAGGCGACCATCGCTACGCATTCCTCGGCGCTGACGGCATCCTGCGGCTGACCCTCTGGGAACAGAGCGACGGTGCCTTCTCGACGCACACACCCGGGCTGCACCATCTCTCATTCCAGGTGGACGACATCGAGGCCGTCAGAGCGGTGGAGTCGGTACTCAAGGAGCTCGGCGCGCCGTTCGCGCACGACGGTGTCGTCGCACACGGCGAAGGGGCCGCATCCGGCGGCATCTTCTTCACCGATCCCGACGGGATCCGGCTCGAAGTGTACGCACCGAGCGGGGCCGAAGCCGAACCCGCTCCGAGCGGCGCGGCACCCACCTGCGGATTCTTCTGAGCCGCGCCATGACTCTTTTCCACGCGGGCGAGATCTCGGTGCAACGGCGGATGGGGCAAGGCCAGATCGCCGAACGCGTCGCCAGGATGGTGCGGCCGGAGATTCCGGGCGCGGCCGCCGACTTCCTGACCGAACAGCCGATGGTGGTGATCAGTGCGGCCGACGATTCAGACCGGTTATGGGCGGGTCTGATCACCGGTCCGCCCGGCTTCGTCCACGCCGAGGATGCACGGACCGTGGTGATCGACGCCCTGCCGGCTCCTGGCGACCCGCTCGCAGAGATCCTGACGCACCCGCATCGGGTCGGGATGATCGCCGTCGAGCCGGCAACCCGGCGCCGCATGCGGATCAACGGGACGGCCGAACCCGTGGGGAGCGGTCTGCGCGTCCACACCGACCAGGTGTATTCGAATTGCCCGAAGTACATCTCCCGCAGGCACATCGAGGAGGTGCAGGTGGGGACGGGAGTGCCCACCGTGCACCGTGCGACGCAGATCGACGCGCGCACGCGGGGCCTCATCACCGGAGCCGACACCTTCTTCATCGGTTCTGCGGACCCACAAGGCAACACCGACGCTTCCCACCGAGGCGGTAATCCAGGCTTTCTGCAGGTGATCTCGCCCACCCGGCTGCGCTGGCCCGACTATCGCGGCAACTCGATGTTCATGACGCTGGGCAACATCGAGACCAACCCGCACTGTGGATTGTTGATCCCAGACTGGCGGACCGGGTCGACCGTTGCGCTCACCGGCACGGCCCGGATCGATTGGGCGCACGACGACACCGCCGGCGCGCAGTGCTTCATCGACTTCACCGTGACCGAACTGGTCGAGCTGACCGCGGCGAACCCGTTGCGCTGGGGCGCGGCCGAGTTGTCGCCCGCGAACCCGGCCTGACCACTACGGGGCGCTGCGCTCCTGCTGGGCTGCGTCCAGCAGTTCGCGAGCGTGGGCGCGGCCGGTGTCGGTGTCGCCCAGGCCTGCCAG
>JAHFVC010000433.1 GCA_023264765.1 Mycobacterium sp. | reverse complement strand
CTGCAGATCATCGGGCCGCCGGGGACCGCCGAGGTGGTGGATGCCACGCTCAAGGCGTTCGGGCACGACATCGGCTACCGGATCGCCCATCACGCCGACATCACCGCACCGCCCGCCGTACAGGTACACGAGCACACCGACGGGCTGGTGTGGGATCACGCGGGCGTGCGAATCCTGGTGGGTCCCACCGACCACCGGCCGGTGACCCCGACCATCGGATTCCGCGTCGAGCACGACGGCGCTTCTGTGGTGCTGGCAGGGGACAGCGTGCCGTGCGCCGGGTTGGATGCACTGGCCGCGGGGGCCGGGGCCCTGGTGCACACCGCCATCCGCACGGATCTGGTGGAGCAGATGCCCGTGCAGCGCTTCCGCGATATCTGCGACTACCACTCCTCGGTGGAGCAGGCCGCCGACACCGCCGCACGCGCCGGAGTCGGCATCCTGATCCTCACGCACTACGTCCCGGCCCTCGTCCGCGGCCAGGAGGAAGACTGGAGATCCAGGGCCGCAAGCCATTTCGGCCGCCAGATCGAACTGGGCGACGACCTGCACCGCGTCGAGGTGCACGCGGGCGTGTGCACCTCGGTCACGCCAGCCGGGTGATCTCCACAACGACGTCCAGGTCGGTCGAACCTTCACCGGAATAGATGCCCTTGAGCGGCGTCACGTCGGCGTAATCCCGGCCCACCCCGACGCTGATGTACTGCTCGTTGATGTCCTTGTCGTTGGTCGGGTCGTATTGCCACCAATCGCCGGTCCACGCCTGGATCCAGGCGTGGCTCTGACCTTCGATGGTGTCGCCCACCTTCGCGGTGCGCCGGGGGTGCAGGTATCCCGATACATAGCGAGCCGGGATTCCCATGCCTCGCAACAGGATCAGCGTCAGGTGCGCGAAATCCTGGCAGACCCCTTTGCCTTCGCGCAGAGCATCAAGGCCCGAGGAATGCACGCCGGTGGTGCCAGGCACATAGTTGAGCTCACCGTGCACCCAGCGCGCCGCCTCGATGACGGCCTGTTGAGGTGCGTTCTCTTTGGCGATCCGCCGGCCCACCCGCTCAATGCGCTTGCTGGCCGGGGTGTACAGCGTCGGGGTGAGCAGTTCATCGAACCGGTCGATCACCGCCGCGGACCCGAGGTCCCCCCAGCTCACCGATTCCGTCGGGAGGTCGGGCTTCTCGGTTTCCACGACCGAGGACGCCGTCACTTCCAATTCGGCATGCGGAGCGTGCAGATCGAACGTCGTCACCGCGGTACCCCAGTAGTCGACGTACCGGTACTGCCTGGTAGCCGGCACGGTCTCGACCCGATTCAGGATGACGTTCTGCCGCGAATCCGAACGTGGAGTCAGCCGCGCCTCGTTGAACGACGCCGTGACGGGCGACTTGTAGGCATAGCCCGTCGCGTGGACCACCCGCATGCGCCACATCAGATCTCTCCCTCTTCGATGACCGTGCCGCTGGCCCGCCCGGCATCGGACCACGCGACCCACGGAGCCGAATGAAAGTACTGCAGCGCCAACGCTTCGCCGACGTCGACACAGGTCTGTTGCAGTGCCGCGAGCTGGTCTTCCAGTGACTCCAGCAACGCCCCGGGGGGAAGGAACTCCAGCTCGCTGCGCGCCCTGCCGAGTAGCCGCTGAGCTTCCGCTGTCGATCCGATCCGACTGTGTCGGCGGTGCAGCAGTTCGTCGAGACTGTGCTCGGCCAGCCGCAGCGAGTAGTACACCGAGCGAGGGAAAAGCCGGTCCAGCAGCATGAATTCGACCACCCGGCTGGCATCCAGGACACCGCGGTAGGTACGCAGATAGGTGTCGTGGGCACCTGCCGAACGCAGCACGGTGACCCACGCAGGTGAGGAGCCGCTGTCACCGACACGCGACAACAACATGCGTACCGTCATGTCGACGCGTTCGATGGCCCGGCCGAGCACCATGAACCGATACCCGTCATCGCGCGAGAGGGTCGAGTCGGCCAGGCCGGCGAACATCGCCGCCCGGCCCTCGACATACGCCAGGAATTCGTGCGGACCGAGCCGGCGAGCGGCCCGCTCTCGCTCAGCCAGCGCGTTGTAGGTGGTGTTAAGGCACTCCCACATCTCCGTCGACGTGACTTCGCGTGCACCACGGGCATTTTCCCGCGCGGCGGTGATGGATTCGACGATCGAGCAGCCCCCCTTGGTGTCCTTTCCGAAGGCGACCAGATCGGTCAGGGACCACACGTCCAACTGCTGTTCGGGTGGTTCGATGTCGAGCACGCGCAGCAGCACCCGCGAGGTTTGGTCGGGGTCGACGCTGGAGTCTTCCAGCAGCTGATGGACCACGACGTCAAGGATGCGGGCGGTGTCGTCGGCGCGCTCGACGTAGCGGCCGATCCAATACAGCGATTCCGCGTTACGGGCCAGCATCAGTCGACCACCGCCTGTTGCTGTTGCTGTTGCTGTTGCTGTTGTTCGGGCTGGGCGCCGGACTGATGGCGCGCATCCCGGGTCTGCTGCTGTTGGGTTTGTTCGCCCTTGACCTCCCGGCCGGCCTTGCCATTGCGCGACACCTTTTCTGCGACCGACGGCGTGCCGGTCTTCGGGGCGTCCGGCAACGAGCGCACCACCTTGGCGGCGGCCAGCTCGCGGTCGGCGGCCGAAGTGCGCGAGGCCAGCACCCAGGTGTCCTTGGAACCGCCACCCTGGCTGGAGTTCACCACCAGCGAGCCCTCCGGCAGCGCCACCCGGGTCAACCCACCGGGCAGCACCCACACATCGTCACCGTCGTTGACCGCGAAGGGCCGTAGGTCCACGTGGCGAGGTGCCAGCTGATCGCCGATCTGGGTCGGCACCGTCGATAGCTGCACGACCGGCTGCGCGATCCAGCCGCGCGGGTCGGCCCGGATCTTCTTGCTGATCGTGGCGAGTTCCTTGTCGTTGGCGTTCGGCCCGAAAACGATGCCGTAGCCGCCGGAGCCTTCCACCGGTTTGATGACCAGTTCGGCGACCCGGTCGAGCACTTCTTCACGCTCGTCGTCGAGCCAGCAGCGGAAGGTATCGACGTTGGCCAGCTGCGGTTTCTCCCCTAGGTAGTACTCGATGATGGTCGGCACGTAGGTGTACACGAGCTTGTCGTCTCCGACGCCGTTGCCGACCGCACTGGAGATCACCACGTTGCCGGCGCGGGCGGCGTTGAGAAGCCCGGCCACTCCGAGGACCGAATCGGGCCGGAACTGCATCGGGTCCAGGTACTCGTCGTCGATGCGGCGATAGATGACGTCGACCTGCCGCTCGCCCTCGGTGGTGCGCATGTAGACGGTGTTGTCCCGACAGAACAGGTCGCGGCCTTCGACCAGCTCGACACCCATCTGCCGGGCCAGAAGCGAATGCTCGAAGTACGCCGAGTTGTAGACGCCGGGGGTGAGCACCACGACGGTCGGATCGGCTTCGTTGGTGGCCGCCGCTTTCCTGAGCGCCCGCAGCAGATGTGAGGAGTAATCCCCCACGGCCCGCACCCGGTGGGAGGCGAACAGGTTGGGAAACACGCGCGCCATGGTGCGACGGTTCTCCATGACGTAGGACACCCCGGACGGCGAGCGCAGGTTGTCCTCCAGCACCCGGAAGGTGCCCTGGGCATCGCGCACCAGGTCGATACCGGCGACGTGGATCCGCACACCGTTCGGCGGGTTGATGCCCACCGCCTCACGGTGGAAGTGTTCACAGGAGGTGATCAGCCGGCGCGGGATGACTCCGTCACGCAGGATCTCTTGATCGCCGTAGATGTCGTCGAGATACATCTCCAGTGCCTTGACGCGCTGCGTGATGCCTTTCTCCAGCCGGGACCACTCGGCCGCCGAGATCACCCGCGGCACCAGATCCAGCGGGAACGGGCGCTCCTGGCCCGACAACGAGAAAGTGATGCCCTGATCGATGAATGCCCGGCCCAGCGCTTCCGTCCGGGCCTCCAACTCGGAGGCGTCCGAGGGTGACAGTTCGGCGAAGATGCCCTTGTAGGGGCCACGCACGTTGCCCTGCGCGTCGAACATCTCGTCGAACGCTTCGGAGTAGCTCCCCCGGCCGTTGTAGCCACCGAAGATTCCCACCTGGCGTTTCGCCGCCGTCGAGGGACTGCGGGAGGTGCGTGCCGATTCGTTGGGCAGTGTTCGTAGGCTCACGGTTGTCAATGCTGCCCCAGATGTGCATTTTCGGCAGGCCAGTCGGTCTCGCTTTGGGAGATCCAGCCTTCCGCTGGTAACCTGAACAACCGCTGCCCAGTCAAGAACTCTGCACCGGGCAATCAGACTTCGAATTCCAACCGACGTTCAGAAGGATTTACACGCGTGGCCAACATCAAGTCGCAGGAAAAGCGCATCAAGACCAACGAGCGTGCCCGTCTGCGCAACCAGTCCGTGAAGTCGTCGCTGCGCACGGCTGTCCGCGGACTGCGTGATGCCATCGAGACCGGCGACAAGGACAAGGCCGGCGAGCTGCTCGTCGCCACCAGCCGCAAGCTCGACCAGGCCGCCAGCAAAGGCGTGATCCACAAGAACCAGGCCGCGAACAAGAAGTCCGCCCTGGCGCTTGCCGTCAACAACATCTGACGGTCTCTCTCAGACCCGACTGATTCGCGCGTGTGGCCCACCGGCCACGCGCGTTTCGTCGTCTCCAGGGGCTAGCGGTCGCTCGCGAGTTCGGCGACCTTGCGCACCGCACGCTCCAGCGCGTAATCCGCATCGGCGGCGACGCCCTTCACATCCGCATTGAGCGCCGCCACGATCTGCATGGCCTGCGCGACCCTTTCCCTCGACCAGCGCCGTGACTGCCGCTGGATCTTCTGCACGCGCTTCGGCGGCATGCCCAGCTCGGAGGCCAATTGATACGGGTCGCCGGACTGCGGGCCGACGCGCGCGATGGCGTGCACGGCCTCGGCCAGTGCGTCGGCCAGAACCACGTGCGGCTCGCCGCTGAGCATCGCCCACCGCAGCGCCTCGGCCGCGCCCGCGACGTCACCGACGACCGCC
>JAHFVC010000432.1 GCA_023264765.1 Mycobacterium sp. | reverse complement strand
CGTCGCGGGCCAGCTGCTCGACGCGGTACTCGGTCATGTACCCGTTGCCACCGAACAACTGCACCGCGTCCATGGCGACATCGGTGGCGGCCTGCGAGCAGTACCACTTGATGGCCGACGCCTCCGGAAGTGAGATCGACGCACCGACCTTGGCCGATTCGATGACCCGGAACAGCATGTTGCGCACGTTCATTCGGGCCACCTCCATGTTGGCCAGCTTGAGCTGGATCAACTGGAACTGCCCGATCTCCTTGCCCCACAGCACCCGGCTCTTGGCGTAATCCACGCTCAAGTGCAGGCATTCCTCGATGACGCCCAGCGACATCGCGGCGACACCGATCCGTTCGGCGGAGAAGCTCGACCGCGCGCTGTCCCGGCCCTGATCGGCACCGTCGGTGCCTTCGGTTTCGCCCAACAGCCGGTCCCGGCCCAGCCGGACATTGTTGAAGAACAACTCGCCGGTGCGTGACGAGTGAATACCCATCTTGCGGAACGGCTTCGACTGCACGAACCCGTCCATGCCGCGGTCCAGCACGAACGTCAGCACCTTGCGATCGCGCTTCGAGACGCCCGGTTCATCCAGCTTCGCGTACACCACCACGACGTCGGCGTCGGGTCCATTGGTGATGAATGTCTTCTGCCCGTTGAGGATGTAGTCCTCCCCGTCGCGGGTCACATAAGACTTCATCCCGCCGAACGCATCCGAGCCGGAGTCGGGTTCGGTGATGGCCCACGCCCCGATCTTCTCGTAGGTCACCAGACCGGGCAGCCAGCGCTCCTGCTGTGCCAGGGTGCCGCGGCCCTGGATGGTCGGCACCGTCAGACCCAGGCTGACACCCATGCCGGTCACCAAACCCATGGACACCCTGCACAATTCGCTGATCAGGACGAAACCCATGCCCGCCTGGTCGGGCCCGCCACCGAACATCCCGCCCGAGGCCTTCGACTCTTTGGCCTGCCCGCCGTCGCGCAGCCTGGACAGCCGGCGCTCCAGCGACTCCTTGGCCATCGCGTCGATGCCGAAGGTGGCGAACAGTTTTCGGACGATGGGGTAGGGCTCCAACTCGCCGTCTTCGAGGTCGTCGATGTGGGGCCGGATCTCCTTGTCGATGAATTCGCGCACCGCATCGCGCACGGCGATATCGACGTCAGACCATTCCAGCATCCGTCATGCAGCCTTTCTGTTGGACCGGCCCACGCCGGCCAGGGAAAAAGTGGTGTGCAGCAACGAACCCGCGCGGTCCAGCAGCGTCTTGTGCGGTGGTTGGTAGTGCATCGGCAGTCCGCGGCGATCCCGGGGTGGTGCCATGAAGGCGGGGGCCTGCACCAGGGGGGCGTCGTCGGGGGCCTTTCCCGATGCGCGACGGTAGGCGGCCACGGCGCGGGGATGCAGGCGGATCTCGTCGGGCACGGCGACGAACGCCAACTCGACCATCTTGCCGAGCAGGCGCAGCACCACTTCGTCACCGGGCGTCCAGCGCATCCCGGCCTTCTCGCGCAGCACGGGGTCGAACAACCCGGCGGCCACCCAGCGTTGGGCGCCGACCATGGGTTTGAACAGTTGATCCCAGACCGGGGTGGGCATCAGCACGAACCATGGCTTGGGAATGCGGATGGTGAAGATGTCCAGGGTGGCCCGGTTGATCTCCAACTCCTCGCGGCACTTGTGATCCCAGTACTCGCAGAAGTCCTCCCAGGTGTCGGGGACGGGCCGCATGCTCATGCCGTACATCCGGTACCACTGGACGTGCTCGTCGAACAGTTGATGCTTCTCGGCATCCGTCAGGCCGCCGCAGAAGTACTCCGCCGTCTTCACGATGAGCATGAAGAAGGTGGCGTGCGCCCAGTAGAAGGTCTCCGGATTCAGGGCGTGGTAGCGCCGACCCTTCCCGTCGACACCTTTGATGCCGTGGTGGAAGCTCTTGATCTGTTCGCCGGTCTGCGCGGCGCGGTCCCCGTCGTAGACGACGCCCATGATCGGATACACCGATCGCGCTACCCGTTGCAGCGGTTCGCGGAGCAGGATCGAATGGTCTTCGACGCCGGCGCCGAGTTCGGGATACATGTTCTGGATCGAGCCGATCCAGACCCCCAACAGGCCGGTGCGCAGATCGCCGAAGTACTTCCAGGTGAGCGAATCCGGGCCCAGCGGAATGGTGTGCTGTGCCTGCGCTGTGGCATGGGAATGTGCTGTGGTCATGGCGTCCTCGCTGACGAAACCCACGGTTGTCCCGCCACCATAATCTTGACAACGGGTGTTGTCTATGTGCGCCACGGCCGCGGTACTCAGCCGTGACGCGTCGGCTATCTCGCCGCCACGAAGCCGTGACCTGGCGCTTTCCTCGTGTGAGC
The DNA here is from genome assembly GCA_023264765.1 of Mycobacterium sp. Lineage (GTDB taxonomy): Bacteria > Actinomycetota > Actinomycetes > Mycobacteriales > Mycobacteriaceae > Mycobacterium. Next base: position 2,651 of record JAHFVC010000432.1, on the reverse strand, counting down.
AAGGTCCTGCCGCGACATGATTGCCGCTACCGGCGGTGCCACCTATCGTGGCGCTGTGGATGCTGAACCGGTGGGCGAACCGTCCGGTGGCATAGAAGCGGTCGAGTTGCCGCCGCCGGCCGCCGCGCTGGGCGGACCACTGGATTGGCTCAAGGGCACCAACCACAATCCCGGCGTCATCGCGATGATCAGGCGGATGCGGCGTGCGCTGCCCGGTGACCCCGACTTCGGCGATCCGTTGTCGGCTGCCGGGGTCGGTGGCCCCCGGGCTGCGGCCCGAGCCGCGGACCGCTTGCTCGAACGTGACGCCGCTTCGCGCGAGGTGAGCCTGGGTGCGCTGCAGGTGTGGCAGGCGCTCACCGAACGCGTGTCCGGCCGGCCCGCCTATCGCGAGGTCACCCTGGTCTTCACCGACCTGGTCGGGTTCTCCGACTGGTCGTTGCGCGTCGGCGACGACGCCACCCTGCGGCTGCTGCGCCGGGTCACTTCCGTGGTGGAACCGCCGCTGCTGGCCGCCGGTGGGCACATCGTGAAGCGGATGGGCGACGGCGCCATGGTGGTGTTCCGGGACCCGGTGCCCGCCGTGCGGGCGGTGCTGACCGCCCTCGATGCCGTGGGCGCTGTCGACGTCGACGGGTACACACCGACCATGCGGGCCGGTATCCACACCGGACGCCCGCAGCGCATCGGATCGGATTGGCTGGGAGTCGATGTCAACATCGCCTCCCGGGTCATGGAGCGGGCCACCAAGGGCGGCCTCGTGGTGTCGCAATCCACGCTGGACGGCATCTCCGACGCCGATTTCGAGGCGATGCGGTTGTCCACCAAACGGGTGCGCAAGCAACTCTTCGGCGCGAAGCCCAGCGGGGTGCCCGAGGATCTGCAGATGTACCGGGTGCGTTCGCGTGCCTCGGAGCCGGACGACTCCGACGATGAATCCGCCGCAGGTGGGTAACCCATGCCGGTGAAATGGGTGTCAGGACTGCGGGTGACGATCGGCTACGCCACGGCGCTGGTCGTCGTCGCCGCGGTGCTCGCGGCGCTGGGGCCGACGGTCCACGACCGGGTGATCCGGCACGCCAGTACCAATCTGCACAACCTGGCTCAGGGGCGGATCGGGACATTGCTCGGCAGCGCCTTCGTCGTCGATGTCGGCGGCATGGCGTTGTGGCTGCCGGGTCTGGTGTGCCTGTTCGCCGTGGCCGAGTTGTTGTGGCGCAGCCGCAAACTCGTGGTGACTTTTCTGGTCGCCCACATCGGCGCCACCTTGGTGATCGCAGCGGCACTGGTGTTGGCGGTTCGTCAGGACTGGGTGCCGCACTCGATCAGCAGGGTCACCGACGTCGGGATGAGCTACGGCGCGATGGGTGTGCTCGGCATGCTGACCGCGGCCATCCCGGCCCACCGGCGCCCCATGTGGATCTGCTGGTGGGTCACGCTGGGCGTCGTGGTGGCCACCGGCACTCGGGACTTCACCGACGCCGGGCATCTGGTGGCCCTGCTGCTCGGCATGCTGGTGTCGACGCGCTTCGGTGCGCCCGGTCCGTGGACCAGGCCCCGGCTGGTGCTGCTCGCCGTCGGATCGACGTTCGGGTACCTCGTGGTCGCCTCCGCCGCGCCGCAGGCGGTCGCGATTGTGGCCAGTGTCATGGCCGCGGTGGCAGCGCTGGCGGCGGGACACCAGCGGCCCGTCGCTATGATCGCCGGGTGGCTGACCAGACAGAACAACGGGGCGAGCCCAATGATCTCTCCGAAGAAGCTCTGACCGACGCCGTCGACGCGGCCCGGCTGGCGTTCGCCGCCGCCGCGGATCTGGATGGGTTGGCCCGGGCGAAGACCGAACACCTCGGCGACCGTTCCCCGATCGCGCTGGCCCGGCAGGCGCTGGGCTCCTTGCCCAAGACCGAGCGCGCGGACGCCGGCAAGCGGGTCAACGTCGCCCGCGGCGCAGCGCAGCAGTTGTTCGACGACCGGTTGGCTGTCCTCCGCGCCGAGCGCGACGCCGCCGTGCTGGTCGCAGAGCGCATCGACGTCACCCTGCCCTCGACCCGGCAGCCGGTCGGTGCGCGGCACCCGATCACCCTGCTCACCGAGCGCATCGCCGACACCTTCGTCGCGATGGGCTGGGAGCTGGCCGAAGGCCCCGAGGTCGAGACCGAGCAGTTCAACTTCGACGCCCTGAACTTCCCCCCGGACCATCCGGCCCGAAGCGAGCAGGACACCTTCCAGATCTCTCCGGACGGATCCCGTCAGGTGCTGCGGACGCACACCTCACCGGTGCAGATCCGCGCGCTGCTGGAGCGTGAGCTGCCCGTGTACATCATCTCGCTGGGCCGTACCTTCCGCACCGATGAGCTCGATGCCACGCACACCCCGGTGTTCCATCAGGTGGAGGGTCTGGCGGTGGACAAGGGACTGACGATGGCCCATCTGCGCGGCACACTGGACGCGCTGGCGCGCGCCGAGTTCGGGCCGGCCGGACGGACCCGCTTCCGTCCGCACTTCTTCCCCTTCACCGAGCCGTCGGCGGAAGTCGACGTCTGGTTCGAGAACAAGAAGGGTGGCCCCGGCTGGGTGGAATGGGGTGGTTGCGGCATGGTCAATCCGAACGTGCTGCGCGCCTGCGGAATTGACCCGGCCGAATACTCCGG
>JAHFVC010000431.1 GCA_023264765.1 Mycobacterium sp. | reverse complement strand
GAGGTTGGCGATCAGGGCGTCGATGGCGGCTGGGTTGACCACCGCGGAGAGGGTGATCGCGGGTGTGGAGATGTGGGGGAGGGAGATCGTTGAGGGGTGCACGGGGGCACCGGCGAGCAGTGGTGCGAACGCGACTGCTCCGGCGACGCCGAGAGCGATACCCGGATTGATTCGGGGACGGGCGGTGGATCGGGCATGAGTCATGGGGTGTGTTCCTTTGAAAGAGGGTTGACCGGGCGGGTCAGAACACCCGTACTCTATATTAAGACACTAGATTAAGACGATAGAAGCTGGGAAAAATTTACTTGTCAGGAGCATTTGGCCATCGATTGTGTACACGCTGTGCTACATGGGGGATACACTGTGCTACATGAAGAGTTATGGCGTCCGGGAGCTACGCCAGAACGCCACCGACGTGCTCCGCGAAGTCGCCAACGGCGAAACGGTGATCATCACCAACAACGGGCATCCGGTCGCTCAGCTGATCCCGCCCGTCAACACCCCGTGGGCGGCACTGATCGCCAGCGGGGAAGTCACCCCCGCACGCACCGGCCCGCGCGCCATCCTCAGCCGTACCGCCGGCTTCCACACCCCAGCCAGCGCCCACCTCGCCGACATGCGCCGAGGCGAGCGGTGATCTACCTCGACACCACGGCCATGCTCAAACTCATCGCACACGAGCCCGAAACCCCGGCCCTGACCGACTATTTGCAGGCCCGCACCGACACCGTGTGGTTCACCTGCTCACTGGCCCGCGCCGAGCTGTTGCGCGCCACCGCCACGATGGAGCCCGACGCCACCGACCACGCCCGCCACATCCTCGACGGTCTCGACACCGTCGCCATGACCGACCGCCTGGTCACCGCTGCCGCCAATCTCACGCCGGCGCCGCGGCGCACCCTCGACGCCCTGCACATCGCCGCAGCGCTGACCGCAGGCCCCCAACTACACACCCTGATCACCTACGACCCTGAACTCACCGAGGCGGCAGGCCGCCACCACATCACCACCACCCACCCAGGAGGGTCACTGTGATACGCGCACTGATCACAGCGGTGCTCATCGCCGGCGCCGCCACCCACTACCTCGACGTCCCCCTGGACGCCGCTGTCGGCTACGCCTTCGTACTCTGCGTCGGTGGCTGGTACCTGTGGCCCGTGCTGCGCCGGCCCCTGCGATACGTGACCCGGTGCCTGCTACGCCGGCTGCGGCCTCGTCGCCGCACCGGCCGCGCCATTGCGCCCCGCCCCGCTCCAGCGCGCGCCACCGCTGCACCACGCGACGTACCAGCGCAGATCACCCAGATCAACCACCACCACTACTACAACGGGATGCCCCCGCAGCCCGGCGCGCCGATGCGCCCCGACTACACCCTGACCGCCCTGCCCCGTCGAACAGAAGGTCGCATCGCCAGCGATGAAATCCTTGACGGCATCATTGACGTCGACATCGACGACGACTCGACACGATGACCACCACGATGAGTGACCCCGATCAGCAGACTGATCACGCCTGGGACAACCGCAAGCTGATCCTGGCCTCCCTCGCGCCGCGCACCACCACGCGCCCGGCCCGACGCGGCGCGGCCGCCGTCCCCGACGAACTCTTCCCCGACGACGCCGCCGGCGAGAAGAAACCCGGCCTGCTGACCCGGGGACTGCGTGCCGTCGGCCGCGCGGCCGCAGCCGGCGGCCGCCAGTTCAACAAGCGGGTGCCGCCCAACCGGCGCGCCCACACCGCGATCCTCACCGCCGCGGCCCTGGTGGTGCTGCTCGTCGCCATCGCCGGGGTCGACTACCTGACGTCCGATGTCAACCCGCAGACCCCGACCACCACCAGCGGGGCCGCGACCCAGCCGCCGGCACCGAGCCTGCCGCCGATCAACCGGGACACCATCATCAACGGCGTTCACGCCACCGACATCTGCCCCCGCGACGCGAACTACTCCGATGTCAACCGGGCATTCGACGGGGATTTCAGCACCGCCTGGGTGTGCACGCGAGTCAAGAACAAGGACGGCCAGAACATCCAGGTCGACTTCGGCCGGCAAGTCACGCTCAGCCAACTCCGCTTCACCAGCGGCTACGACGCTGCGGCACCCGACGGCACCGACCAGTGGTCCAAGCCCGGCCGCCGCATCGTCACCAAATACATCGTCTATTTCCCGAAGGAGCTCAACCGGCCGCCGATGACGATCGTGACCAACGGCGAACGTGACTGGCGGCCATTGAACATCAGCCCACCGGCCACTGTCAGCAAACTCTTGATCAAAGTCGCGGAGACGTCTGATCCGCCCCAATCAGCTTCCCCTACAAAAGAATCAGCCTCCCCGACATCGGATGATGTCACCACTGTGGCAATCAGTGAGATTCAGTTCATCGGTGTCGACGGCACCCACACCAACTAGCACCGCACCCCACCCGCGGGGGTCGATTCTCGACGTGCTGACGTCGAAAATCGACGCCGCAACCGACCCCTGCGGCATGATCGGTCGATGACCGAACTCACCCGCCACAGCACAGCCGTGCCTTCGGTCTACGCACTTCTCGGCACCCTCGAAAACGATCTCACCGCGGCCCTGGGCTACACCCTCGCCCGCAGCCCCGCCCTGCGCGCGAGCATCGTGCACCGGGTCTGGCCGACCACCACAGCGCCGGCCACCGACGACGCCACCCTGGCCCTGGAGGAACGCGACGCCGAAGGCCGCACCGACCTGGAGATGCGGCTACCCCGAGCGCTGGTCATCTTCGAGGCCAAACGCGGCTGGATCGTGCCCACCGCCGACCAACTCGCCAAGTACGCCGGCCGTATCGCCGCGCACCCCCAAGGCGGCGTGCTGGTCACCCTGTCCCAAGCCTCCCGCGACCTGGCCACCGCCTCCGGCCTGCCGGCCAGCATCGACGGCATCCCCGTCGTGCACCTGCCGTGGACCGATGCCCTCGACGACATCACCACTGCTCGCCGCACGTGCCGGGGCACCGAACGCGTCTGGCTCGACGAACTGCACGCTTACCTGAACGGGGTGATCCGGATGCGCAACCCAGAAAACTGCAAGACCTATTGCGTCGTGCTCAACCAGGCCAGACCCGGAGGCGGGGGCGCGCGCACATTCCTCGAGTACGTCACCGACGAGCACTGCTACTTTCACCCGTACGGCGCCGGCAACGGATGGCCCACCGACCCGCCGAACTTCATGGCGTTCCGCTGGGACGGACACGTGCACCGCATCCACCGCATCACGCACGCAGAGGTGATTCCTTCACTGCTGCACCGCTTTCCGGACGTACCGGCTGACGCAGTGACCACCACCCCGCACGCCATGTACACCCTCGGGCCACGCATTCCTCCTTTCGATCCGATCCCCACCGGCAAGAACTACCGGGCCGCACGCCTGTGGGTGCTGCTCGACCAGCTGCAGACCGCGCCCACCCTCGCCGACGCGATCGAGGGGACCCGCCAGCTGCTCGGCTAAGCGGTTATGCATGCTGCATCACCGCTCGGTCACGACCACAACACCACGTCATCACGCCTACGTGCTGTGCACCAGCCACACCAAGGCCCCGATCGCCGCGGCGAGCGGGGTGGCCCCGATAGCGGCCAGTCCGGTGGTGGCCCCGGTCTTGGCGATGCAGTAGAAGCACAGCCCCAGGTACACGAAGATGAACAGGGTGAGGATGACGATGGCGGTGATCTTCACGAAGACCAGCCCCCTTCCAGGTGGTTCGACGGGGGAGTCTTCGACTCCGACCGAGCGCGCCCGGATACATGTGGACGGCGCCACACATTCCGGTTGAGTACGCCGAACTTTCACATGGCGGGGTGCAAACCCCCGGCCCGCGTGATGCCGCCGAACCCCAGCCGACCCTGTACAGCGCCCAGCGAGCGCCCACACGCAGCCGTCACGTGACGAAAAACTCCGGAGGTCCCGGGAACAACCACAACCGGCCGCAACCGACTCCCCGGTGCCGACCACAGACTGCGGATTGCCGGTGAGGGGTGTCCCGTCTCACCAGGGACCCTGCGCAGCCGACCGAGATGCGTTGGGCTCGATCTGATCCAGGCTCGCCCCGACCAACTCGACGGCTGGCTCTGGAGCCCCCCGCATATGCAGCCTGCATCACAGGCCGATCACACCAACAAGCGCCGCAACCGCCCCACCAGCGCATATCGGTGCGCCACCCGTGCGCCACGACGCTGGCGCACCAATCCCGACCGCGCCAGCGGGTCTCGCCGGCTGCGCCACACGAGTTCGCCAATCGTGTCGCCTGCGCCACCTACCGTTGATCCATGAACATCGTCGACCAGCTCGTGATCGGCTACCACTGGTCGCCCCGCACTCGGCACACCGCGATCCGCAACACCGGTCTCATCATCGGCTCCCCGCCCGTGGTCAATGCCGCCGGCGGCAACGACTACCGCAGCACCTGGGTATCACTGTCACCCACACCGTCACAGGCATGGTGGCTGTCCGGGGATGCACTCGCCGTCGGCGGCTTCAGCACCGAAAGCGCCACCTGGGATCTATGGGAAGTCGACCTCACCGGCATCGACACCCGTCACGTCATGAGCGGCTACCCCGAAATCCAAGCGCTGCACAACATCCCACCGGATCGACTCACCTGGATCGCCAGCCGGGACATCACGTGAGCCCCCGCCGCGTGGCAGCCGCCGACGACCACCCACTACCGCTCGAATGCGCCGGCTGCTCCCGGGCCTGGCCGGACCAATGCCGCTGCCCCCACCCCGGCACATGCCGCGGCTGCGGCACGCCACTGCGCAAGCCGTACGCCGTCACCGCCGGCTATTGCACCCTCTCTTGTTTCCTGCAGCAGCCCGCCACCGAGTAGGTGGAACCCGCAGCGAGACCCATTTGCGTTGCGCTGCACACGTACTGATGGTTCATGCTGGTTGGACGATCTCAAAGCAGAGCGCCGCATCCCACGACGCACCCCGCGGCGTATCCCACACCTCGAGCTGTTTGACCGGGGCCGGCCCGGGCGCCGACAGGGGATAGCCGCCGACGGGCGGATGCTC
>JAHFVC010000430.1 GCA_023264765.1 Mycobacterium sp. | reverse complement strand
AACCGGGGACAACCGCCGGCCGCGCACCTTCGGCGCGCTCAATCGGAACTCGCGCCGCTCGTCCTGAGCGTCTTTTCTGGTGACCCACTTCGCAGGCTCCGCGTGCCACCAGCGTGCCCTGGCGGAGCAAGCTATAACTTGGGTGCCCTAAACCTGGCGATTTCGGCGGGCACCTGCCACACTGGCTCGTGTGGGTCCCCAGGTGTGGGGTCGCTGCGCTGGGCCAAGAAGGTGTGGAAATGTGAGGAGCGGGTGATGGGGGAGACCAAAGCAGGGTGGCTGCGCACCCGTCAGTCGAACGTCGTCGGAGGCCGGATGCACCGGCATGTCGTCAAGTTGACCGACGAGCAGGAGCTCGCGGTGCAGGCCGCTGCACGGGTGCAGGGTGTGACGGTGGCTCGGCTGCTTGCGGACTCTGCGCTCAAGGCTCCGCGGGCGTCGGTGTCGCGTGAGGATCTGACGGAGTTGTTCGCGGTCACCAAGCTCATCGCGGCGGTCGGCCGCAACCTGAACCAGCTCGCGAAGGTCGCGAACGCGACGGGCGAGGTGCCACCGGAAACTGCGGCGGCCGTGGATGCAGTGCGCAGAGTGTTCGATCGTCTCGAACGGCTCCCACGCAATCTGGTCGGGCGTTGATTCCGAACATCACTCGGGGCGCGAAGATGACCGGGCTGGTGGTGTATCTCGGCGGGCCGGGCAAGTCGAACGAGCACGAGAACCCGCACATCGTTGCCGGCCACGAAAGCATCATGTACGCGGCGCCGTCGGGAGAGCTCTCGCACGAGGACGCGATCGCGCTCGCTGGGAAGTTGGACACTGCCCGGGTGGTGTTCGGTACCGAGGTGACCGTCACGAGCAAGCGGAAGATGAACGCCGCGATCGACGACGGCGTAACCCGGTCGGTCGCGTTGGCCGATGCGACATCGGATCAGAACGTGTGGCATTGCTCGCTGTCGCTGAACCCGGACGAGGGTGAACTGTCGGACGAGAAGTGGGCTGCGATCGCTTCGGACTTCATGAAGGAAATGGGGTTCGACGACCCGGACTCTCCACGCGCACCGGCTCGTTGGGTGGCCATCCGTCACGGCAAGACCACGGCGGGCGGTGACCACATCCATATCGCTGCATCGGCTGTTCGTGAGGACGGTACGAAGGTCAACACGTTCAACGATTTCAAGCGTTCGCAGCAGGCCTGCAACGTTCTCGAACACCGTCATCAGTTGGTGGTCCTGTCCTCGCGTGAAGCAGAACGCGGAAGCCGCGGTATCAAGCCCGCCGAAGCGGCACGCGCCCGCCGCGCGAACGCGCCGGAGACCGCGCGTGAGGCGATGGAGCGGACGGTACGTGCGTGCGCAACGGCATCGAAGACCGAAGCGGAATTCGTGCGACGACTGCGCGCACGAAAGTTGTTGGTGCGCCCGCGCTACGAGAAGGGAACCACCGGCGCAGTCGTCGGTTACTCCGTTGCCACGGCACCGACACCGGCCGAGCGAGCAAACGGCGGACGACCAGTCTGGTACGGCGGCGGACGGCTGTCGAAGGACCTCACCTTGCCGCGATTGCGGGACGAGTGGGACCAGAGCGAGGAGGCACGTACAGCGGCGGCCGCGGAGTGGAGGGCAACGCGCCGCGGTAGCGCGGTGGCAGTGAACAACGGCCGCGAACGTACCCCGATCGACCCGACGTTGATCGCCCGCGCCGCGCAGGACATCGGCAAGTGGAACACCTACCTGGCGTCGATACCGACCACCGATACCGCGCAATGGGCGCGTGCAGCGGGCCGCACAGCGGGTGTGTTCGCAGCGTGGTCTGCGCGAATGGAACCGACACCGGGACCACTGGCAGCAGCGGCCCGCACGTTGGCCGACTCGGCGCAGATTTCAGCGCACCAGCGTGCCCCGGTGAAGCCGAAGAGACTGTCCGCAGGCGGGGCCGCACTGATCTTGCTGCAAGTGGGGACCACCGATCCGGCCGCGGGGTACATGCTGCTGCATCAGTTGACCAAGACAGTGCAAGCGATCGCGGACGCGCACCGCGCCGCAGGGGATCTGGCCCGAGCGTCGACGGTGGAAACGTTGACGCGAACCGAACTCGCAGCCGTGCGTGCACGATTGCAACCCGTTCCGGACGCACAGGCCTTGTCGTCGTCACCGGTCTCGGTTGCCGAGCGCACGCGGCCGCTGACGGCCAGTGAACAACGCAAGGCGTACAACGCGGAAGTCGATGCGCGCACCGACATCTCCGACGACATCAAGGACGTCCTCAAGGCGCGGTATGTCGACACCGTTGGCTTGGACGGTTCGGTCGGGCGTGGTCGACCGACAGCGTCGCCGCAGGCAACGCCGAACCGAATTGCGGGGACTAACCAGGATCGAGGAGTAGTGGAACGGTGAGAAGAGTACGAGGTCTCGCGGGAATCCCGGAACGCCATTCATCTTTCGGCGAGAGCGACTCTTCACGGGCCCTTTCCTGCCGTCCTTAACGGTGCTCACTCGGCTGTGTCGTGCGATTCTCTAAGTCGTAGCTGCCAGGTGAATTCGTCCTGGCTGAATCGATGGGGACAGGGGTCAATGAACCAGACGGAAGATGATCGTTCAGTCCTCGAGCGCATTCATGCTCGATGGTTGGGCCCGCTGTTCGCCATTGTGGGTGTCATCGCAGCCGTGTTCGGCATTGCGGCGGGGGTACGGGCGTGTACGGCAGACAGCACACCGGCCGCCGATACGGGTGACGGGCAGTTCGTACCGAGTCGGTTGTACGAGGGCTCCTCGGTGGCCCGTGGGGGTGGACCTGAGCGTGAGGTATTCACCTCCAGTGCGACTTCGCCGCTGGGCGTGCTGAACAGCATCACCGATAACCCGAATCATGGAGACGAACGGAACTTCACGCTATGCAAGTTGGCCGCCGATGACCACAGTTTCTACGGCAACGTGGTGTCGGCTTCCGACGGCGATGTTGTCCGTGTGTACGCGTACTTGGAAAATGGATCCGTCCGTCCGACGGCCTCCATTATTGACACACGAATGCGGCTCTTTCTCGACATGAGCCTGACAGATGATCCTGGCGTTCAGGTGATGTTCACTGGGACGCGCGAGAGCGACGGCACGAAGCAAGAGGTGTGGGACGGATGTGGGATCAATTCCAACCAGCCGCTTCGGCTCGTGCTTGTGCCTGGGTCGGGAGAGGCGACCACTCTGTCCGGCTCGTTCGGCGTTGCCGACGAAGTAATCACCGGATCTGCTCTCATTCCTGCTGTGCCTGATGTCTCGGAAGAGGGCGTTGTTCCAGGATCAACTTCCAGCTGGGGTTACATCGAATTTGATCTTCTTGCTGTCGGCGAGGACTCCTGACTTCACCGGACAGATATGGAGCACGTCGGGTCCAGCGGTCGGGTTCAGCGCTCGAAAGAAGGGGAAGGCCCCCGTGCCGGGAAGCGTGGGGGCCTTCCGTTCGCAACGTGCTAGCGGTCGCCGCGTTCGGTGCTTGCGGATCGGGATTTGCTGCGGTCGCCTTTGCTCGCTTTGGGGGACTTCGCCGTGGAGGCAGCGGGGGTTCCGATGGGGTGCGCGTTGTCGCGATCGGCGGCGAGGCGGGCGTCGATGGCGTCCTGGTCAACGCCGGCGGCGTGTAGCTGTGCGGTGAGTGCGTCGCGGCGTTCTTTGGAGTCGTACCGATGCGGTGCGGGCGAACTTGCTGATGCGGTTTCAGGCTGTGTCCCCAGTGCGGCGTCGACGCGTGGGCGTCCCGCTGTGGACCATTCTTGGATCAGCTCGGTTCTCGCCGTCAGGTAGTCCTGGCGGTTGGCCGACACTTCGGTCTGCGCGAATTGCGCTGCAAATGCAGGAGCGTGCTCGGTCGCCCAGGCTTTGGACTGTATGACTTCCCATCCGGTCGTGATGGTTTCGCGTGCGGCGTCTTTGCGTTCACCGGCGGCGTAGACGTAGCGCTCGGCATCGCGTGGGACGGCTGTTTTCGCCCACTCCAGCGCGGCGTCGAACTCCGCGGCCCGCGTATCGAGCTGTGTCCCGGGCGTGGGGTTGGACTGTGCTTCGCGTGCGGCGTCGACGCGGTCGGCGTTGGCGATCGCAGCGGCGGTGTCCGAGCGTTCGCGTGTCGACTTCTCGGCGCTGGCCTTGGCGGCGCGTTCAGCATTCACAGCGGTGAGGCGGTCGGCGAGTTCGTCGGGTAGGCCGCGGGAGGTGGAGGCGTCGATGCCGTAGTGGCGTGAGATCTGGTCTTCCATGCGGGCTACGCCGTAGGGGGCGTTGTTGTGGATGAACTGCTCGTAGATTTCAGCGATCTGATGTTCAGCGGCCATCTCCCACCACCAGTCCTCGTATACGAGGTACAGCGGCGGGACGGGACGGTCGAGGCCTGCGGCAGCGACGTCGGTGCAGAAGAGTTCTGGGGCCCATTCGTTCTTGTCGTCGCGAGTGAGAAACACGGCCCAATGTTGCGGTGCTTCGTCGATGGCGGCGCGGTCGATGTTCTCGCCGTTTGCTTGTCGCAGATCCCAGGTGGGGATGAAGCCGCGGCCGGCGGGACGATCGTCGACGATGGTGAAGCCGCGCTCGGCGAAAGAGTTCGAGGCTGCTTCTCTGGCGGCGCGTTCGTTCATCACTGCGGCCAGCCGATCCGCTACACCGGCCTGTTCGACGCTCAGTCTGGTCGTGTTGATTCCGTGTCGGGCGGAGAGCTGATCGTCCAGGCGTGCCAGCGCGTCCGCAGCGATAGGTGACTGGTCTTTCCATGCGTGGGCGGTGCGGTAGGTGTCTGCGAGGATCTCGGGTGTGGCTGCGTCCCACCACCGAGACGAGTGCACCGGCCTCAGTTGCGCTTCGGCGGATCCTCGTTCGGCGCGTAGCCGGGTCTGGAATGCGCGTGCGTGTTCTTCGCTGCGTTGGCGGGCCTCGCGGAGTTGGTTCTCCCGGCGCCGCGCGATCGCTTCGCCGGTGAGAAGGGCGACTTGCAGGCTGGTGCGCAGTGAACGACCGAGGTCGTCGGTGAGGGTGTCGGGTGCTTGCGTCATCGTTGTGCTCCTTCA
>JAHFVC010000429.1 GCA_023264765.1 Mycobacterium sp. | reverse complement strand
TTCATCCCCGTGCCCACCACGGGCGAGACCGACGCCGACGGCAACGAGCCGCCCCGCACCGACGACGTCCACGCCTTGTTCGACGCGATCATCAACGACGATCCGCTGCCCGAGGAACGCAACGCCGACAACACCCCCGTCCCGCAGACCCCGGAAGCACCGAGCATCGCCGCGCCGGGCGCCGACGAGGTGGTCGATGCGGTGGCCACCGATCCGAGCCTGGTGACCGTCCGGGTGTCCAATTCCACCGGCGAGAACGGCCTGGCCGCCGACGCCGCCTCCGCGCTGCAGGAGCACGGGTTCAACATCGATGCCCCCGACGACTATCCGGGCCCGCTCGATGCGACGACGGTGTTCTTCGCCCCGGGCAACGAGCAGGCCGCCGCAACGGTGGCGTCCTCGTTCTCCAACGCGACGATGGAACGGACCACCGGCCTCGGTGATGTGGTGCGGGTCGTCCTCGGCTCCGACTACCGCACGGTCGCCCCGCCGTCGCCCAGTGGTTCGGCCGTGCAGGTGCATCTGGTCCACGGTGTCGCCACCCAGCCGACCCAGCTGCCCGAGGATCTGACGGTCACCAACGCGGCCGACACAACCTGCGAATAGTCACCGGCGCACACCTTCGCCATTCATCGCGAGTTCACCTGCGCCCTCGTGACGATCCAGCGTCGCAACCGTAGGCTTGTCGCCATGCGTACCGCGTACCACGAGCAGCTGGAAGGCCTGAACATTCGGCTGGGCGAAATGTGTGGCCTGGCAGGTCAGGCCATGGAACACGCCACCCAGGCGCTGCTGCAGGCCGATCTGGCGCTCGCCGAACAGGTCATCACCGATCATGAGCGCATCACCGAGATCAGCAAGGCAGCCGAGGAAGAGGCGTTCGTCATCCTCGCCCTGCAGGCCCCGGTCGCCGGTGATCTGCGCGCGATCGTCAGCTCCGTCCAGATCGTCGCGGACGTGGACCGGATGGGCGCGCTGGCCCTGCACGTCGCCAAGATCGCCCGCCGTCGCCACCCGCAGCACGCGCTGCCCGAAGAGGTTAACGGCTACTTCGCCGAAATGGGCCGGGTCGCAGTCGAATTGGGCAACAGCGCCCAAGAGGTGTTGCGCACGCTGGATCCGGAGAAGGCCGCACACATCAGCGAAGAAGACGATGCGATGGACGACCTGCATCGCCACCTGTTCTCCGTGCTGATGGACAAGGAATGGCGCCACGGCGTCACCGCCGCCGTCGACGTGACGCTGCTCAGTCGGTTCTACGAGCGCTTCGCCGACCATGCGGTCGAGGTGGCCCGCCGGGTGATCTTCCAGGTCACCGGCCACCTGCCGGACGACGACGAGATCACCCCGCGCTGAGTCACAGTCACTCCCCTGCAACGATCCGCACGCCCTCCTTGCGCGCGGCCAGCAAGTCACGCAGAACGGTTTCCAGCACCTGAAGATCGGCGTTGTTGTAGCGCTGCAAGAACTCCCGCATACCGCGGTCCATCTCGTCGTGCAGCGCGGCGTGCGCCGCGGTGACCAGTTCGCCGTCAGCGGTGAGTCCGAGCGTCAGCTCTTTACGGTTACCGGGCACCGGGGTGCGGTGCACCAGCCCGGCCTCGACCAGGCGCTGGACATGTTTGGACACGGTGCCCTTCAACTGGCCCGACCGGGCGGCCAGTCCGACCACGCTCAGCGGCTCGTCGGCGATCGGACCGAGCAGGTGCATCGACAGGGTCGGTAGCCCGCGGATGGTGGGCTCCAGGCGTTTCGGGCAGCGCGCCACCATGAAGTCGCGTTCGGGATCGCCGTCCTCGTCGGTCTCGAACTTGTCGCCCACGGCGCCGATCAGCAAGTTGATCGCGTCGATCAGGACGGACTTGGTTTTCATGGAAACCATATTGCCACCCGTGCGCCGCCGGCGTACATTGTTTCCGTAGAAACCATATTTAAGGAAACCGAGGAGGACGCCATGAAGGCAGCAGTGGTCCAGGAGTGGGGTGCCGTTCCCGTTTACGCCGACTACCCCGATCCCCAGCCCCGCGACGGCGCCGTCGTCGCCACGGTCGAGGCGTCGGCGCTGACCAACCTCACCCGCGGCATCGTCTCCGGAAAGCACTACGCCAGCAACGAGATCGACCTGCCGGCCGTCCCCGGCGTGGATGGTGTCGTCCGCCTCGACAACGGCCGCCGGGTGTACGGCGGTGGGATCAGCACACTGGGCATGATGGCCGAACGGACGCTGATCAGTGCGCACGGCAACGTCGAGGTGCCCGAGGGCGTCGACTCCGTGACCGCCGCGGCCATCCCGAACCCGGGTATGTCGGCGTGGATGGCACTGGAACACGGGGCCGCCATCCAGCCCGGTCAGCACGTGCTGGTGGTCGGTGCCACGGGCGTCACCGGAGCGACGGCCGTGCAGCTGGCCAAGTCGTTGTTCGGCGCCGGACGGGTGGTGGTCGCAGGACGCGACACTCAGCGCCTGGACTGGCTGCGCACGGTCGGGGCGGACGAGGCCATCGCGATGCGCGACGAGGATCTGGCCGAGCGCGTCGGCGCGCTGCACGCCGAGCGGCCGTTCGATGCCGTGCTGGACTACCTGTGGGGCGCGCCCGCGGCCACCGCACTACAGGCCCTGGCCGCCAGCCACCCGTCGTCGCACTATCACGCGACCCGATGGGTGCAGATCGGCTCGATGGCAGGCCCGGATATCGAACTGCCCGCGGGTGTGCTGCGCGGTACCGCAATCACCTTGTGCGGCATCGGAATCGGCAGCGTTCCGCCCGAGATCCTCGGGCGGGCACGCGACGAGGCGCTGCCCCTGTTGTTCGAGATGGTCGCCGACGGCCGGCTTGCGCTGCGCACCCAGCCCCGGCCGCTGGCCGAGGTGGCCGACGCCTGGACCTCCGCGGAGCCGTCCGGCACCCGGGTGGTGCTGGTTCCCTAGCCGAAGCGACCCGAGATGTAGTCCTCGGTGGCCTTCTGCGTCGGGTTGGAGAAGATCTTCTCGGTGTCGTCGATTTCGATGAGCTTGCCGGGCTTGCCCGTTGCCTCGAGATTGAAGAACGCGGTCTGATCGCTGACGCGGGCGGCCTGCTGCATGTTGTGCGTGACGATCACGATGGTGAAGTCCTGCTTCAGCTCGGAGATCAGATCCTCGATGGCCAGCGTCGAGATCGGGTCCAGCGCCGAGCACGGCTCGTCCATCAACAGCACGTCGGGCTGCACCGCGATGGCGCGGGCGATGCACAGGCGCTGCTGCTGACCGCCCGACAGACCGCCGCCGGGCTTCTCGAGCCGGTCCTTGACCTCGTTCCACAGGTTGGCGCCCTTGAGCGAGCGCTCGGCGACCTCGTCCAGGGTCTTCTTGTTCCGCACGCCCTGCAGCTTCAGACCGGCCACCACATTGTCGCGAATCGACATGGTGGGGAACGGGTTCGGGCGCTGGAACACCATGCCGATGGTCTTGCGGACACCGACCGGGTCGACGCCGGCGCCGTAGATGTCCTCGCCGTCGAGCAGCACCGAGCCCTCGACGCGGGCGCCGGGGATGACCTCGTGCATGCGGTTCAGCGTCCGCAGCACGGTCGACTTGCCGCAACCGGACGGGCCGATGAAGGCCGTCACGCTGCGCGGCTGGACCGACAGTGCCACGTCGGACACCGCGTGGAAAGACCCGTAGTAGATATTGACGTCTTTGAGGTCCAAACGCTTGGCCATCGGACTGCCTTCCTAGAATTTCTTGGGAGCGAAGAGTTTTGCGACGAGGCGCGCGCCGATGTTGAGCAGCGCGACCAGCAGGATCAGGGTGAGCGCCGCTCCCCACAGTCGATCGGTGGGCACCGGGTTGGCGCCGGCGCCTGCCGAGATCTGGTCGTACATCATGCCCGGCAGCGATCCCATGAAGCCGCCGAACATGTCGAAGTTCATGGCCTGCGCATAGCCCACCAGGATGAGCAGCGGAGCCGTCTCCCCCATGACGCGGGCCAGCGCCAGCATGACGCCGGTGACGATGCCCGACAGTGCCGTCGGGATGACGATGCGCACGATCGTCTTCCACTTCGGTACGCCCAGTGCGTAACTGGCCTCACGCAAATCCATCGGGACGATGCGCAGCATCTCCTCGGTGGCGCGCACGATCACCGGGATCATCAGCAAGACCAGCGCCAGTGACACCGCGAAACCCGACCGCTGGAAGCCCAGCGTGGCCACCCACAGCGCGTAGATGAACAGGGCGGCGACGATGGAGGGCACACCGGTGAGGATGTCCACCATGAAGGTGGTGATCTTGCCGAACCGGGTGCCGCCGCCGTACTCCACGAGATAGACGGCGACGAACACACCGACCGGGATGGAGATCAGCGAGCACACCAGGCCCTGCAGCAGGGTGCCGATGATCGCGTGATAGACACCGCCGCCGGCCGTGAAGGTCGTCATCCCGGCCTGGGAATTGGTGAACCAGGTCGGCGAGGTGATCGCGGCGAAACCCTTGGTGATCACCGAGTAGAGCACCCATACCAGCGGTACCAGGGCCACCAGCACCGAGCCGGTCACGAGGACCGTCGCGATGTTGTTGGTGATCTTGCGTCGCGCACTCACGCCCTGGAAGGCGGGTGCCTTGACCGGCTGTTCCAGCGTCGAGGTCATTTGGCGCCCCTTCCGGCCACCGCGGCGCGGGCCAGCGAGTTGACGATGAACGTCAGGATGAACAGCACCAGACCGGCCGCGATGTAGGCGCCGGCCTTGTACTGGTCGTTGAATTCGCTTGCGGTGGCGGCGATCTTGCTCGCGAAGGTGTAGCCGCCGTCGAAGAGCGACCAGCCGAACGCCGTCTGCGTTCCGCGCAGGATGATCAGCAGGGCGATGGTCTCGCCGAGCGCACGGCCGAGGCCGAGCATCGCACCGCTGATGTAGCCGGACAGACCGAACGGCAGCACGGTGGTGCGGACGACCTCCCAGCGGGTGGCGCCCAGCGCCAGCGCCGCCTCGATCTGCCCCCGCGGCGTCTGGACGAACACCTCGCGGCTGACCGCGGTGATGATCGGCAGGATCATCACCGCCA
>JAHFVC010000006.1:46270-49471 GCA_023264765.1 Mycobacterium sp. | reverse complement strand
TGGGCGGTATCGAGGTCGATCCCGACACCGGCGGCGCCGCGACTCCCGGCCTGTTCGCGGCGGGTGAGTGTTCCGGTGGCATGCACGGCTCCAACCGGCTCGGCGGCAACTCGCTGTCCGACCTGTTGGTGTTCGGCCGTCGTGCTGGTCTCGGCGCCGCCGACTACGTGCGGGCGCTGGCCGAACGGCCGACGCCCCCGCAAGAAGCCGTCGACGAGGCCACCAAGATGGCGCTGGCACCGTACGAGGCCCATGAGAACGCCGAGAATCCGTACACGCTGCATGCCGAGCTGCAGCAGTCGATGAACGACCTGGTCGGCATCATCCGCAAGAAGGAAGAGATCGAAGAGGCGCTGACGAAGCTCGACGAGCTGCGGGGCCGCCTGCAGAACGTCGAGGTCGAGGGCGGGCGGATCTACAACCCGGGCTGGCACCTGGCCATCGACATGCGCAACATGCTGCTGGTCAGCGAGTGCGTCGCCAAGGCCGCCTTACAGCGCACCGAGAGCCGCGGCGGGCACACCCGTGATGACTACCCGGCGATGGATGCCAACTGGCGCAACACCCTGCTGGTCTGCAAGACGACGGGGGCCGCGACCGCCGAGGCGATGGTCCCGGGCGTCACGGTCGAGCCCGAACCTCAGGTCCCGATGCGCCCGGATCTGCTCGGCACGTTTGAGCTCTCCGAACTGGAGAAGTACTACACCGATGCCGAATTGGCCGAGCACCCCGAACGGAAAGGCTGACCATGGCTGCTTATGACGCGAGCTTGCGGGTTTGGCGTGGCGACGAGAACGGCGGCGAGCTGAAGGACTACACCGTCGAGGTCAACGACGGCGAGGTGGTGCTCGACATCATCCACCGTCTGCAGGCGACCCAAGCCGGTGACCTGGCCGTGCGGTGGAACTGTAAGGCAGGCAAGTGCGGTTCCTGTTCCGCCGAGATCAACGGCCGCCCCCGGCTGATGTGCATGACCCGCATGTCGACGTTCGGCGAGGACGAGACCGTGACGGTGACGCCGCTGCGGACGTTCCCGGTGATGCGTGACCTGGTCACAGACGTCTCCTTCAACTACACCAAGGCGCGGGAGATCCCGTCGTTCACGCCTCCGAAGGATCTGCAGCCCGGTGACTACCGCATGCAGCAGGAGGACGTCGAACGCAGCCAGGAGTTCCGCAAGTGCATCGAGTGCTTCCTGTGCCAGAACACCTGCCACGTGGTGCGCGACCACGAGGAGAACAAAGAGGCGTTCGCCGGCCCGCGTTATCTAATGCGTCAGGCCGAGCTGTCCATGCATCCGCTGGACACCTTGGACCGGCGTGACATGGCTCAGGATGAGAACGGTCTCGGACTGTGCAACATCACCAAATGCTGCACCGAGGTGTGCCCCGAGCACATCAAGATCACCGACAACGCCCTGATCCCGATGAAGGAGCGCGTCGCCGACCGCAAGTACGACCCCATCGTATGGCTGGGTAACAAGCTGTTCCGGCGGTAGACCGCACCGAAAAGCAGAGAGGCCCGTCCGGATTTCCGGGCGGGCCTCTCTGCTGTCGGTGCTACTGGTTCTGCAGGTTGGCGATGCGGGCCGGGCCGTGGTTGTTGTGCCAGCCCGGCTTGGCGGTCGGGGCCGGGTGGGCCTTGACCTCGGGGCTGTAGGAGTAGCCGGGGCCGGTGGGGGCCTGGGTGGCTGCGGCGGCGGTGCCGGCGAGGCCGAGTGCTCCGGCGCCGATGATGCCGGCGGTGACGATGCTGAGTCCGAGAGTCTTGATCATTTCTGTAATCCTTTGCGTGAGTGGAGCTTTGGTTTGTCTTATCGGCTTGTTGTGCCGTTGAGATAAGAATGCCCCGGATCACGCGCCGGATCTGTCGGGTGACCGGTGGATGCACCGGATGAAGTCGGTGTCCCCCGATCAGGGGAACGGGCCGCAACGAAAGGTTCGAGTCAGGACCGGGTGAGAATGAATGCCTCGATCTGGCGTTGGCCCGCCCACGCCCGCTCCTTGGTAAGGCCGGGAAAAATGTCGACGCCGGTCGCCCAGATGTGTTCGCGTTCCTCGGGTGTTGCCAAACGAGCGGTGGCTTCCCAGGTGTCGCCATCGATTGTCACCGTGGCCACCGCATGGGCCTTGAGGTTGTGATACCACCCCGGGTGCCGAGCATCGCCGTAGTTGGTTGCGACGACCGCCACTCCCTCGGCATGCGGGATACCCATCAACGCCACGGTGCGAGGCTTGCCTGACTTAGCGCCGGTCGTGGTGAGGATGACCGCGGGCAGGCCGGCCGCAATCCGGGCGAAGCTGCGCTTACCGCCGGTGAGCCTGCTCAGCAGCTGGTCCAGGTGGTGTGCCGTTGGTCGGAAAACAACCCTGCCTGCCTTGGTGGCAGCAGCCGAGCGCATCGCTCGATGAAACGCATGTGCGTCATCGAAAGAACGAACCCGCATAGCCGCACTGTTTCACGAATGTCGACTTCGCACAACAGGATCCGTTCGCTTGCAAACTTCCAGATTCAACGAGCCAGGCGCCTGCGTCTCGGCGCAAAGACCACGTGAGACGAGATCCGATCGCCGCTGAAAATTCGCCCAATGACGCGCATTTGCCGTAGACCGATTAGCGGGTGGGATCAGAGGGAAAATCGGTGCCCACAATCGCCGTGACTCGGCGTACGGTTGATGGGGCGACCGTAACCCGTCCGATCAGCGACGAAAGGTGCCCCGATGACACTGGGTGGAACCAACAGCGTCAACGACATCCGCAACGCCATTCGCGAGCTGACTGCCCGCGCTGAGCTGGCCCGCAAGGAGAGCCGGCCCACTGACGCTGCCGAGATCGAGCAGCGGATCGCCGTGTACCGCGAGGAGCTTGCGGGGCGCCCTTAGACGCCGAGCTTGCGGAACGTGCTGCGGTGGAACACGATCGGCGGCACGTCGTGCACGGTGATGTCGGTGACCTGCAGAACGACAATCGTGTGATCGCCCGCCAGCACTTCCTGATCGATGGTGCTGTGCAGCCAGACGCTGGTGCCGTGCACGAACACCGCGCCGCTCTCGTGTGAGTGGGTGTTCAAGCCCTCGAACCGGTCCCCGGTCTTGGCGGCGAGTGTGCGCGCCGCCTGGTCGTGCGATTCGCCGAGCAGGCTGAGACCCAGGGCCGGCAGATCCTTGAGCTTCGGCCAGGTCTCGGAGCTGTTCTGGACGCA
>JAHFVC010000006.1:0-46260 GCA_023264765.1 Mycobacterium sp. | reverse complement strand
GAACGCCACCAGTGGCGGATCCAGCGAAACGGGAACGAAGGTGCTCGCCGCCAGGCCGACCCGGACGCCGTCGACCTCCGCGGCGATCGCGATGACACCGGACGGGAAATGACCGAATGCCTCACGCAGGGAGGCCGGGCTCAGCTCTGTGTCACTCATAACACTTCCATCTTCACACGTAACGGTGCGCTGCGGCCACATCAGGGTGCGCACGCAGTCGGCTCTTCCACGCATTACGCCCGTAAACAGCGTAAATGCGATCGTTGGCGGGGTCGTCGGTGACTCCGCGGGCCTGCGCCGCCAGGTCGTCGGGCAGCGGGAGGACAGGTATCTGCGTGTCGAGGCGCGGGTTGAAGAAGTACGCCACCGAGAGGCGCTCGGCGTCGTGGATCCGCACGCGGTGCTCGGTGGCTCGCAGGTAGCCGCCGCTGGCGATCTCCAGCATCTCGCCGATGTTGACGATGAGTGCCCCTGGGATCGGGTCGACGTCGACATAGCCCGCTTCAACGCGCACCTGCAGGCCGACACTGCCGGGTTCAGCGAGCAGCAGGGTCAGTACCCCGGCGTCGCGGTGTGCACCGACGCCCTGGCCCGACGGTGCGCCGCCGGGGTAACGGATCACCTTGATGAGCGTGGCGGGCGTGTCCGCGAACGCCGCATCGAAGCTGTCCTCAGGATTGCCTAGCGCAACGGCCCAGTGCCGCAACAGGGTTCGGCCCACCTTGGCCAGCGCCGCGTCCCACTCGGCGATGACCTCCGGTAGTTCAGGCAGTCCGGCCGGCCACTGATTGGGCCCCTGTAGGCGCAGGTAGGGTTCGGCCGGGTCGGCCAGTGGGGTGCGTTCGGGGCCGATGTCGATCTGCTCGCGCCAGTCCACCTCACCACCGGTCAGTTCGCCACCCAGCCGGGTGTAGCCCCGGAAGTGCGGGCTGTTGACCATCGCGACGGCGTCCTTGGACTCCTGCGGCAGCGCGAACAGCCGGCGGGACTGGCTCAGCACCCGGTCGATCAGGTCGTCGGGGACACCGTGGCCCGTGAGGTAGAAGAACCCGACCTCGTGGGCCACGCGGCCAAGCGTTCGCCGCAGGACCTCGGGGTCCTCCCGGAGGTCGACGACGGGTAAGGCCGTCTGCACAGAAACCACGGGTTCCATCTTCCCCGCCGTTCGGCCGGGTGGCCATGGTCTGGCTCAGGGTGAACGCAACCGCGCTGATTACTTGGGTTTGGATTCTCCGTAATAGCTGTACGAGTACGCGTAGGCCGTGTTGTTTTTCGCCGGGATCATGGTGAACACCGCACCGAGCAGGGTGGCCCCGACGTCGTGGAGGGTACCGACCGCCTGTGCTAGCTGTTCGCGTTTGGTCTGGCCGTACCGAGCCATGATCAGCGCCCCGTCGGCGTTTGCCGCCAAGATCGCGGCATCCGTGACGGCGAGCAATGGCGACGAGTCGACGATCACGTAGTCGAACTTGCCACGCAGCTCGGCCAGAATTTTGGTGGCAGCCTGCGAAGCCAATAGCTCACTCGGGTTGGGTGGGGTCGTGCCGGCCGCCAGAACCGTAAGTCCGTCGAAATGCGACGCCTGCAACGCTTCGGAGAGCGGCACCGCCCCACTGAGCACGGTGCTGAATCCCACCGTGCCGACCAAGTTGAGATATTTGTGCACCGTCGGCCTGCGCATGTCGCCGTCGACCAACGCCACGTTGTTACCGCTTTCCGCCAGCGCCAAAGCGATATTGATGGCGGTGGTCGACTTTCCTTCGCTTGGAATCGAGCTGGTGATGACGATGACCCGCGGCGGGTTGTCGACCGTGAGGAAGCTCAGATTGGTGCGGAGCTTTCGGAAGGATTCCGCGATGGCACTGTTGTCCTTACCGAAAAAGATCGGCGGCGTCTTTCGACGCTCTTTGTCGAGCTGGATACCACCGACGACGCCCACATCCGTAATCTCTTCTAGGATTTCGCGGTTCTTGACCGTGTTGTCCAGAAGATCGCGAAGTATAGCCAGCCCGATGCCGAGTACAACGCCCACCGCAAGCCCTAGTGCAAGGTTACGGATCTTGTTGGGGGACACAGGAACTTCGGGAACTGATGCACGTTGCTCAACGACCACACGCGCGTCAGGTGCGGTGCCGCTCGCCGGCGTCTCCAATTCTCGAACCATCAGGACGAATTCGTCTGACAATGCGTTCGCAATATCGCGAGCCTGAACTGGCGAAACGTCCAGGACGTCCACATCGATGAGTACCGTGTCCGGCTTCACCGTAGCTTTGACGTTCTCCTGCAATGACTCCGCACGCATGTCAAGCCCGAGCTTGTCGATGGTGCGCTGCGCAAGCGTCTCGCCCATAAGCAACTGTGCGTACGAGATAACCCGCTCTTGGGAGAGCCGGTTTCCTTGATAGACATCGGATAACGAGCTTCCTGCCGATGTCGACACGAACAGTCTTGTTGACGCTTTGTACAGAGGAGTGGTCAGCCATGTGATCGCGATGGCGACCAGGACGGCAGCCACCGTCGCCGTACAAACGGTGACCCACCTCGTGCGCAATAGCTTCAGAAAGTGCTGCAGTGTCAATGGCGTCCCTTGTTCGCTACTGTTTGCCCGAGTTTTCGGTTCACTGTCGGCTGCTCAGTGCTAGTGGGTAAAGCGTAGCGCTACGCATCTCACAGCGTTGGATCGCGGGATCATTTGCCGCATTCAGGCACATTGACTATCGGCTTAAGGGTATCGATTAAGGGCTGCACAGGAACACGCGCTGCACCCGGCGCAGTCGGCTCTGACAAACGGAAGACAAGCTCACCCGCTTGCCGAGGCGGGATCGCCACCTGAATCTCAAAAGTCGGATGCCCACGCTCCGTACCGGTGAACACCGGAACGCGTTCGCCATTCGAGAACGCGCTCAATATCTTCGCGTCCTTGGTCGCAACCAAACGGACCGAGGTCAACATCGATCCGCTGGGCATCGTAAACGGAAGGTTTGGGATTACGCCGCCGGCGGATGCCACGTAGTCGGGCAACGGCGCATCCGGAACAACGCTCTTCAACTTCACCGTGACAGTGGTGTTTCGCTGGTCCTGCGAGCATCCATCGGCCGCATACTCGACTTCGCGCCGGAGGTAGTAGTCCATCTTGTTGCCGCCGAGATTGTTGAGGACGACCTCGGCATACGGTGCCGGATCATCAGGCACGACATGGGCAAGTGGTGTCTCCTCGAGAATCTTCTGATCCTCCGGCGACGCACTCCAGACCGCGATGCGGCCTTCGCTGACCGCCCTACCCAGCGCTTCGAGAAGGTGCCGAGGCGATTCCACGGTGCCGGTCATTTTCTTCACGACGGCGTTAGCGATGTCCTGCAGGTACTGCTTACGTGCGGCTTGGTCGACCGGGAAGCGTTGGTAGGCAATCGATTCAGTCAACTCGACCACATTTTCCTTGGTGATCCTCTCGCCGTCGGCGAGCGTCACCGGCCCGGTTGCGCCCAGGATGTAGCTCAAAGCAACGGGATCGATGGCAATGGCGCCGTCGACGTTCATACCCGACTGCTGAGCCCACATCGATTTCCAGATTTGGGCGGCATACGGAAAGTGAGAACTGAGATTGCTGTTGCGGAAGTCAGTGCTTGCGTTGGCGAATCCGTACTGTTCGGAATATTCAGGGCCGAGGTCGAGAGGCCCGAACGGCCCCCTCAGCTCGGTATTGGGCCCTAGCGCTTCGACAGTCGGCGCACCGTTGTCGAGGTGCAGAATGCCGAACCCGCCCAGAATACCGCCGGTGCCGCGGGCTTCCGCATTGGTTTGAAATCCCATGAAATACGTGCGCGGGCCGTCCGCGCCCATCATCGAAGGGGCCAATCGCGCTGCAAGAGCAGTGTTTTCAAGCAAGGCTGTAATCTTCGCTGTCTGCGTTTGGACTTCCGTTCGCGCCTTTCCAAGCACCGCGAGATACGACGGTTCGGAGATCGCACCTGCCTCTTCTTCCAAACGGCGGGCGTCCGCAGAGATCTTGCTGAGTGCAGGCTCATTCTCTCGGAGCAAACCTACGTTGAGGCGCGAACCCTCAAACAGTTTGTCGGGCGAAATCGCGACGCCGACCTGTGACGAAGGCTTGAGGACGTCCCTGGCCAGACCGAGCACCACGTTCGAAATCTGTTGACCTGTTGCGAATGGGCTTCCCAACCATGGCATCGCCGCGGCGATCTTCCAGGGAAGCGAATGCGTTGCGTTATTCGCGGCTTCAGACTGCGACTGCGCTGCATCCGCGAAACGCTGAGCCTCCTCGACCCTGCCATCCGACAGGGCGTCTTTCGCCTTCTGCGCGCTCACACGCGCTTGCTCCAGATCGCCCTTGGCCGAGTAGGCCTCGAATCCGAGCCAACCCAGCAGCCCGAGGACAACCACCAAGAATGCGCTAGCGATCAGCTTGGTTTCACCACGACCACAAAGGTGGCGCAGCCGCTGAAATCTCGACGAGTCCTCGACATCCGCTACCGGGTTGTCATCTCCATTGTTCGAAGATTCGCTCAGCGGACGTCGCCCTCCCATATCGCGCTGATGCCCGGAAGCCGGGCTGCAGCATCAACGGGACAACGATTGTCCCGACTGGCCTGTTCGGCTAGCAGGGAACTAGCAACCCCTGCTGAAGGAGATAGTGAACGTGCCATACGGGCCGATCTTGGCACTGGCGCCAAGGAAACACACCCGAAAGTCGAGGCCGGCAGTGATCGACTTATAGATCGGCTTGAGGAAGCCCGGGATCAGCGCCAGTGGCGTGAACACGAGGACCTCGGTCGCAGATTTCGGCGGCACTCGATCGCTACCAATCCACCACAGCTGATTCTGCAACCAGTTGTCTTGCGCGATGTTATCCAGCACCTGGGTCACCGGGGCGAGCGGCGCCGGGGTGGCGATATCCGCTTGCGCGGCAATCGCCGGCGTGAGCGTGGCAGCGGCTGCGACGGCGCAGGCTGCAGCAGTCACCTGAAACTTTGTTGTTGCGTGGGAAAAGCGTGTCGCGATAGCGGACATTTTCCTGGCCTTCCGTCAGGGAACTTGGGATAAAGAATCGCAGACTGTGCGCCCCCTGTCAACACGAAACGTTGCAGGTGAGGGGATGTTTCTACGTGCAAGCAAATTAGGTCGAATGTCGGTTTTCGGACCGTCCGCAATCTCGGGTCAGCCGTACCGTCGGAGCTGTTTTATGCCCGATACATAACGGGCCAGCATCTCGTCGGCATCAAGCGCCTGATATCCCGCTGAATCCGCTTTTGCCAGGTCCAATACGCTATTCCGGGGCCTTGGCGCGACAGGATCTGCAATTGAGGCAAAGTATTGTTCGGAACTCACTCCGGTACCCCGGTCCGGGTCGTGACCAGAAAGCGCAAACACCCGGCGCGCGACGTCGGCCCACGAAGTCACGGGTCCAGCGCCCGTCACGTTGTACACGCCGTAGTC
The DNA here is from genome assembly GCA_023264765.1 of Mycobacterium sp. Taxonomy (GTDB): domain Bacteria; phylum Actinomycetota; class Actinomycetes; order Mycobacteriales; family Mycobacteriaceae; genus Mycobacterium. The sequence goes on along the minus strand of JAHFVC010000006.1, from coordinate 40,806 downwards.
GGCACGCTTATCCGTGAGGAAACGGATGGCGCCGGCCACCTCGGAGGCGAAGGTCAGTCTGCCGAACTGGTCGTCGACCACCGATGGGTCCACTCCCCGCTCGGCAAGCGACAACATGGTGCGGACGAAATTGGGTCCATCGCCGACAACCCACGACGTCCGAATGATGTAGTGCCGGGGAACCGTCGCGACGATCTGATCACCGGCAGCCTTTGTCTGCCCGTACACCCCGAGGGGCGTGATGGGGTCATCTTCGCGGTACGGACGGTCAATGGTGCCGTCGAAGACGTAGTCGCTGGAGACATGCACCAGCGTCAGCCCGTGCGCGGTGGCGATGCGGGCTAGGGCGGCGACACCCGTGACGTTTGTTGCCCAGGCCGCGGCCCTTCCCTTGGCTGTCTCGGCGGTGTCGACCTCGGTATAGGCGGCAGCGTTGATGACGGTTTCGTAGTCACTCCACGAGAACGCACCTTCGAAATCGCCAGTGGACACGTCGAGCCCGTCCCGCCCCGCGAAGTCCACCCGTGCGTCACCCTCATATACAGCCCTCAGCGCTCGGCCCACTTGACCGTTCGCGCCAAGGACGAGGATTTTGCGTGGAGGCATGGGATCAACGGCGGACAGTGGTGGATGGGAACGATCCTTGGCCGATAGCTCGGCCCGCCCCAACGGGATTGGCCAGGCAATGCCGAGCGTCTCGTCTGCGACGTTGACCGACGTGTAGGCGGCTTCGGCTGAGTAGTGGGCGTTGACCAAGTAGGCGTAGGCCGTGTTCGGTTCAAGGGTCTGAAACGCATTGCCGACGCCTCGCGGGACGAACACCGCGTGGGATGGGTTCAGTTCGGCAGTGAAGACAGTTCCGAAGGTGGCGCCGGCACGGAGGTCGACCCACGCACCGAATACCCGGCCCGTGACGACCGAGACCCACTTGTCCCACGGCTCGGCGTGGATTCCCCGGGTGGTGCCGACTGCGTCGTTGAACGACACGTTGTTCTGCACCGGTCCGAAGTCGGGAAGCCCGGCAGCCACCATCTTCTCGCGCTGCCAGTTCTCCTTGAACCAGCCGCGGTTGTCCCCATGAACCGGGAGATCCCAGAGCGTGAGGCCGGGAATCGGGGTGGTGGTGGCGTGCAACGCCTTTCCGTACTCGGCCACCGCTATTGGCCCAGCCGCGCATAGAACGCCTCGGTGGCGTCTTTGGCCGGCGACCACCAGGCTTCATTGTCGCGATACCACTGGATGGTCTGCTCCAGACCGCTCTCGAAATCGCGATACCGCGGCTGCCAGCCGAGTTCGGTGCGTAATTTGGTCGAGTCGATCGCGTAGCGCAGGTCGTGACCGGCGCGATCGACGACGTGATCGTAGGCATCGGCCGGCTGGCCCATCAGCCGCAGGATCATCTCGATGACGGTCTTGTTGTCTCTCTCGCCGTCGGCGCCGACGAGGTAAGTCTCTCCGACACGGCCTTTGTCCAAAATGGTGAGCACCGCCGACGAATGGTCGTCCGCGTGAATCCAGTCCCGCACGTTCCGGCCCGCGCCGTACAGCTTGGGGCGGGTGCCCCGCAGGATATTGGTGATCTGGCGGGGTATGAATTTCTCGACGTGCTGGTAGGGCCCATAGTTGTTGGAGCAGTTGGAGATTGTGGCTTGCACGCCGAAGGACCGAACCCAAGCGCGCACCATCAGATCGCTACCGGCTTTGGTCGACGAGTAGGGCGAGGACGGATTGTAGGGAGTGGTCTCGGTGAACCTGGCCGGATCGTCGAGCTCCAGGTCGCCGTATACCTCGTCGGTCGAGATGTGGTGCAGGCGAACCTCGTGCCTGCGGGCGGCCTCCAAGAGCGTGAAGCTGCCCACCAGGTTCGTATGCAGGAAGGGATGCGGGTCATTCAACGAATTGTCGTTGTGCGACTCGGCGGCGTAATGCACCACGACATCGGCCGATCTCACCAATTCGTCAACCAATGTGGCGTCGGCTATGTCGCCGTGAACGAAGGACACTCGCCGCTCCGGTAGGCCCGCCAGCGATTCACGGTTGCCCGCGTAGGTGAGCTTGTCCAGCACGGTGATGTGGTGGTCGGTGTGTTCGACGGCGTAGTGCACAAAGTTGGATCCGATGAATCCGGCGCCCCCGGTCACGAGCAGACGGGACATCAGCGTCCCCGGTCCAACAGATCCAGCAGGTAGGCGCCGTATCCGGATTTCATGACCGTCTCGGCGCGCTCCCGTAATTCGTCATCGGTGAGAAATCCTTGCCGCCAACCGATTTCCTCGGGTACGCCGATCTTCAGCCCAGTGCGCCGTTCCATTGTGCGGACGAAGTCGGCGGCATCGGTCATCTGATCGAAGGTTCCGGTGTCCAGCCAGGCGGTCCCCCGCGGGAGTACCTGCACCTGCAACCTGCCTTGTTCCAGGTACATCCGGTTGATGTCACTGATCTCGTATTCTCCGCGCGCGCTCGGCGTGAGCCCTTCCGCCATCGACACCACGTCGTTGTCGTAGAAGTACAGGCCGGGTACGGCGTAGTTGCTTTTGGGAGATGCGGGCTTCTCCTCCAAGGAAACCGCCGTCCCGTCGGCGTCGAATTCGATGACTCCATATGCGGCGGGTTCGGCGACCCAGTACGCGAAGATCGCTCCACCGTCAACGGTGCGGAACCGCTGTAACTGCGTCCCAAGCCCCGGTCCGTATAACAAGTTGTCGCCCAAGACCAGCGCGACACGTTCGGCTCCGAGGAAATCCGCACCGATGGTGAACGCCTGAGCCAGTCCTTCCGGTGACGGCTGTTGCGCGTATTGAATGGAGACGCCGAATCGAGAGCCGTCGCCCAGCAGCCGCTCGAAACTGACCGCATCGTGGGGCGTAGTGATCACCAGGATGTCCCGGATACCGGCCAGCATCAGCGTCGACAGCGGGTAGTACACCATCGGCTTGTCGTAGACCGGGATCAGCTGCTTGGAAACCCCGAGCGTGATGGGGTGCAGACGCGTGGCCGCACCACCTGCCAGGATGATTCCTTTCACGCCGCCATCGTGGCATACAGGCCCGGCACCGTGGACTAACGTTGCGGGCAGGGCGGCGATCGGCGCGCTCATCTGCAGCAACGAGAATCGGGAGCTTGGTCTGCACGTCCTATTCGTTTGCACCGGAAACATCTGCCGGTCCCCCACGGCGGAGCGGCTCGCGGCAGCGTTGGGCGCTGAGCACGGCATCCCGGGCTTCGCGGCCACGAGTGCCGGCACCCGCGCTGTCATCGGTCACCAGATGCACACCGAAGCTGCGCTTGTCCTCGAGAGCCTGGGCGGGGATTCCTCCGGGTTCGTAGCTCGCCAGCTGACGCCGCAGATCGCCGCCGGCGCCGACCTGGTGATCGCCATGACGACGACTCACCGAAACGACGTCTTGGAACTCGCTCCGCGCCAGCTCCGCAGGACCTTCACCCTGACCGAGGCTTCGATGCTCGCCTCGGAACATGACACCTCTACCGTGGCCGACTTGGCTGCGTTGAGACCCCGCCTCGCGGGCCGGTCGGTGGATGACATCCCCGACCCGATCGGGCGGGATGCGCAGTACTTCGCGGAAATCGGGGCACGGATCGCCGTGCTGTTGCCCCCGATCATCGAGTTGTGCCGTCGTTCCGTCACGTCGCCGAGCGCCTGACGCCTGATGTGGTTGACCCTCCTGGTCATGGCCGTGGCAGTCAGCCTGGAACCCTTTCGGATCGGGCTGTCGGTGGTGATGTTGAAGCGCCCTCGCCCGCACCGGCAGTTGGCGGCGTTTCTGGCCGGGGGGTTCGCGATGGGCCTCGCTGTCGGCGTCACGGTCCTGTTCGTCATCGGAAGACGGCTTCCGCAGGCGCATTTCACGTTGCCCCGCGTGCAGATCGTCATCGGGGCACTCGCATTGCTGGCCGCTGTGGCGCTCGCAGTGACACCGGGGAAGGCGAGACCAGCCCCTGAATGGCTCAGCCGGCTTCTGGAAGGCCAGTCGTTATGGGTCGCTGGGGCCGTCGGCTTGGGCATCGCCTTACCGTCGGTGGACTACTTGGCCGCTCTCGCCGTCATCGCAGCGTCCGGAGCCAGTGCCGCCACCCAACTGAGCGCACTCATCTTGTTCAACGTGGTGGCCTTCGCGCTGGTCGAGATACCTCTGATCGCCTATCTCGTGGCGCCCGCTCGGACCAGCGCAACGATGACGACGCTCAACGACTGGATCCGAGCGCGGCGCCGCAAGGAAGTCGCGGGTCTGCTTGCGGTGGTGGGTGCAGTGCTGCTCGTCGCGGGCCTACTCGGCATCTGACTAGGAAGCACCCACCACGCATTTCGTCTTCTCGCCACCGAGTTGCGCGCCGTTCTGGCGGAAATTTACGCCTCGTTCACAGAGTTCTCCCAGTGCCGGGGTGGACCTCATCCGCGGGTCAGTGCGATCCCGCTACTTGTCGTGCGCTCGTGATGTGCACCGGATATCAGCAGTATGCAGATCCCCGGCGTACCGGCATCACAGCGACGGCAACCGCGTCCGCCGCACAGCAACCCCACAGTCAAGATCAACAGTTACGCCACCGCTCGTCGCCAAGCGCATTGCCCACCGTCGCCCCAGCGGCGGGCAGCTGCGCCCATGGACTTGCCCGGGTTCAGGCAAGACTGCTGCAGCACAACGAATAACGTCGCGATACACCTGTCCGACGCCCAGCGAAACGTCGTTTGCCGCATATGGTTGAGTGCCGAGAAGCGTATTCGGCCATCTGTGACATCGAGCTACTAAGGCCAACCTCGGGATCTAGTTCATAAGGGAAGCAATCGCGCTTTCCAACTCGACGCGATTTGCTATTCCAGCAAACATATAACTAACCCAAGATATGAAATTCAAGGCGCCGGCGACCCTCTAGTCTCCACGAAGATCGTACGTTCGGACTACAGGGGTAAATAAGCTCTGAGCTGGGCTTTTAATGAACCTGTTGCAATCGACACGAGTTACCTACAAACTTTCTGCGCACGCGTTAATAATTCACTGTGCAAACGCCAAGGAGGACCATTAGTATCCTCCTGAACTGCAGAAAGGGACGGGAGCAGCACGATGAACGGGGCCAGTGAAAGTCTCACCTCATACATCTCGCCTCCCTTGCAATGCAGCAAACCTTCTACAGAGATTGGTAGCACTCCTTCGGCGATAGCAGACAACGACGTCCACTATCCGATGCGTCCCCTCAAAACATTGCTCCAATTGACGGTGTCGTCAACGAGATATCGGCTTTAGCGTCGACATTCCCTAGATTCTGCGGAGGCCAAAATGTTTGCTAATTTCGAACGGACACGTTAAGTGACAGACGTAGCTGACGCCATTACGAGCGCTGGCGGCACCGGAAAGGCCGCGAGGGCAGACATTGCGGTTAAGAAACTGGCCACCGCAGGGGAGCTTCCGCGCACTGGCTGGGATCGCATTGCCACCCCGATCACCTCTGCAGCACCGCAGACGAAGCCGTTCGCGGACACCGAGGTTCGAGCTGTCGACAAGACCGCGCCGGCGCGGCCGTTCCTCAGCCGCATCCGGGGATACATGGTGGTCCCCGTCGTCGACTGCGCGATGATGCTTGCACCCTTGGCATGGCGGCCGCCTCAGGTCTACGCAATGGTGGCACTTACTGCTCTAGGGGTTCTGCTCCTGACCGGCGGCACCAAATACACTGCACCGCTTCACCTCAGCGTGCTCGACGAGCTGCCGACAATTCTGACGCGCTTACTGGCTGCGACGGCCGTGGTGTCCACAGCGATTCTCTACACGCATCAAAAGATCTCCGTGCTCACCTTCCTTGAGACGGCAGCACAGGCGATTGCACTCGTGGTGGTCGGCCGGGTGATCACCACACGCCTCATCGCCGCGAGCCGTCGTCGCGGACTCACCAGACACCACACCGTCCTAATCGGCGGCGGCCCGGCTGCTGCGGAGCTGGCTCGGACGCTGGCCGAACATCCCGAGTATGGACTGAAGGTCGAAGGTTTTGTCGATGACTGCGACGACTGCCCCGCCGAGCAGTACCTTCCCCGCCTAGGTCGAGTCGCCGATCTGGATATGGCGGTAGTTATGTCCGGCGTGGATACCCTTCTGATCGCCGATGGCGCGTTTTCAGAACGAGCATTGATGACAGCGGTGCGAACCAAGGAATGTTTGACAGCCGAGTTGCTGATCGTGCCGCGAATGCATCACTTCCACACGCAGACAGGCGTAGCCGATCAGATCGGGTCGATTCCCATCATGCGGATCCGCAATCCCAATCTGCAAGGACCTACGCGCGCGATCAAGCGACTGTTCGATATCGTCGTGTCAACTATTGCGCTTTTCGTGCTGGCGCCGGTACTGGCAGCAGCCGCCATCGCTGTCCGGATCGAAGGCGGACCGGGTGTCATCTTCAGGCAAGTACGAGTCGGCCGCGACGGCAAGCAATTCGAACTACTGAAGTTCCGTTCGATGCGACCGGTGAACGAAGCCGAGTCCCAAACACGGTGGAACGTCGCCTCTGACAACCGGGTAGGCCCCGTCGGGCGATTCCTGCGGTGCACATCGATCGACGAGCTTCCGCAACTGTGGAACATCTTCCGTGGCGATATGACAGTGGTGGGGCCGAGACCCGAACGACCGCATTTCGTCGAACAGTTCTCCACCGAAGTCGATCGTTACTCCTACCGGCACCGTGTCCAGGTCGGCCTCACCGGATTCGCCCAAGTAAGCGGACTCAAGGGCAATACCTCGATCTTCGATCGCGCCCGATACGACAATTTCTACATCGAGAACTGGTCGCTTTGGCTAGACATCAAAATCATCATCCGCACCTTCCGGGCGGTGGTGTTATACCGCGAAAGATCAAGATAGCGGGCGGTCGCAGATGTCCTCCATGCAAACCAGTCTAAGTCGCGGCTCGCACGCGACCTCCATCCGACAACTGAATACGCAACGTACACAAAAGCATTCGCAGATGGGCCTCACCGGCATGCGGCCGATCGATCCTAAACAGGGCAACTCGAGCGCGAAGGCGCTTACCCGCAAGTCATCAACGGGAGAATAGCCAATGCATATCGCTATCTTGGGCTTGGGCTACGTCGGCATCACCGCCGCCGCTTGTCTTGCAAGCCAAGGCCACGAAGTGATCGGAATCGATCCAAACCCGTCCAAAGTCGACGCTGTGCTCGCCGGCAGGTCTCCGGTCACGGAGCCCGGTGTCAGCGAGATGATCGCCGAGGCACGCAAGCATGGATTGATCACAGCCACTACCACCCTCACACCCGCTGTCGCTTCATGCGATTTGGCGATCGTCTGCGTTGGCACACCTAGTGCCGCCGACGGCTCACACAACATGTCCTTCATCGCCGACGTCACCCGACAACTCGCCGAACTTGTCAAGGCATACCCTGACGGAAATCTCACGGTGGCGTATCGGTCGACGATTCGCCCCGGAACCATGGACGAGCTCATCCAGCCGATCATCGACAGTGTTCTGCTCGACGAAGCGTCGCGGATCGAACTGGTGTACAACCCTGAGTTCTTGCGAGAATCGTCCGCGGTGAAGGACTTCTTCGCACCACCGAAGATCGTCATCGGCACCAAGACCGGCGACCGGTGCGTCGCGTTGGACAAGATCAATGAAGGCATCGACGCTCCGGTGTTCTACGTGAGATACCGCGAGAGCGAGATCACCAAATTCGTGGACAACACATTCCACGCGGTGAAGACGGTGTTCGCCAACGAGATTGGACGAGTTTGCACTCAGCTGGGCATCAGTGCCGCCGAAGTCCACAAGATCTTCGTTTCCGACACGAAACTGAATATTTCGCCCTACTATCTCCGCCCCGGAGGTCCGTTTGGCGGATCGTGCTTGCCCAAAGATGTCCGCGCCCTCCAGCACATCTCGCGCATCTCGGGCGGGGCCACCACTCTCATCGACTCGCTGATAACCTCCAACGAAGCTCACAAGGGCTTCTTGTTCGACCTCGTCACCCGCGATCTCAAATATGGTGCGAAGGTATTGCTGCTTGGGATCGCTTTCAAAAACGATAGCGACGATCTGCGTGAGAGCCCAAACATAGATCTGGCCCGAATGTTGATCACCGCGGGGTACCAGCTCTCCATCTTCGACCCCCACGTCAAACCTCAGAATCTCATGGGACAGAACCTCGGCGTGCTGTCGAACTCTCCGTTCATCCGCGATTTGTTGGTGGATCAGGAGACGATTGAGCATGCCGATTGGGATCTGATCGTCGATACTCGAAGCGCCGCTGACAAGTACAAGTTGCGGGCGACCCGCGTCATCGACGTCAACCGTCTGAGCTAGCGTCCCATCACAAGCAGCCCCTTACTTGGAAGGCGCCGTGCCGAAAACACAACTGCCGCGCACGATGAAATGCGCAGTGACGTCGCAACCTCTACGAATTGCCCTGATATACAGTCGACTTCCCTTTCCAATGATGCGCGGGGACCAGAGTACGGTGGCGCACCTCATCAGCTTCCTGCATCAGCGGGGCCATGCTGTTGATCTCTACACATTGGCGGTGGACGGAGAACTGGACGGCGAACAGGAAAGATGGCTGGCGGATGCCTGTCAGAACGTGCGGATCTATCCGCAGCCGTGGCGGTCGAAACTGGCAGGCCTCGCGTTCGGAGTGCTGTCACTGCTTCCCTTGCAGGTAAGCATCTTTCGCAACCGAAGCCTTAAGGAAGACCTGGAACGTGCAATCGATGACGGCGAGTACGACATCATCTACTGCTACTACCCTCGCACTGCTCCCGCCATTCCCGCCACTGTGAAGTCGATGCAGGGCACGGCATCATTTCTTGCGCTCCAACTGTCCCAGACCCTCAACACAAAGCGTATGGCACATGAAGAACGCAATTCGTTCAAACGGCTCGTCTATCGGGTCGAGACGCTCCTGATGAGTCGCTTCGAATCGAAGATCTGGAAAGACTTCAACAAGGTTGTCCTGATCGGCCCCGCCGATGTGGCCGCCGTGAAGGAACAATGCCGGATCCATGGGCAACCAGAGATCGACAACTGGACCTACGGGGCGCACGGTACGGACACCGACAAGTTCGTCCCAGCTCGACCTGATGAAGTCATTCCGGGCCGGGTGATCTTTTCCGGTTCGATGCTTTATCCGCCCAATATCGGTGCCGTGCATTGGTTCGTCGACAACGTGTGGCCCAAGATCCGAGCCGAAATGCCAACTGCGACGTTCGTGGTCCAAGGCCGCGACCCGGCACCATCGATCCTAGATTTGGACGGACGTGATGGTATCTGGGTTACCGGCACCGTCCCTGATGTCGGCGTCTTGATCCGGTCGGCTCAAGTCTGCGTCAATCCAATGATTGCGGCCGGCGGCATGCAGAACAAACTCATCGAGTACATGGCGTGCAACAAAGCCATCGTGGCCTCCTCAGTGGCCAACGAGGGAATCATGGCGCCCGATGACGCGCTCGTAATCGCAGACGAACCAACAGCTTTCGCGTCAGCGGTCCTTCATCTTCTCAAAAACCCATCCGCCGCTGAGCAACTGGGGTCGGCTGCTCGTAGGTACGTGCTGGCCAATTGGACGTGGGAGAAGCACTGGCTAGATCTCGAAGCAGAGTTCTACTCCGCATTGAGGGAAAGCCCAGCGTTCGACCTCGCAGCCGAGGGACATGTAGCAGCGAATGAATAGTCACTAAGCACTCGGTTCATCGACATCGCCGCGACGAGCCGTAGCTTAAGGCAGCATCACGGATCTCGGCATGGGAGCCTTGCATCATGACAAACGGGTCTCACCGAGTTACATCAGTGGTGATCAACCGTCAGAGCTTTCTCAAGCACATGGGCGTCGGCGCGCTGACAGCCGGCGGCGCCATCTGGCTGTCCGCGCACCAACAATGCGCCAGAGCTGATACACCCACCGGGCACATGCTTATCGGCGACCTCATGCAGGCGATCAACGTGCGTGCTCTCAGCTGCCAGGACGGGGGCAGCGGGTGTCTTCTTCCCCGGCTCTTGGCGAACGGTACCTACGCCCTGCCCCAGACCGCCCTCAATGACGTCAACGGCACAGATTCGACAGGTCTGCTGTCGACCTGGGCCGGTGCCGATGTCGCCGACACGGAATACGCCTCGGCAGACGCATCGCAATTCGTGTTCCTGGTCGACGACAAGTTGGTTCGGCACGCAGGCAGGCCCTCTTCACTGACGATGCCGAGTCCCGGCCTCTTTCGTTTCGAGGTCCAAGGCAATGACTTTGCGGGGCCATACGACTCTAGGAACGGGAACCGCCGCAGCGAGATCGTTTCGAACCAAAAAGACGGTGCCGGAGCTGGAACGATGTGGGCTTCCTTCTGCCTCATATTGGGCGAAACACCAGGCTTGTCGACCTCGCGCAATGCGATTGTCCACCAGTGGCACAGTTCCGACGCCGAGATCGGCAGGTCGCCGGTGATCTTTCTCGATGTCGCGGGTAACGAACTCAAGCTGTACACGTGTTCCTCAGCACTGCTGTACGGGAACACTGCAACGGGACGGCGGCCTCCCGAAGACGGCGTCCCCGTCGCGCAGTACTCGACTGTCCTCCCCAGACCGGGAGAACGGACGTATGTCACGATTCAGGCCAGTTTTGGGGAAGTCGGGCACCTGAACGTGTGGATCAACGGCAGTCAGGTCGTCGACGTCGATACACCGATCGGCTATTTCGCCGATCTGCACGATGGGTCCGGCCGCTCCATCTTGGGCTATCCGCATTGGGGTTTGTACACGACGAACCAAATGACGACGGACGTGGTGTACATCGCCAACCCCGAATGGGGTACAGGTGACCTGTCACGCCGGATAGCCAGTCCTTTGGCTGTACCCGATGTGAATTGACCGGCCCGCTAGTCCGTCGGGTGACCACCGAAGCGTTTCCGTACGCCGCTGAGCCGCTTGGTAGTCAGTCGATAAGCCACGTCTGAAACCAAGACTGTTGAAATCAGGGCCACGATGAGTGCCACATTGCCACTCGGGATGAGCGCGATGGCGATGGTATAAATTGGCAGATGCCACAAATATAATTCATAACTAATTCTACCCAGATGGACCACTGCCTTTTTTTCGAGCAAAGCACGAAGCCACGAGTAATTGGCCGCAAACAGCACGCCTGCCACGAAAATGCCAATTGCAATACTTTGAAACGTGTACTTCCACGCAATTTCGTACGATTCGGTCCAGTGAACCATGCTCAGCACCATCAAGCACCCGCCCCCCCATACCAGAAGGTGCCCCATCCACGGCTTGCCAGGTGGTCGAATTCTCTTTTGCTCCAGCATCAATGTGAGGAGCACACCCCATGCAATCGCGTCGATACGCGTGAACGTGAAATTGTAGTTGATCCGGTCCGCTACAACTGGATTCTCGACGTAGAAGACCCACACGCGGAGAACGAGCGGCATGAGAACAGTCGCCGCGACCACAAACACCCTCGCACGAGCACCTTTGAACAGCAGCAGAGCAAAGGGAAGTAACAGGTAGAAATGTTCTTCGACCGCGAGACTCCACAACGGGCCCAACGCTTCATAACCAGAGGGCCAGCCCCACAGAATTTGCCCAATCCCCAGCAAGTTTCCGAAGTAGGTGAAAGACAAGAGCACCTGCAGAACGGAGAATCGGCCCGGTTCCAAGGCGTACAGAATAGGAACACAGACTATGCCCATCAGCATCAACGGTGGCAAGAGCCTGATGAACCGGCGAATATAGAAGGCCTTCAACGCGATCGGGCGCTGGTACCGTTGCTCCTCGGCAAGCAGCAACCTGCTGATGAGAAATCCGCTGATGAAGAAGAAGATGGAGACGCCGAAACCGCCGGGCACTGCTTGCACGATGTTGAAATGCCGAACGACGACGACCGATACTGCAAGCAGGCGCAATCCATCTAGACCGTATACGTAACCGAAGCGTGCAAGCGGATTATTTTCCATAGGGGTCCCGCGGCTCCCATCCGTCCAGGAAGCTCTCGACATCGCGCGCGACAGCCTTTGAGGAAAAAGCGCCATAATGCCAATACCCCGTTCCGGACGCCTTATTCCAACGCGAACTTCATACGCCGTTGTACGTTATGGCGGAGTCTAACGTGGATTCGCCACTACGCCAGCCACACTGGCCGGCGGCTCGGAATGTCCACATTCACCGTGGCGACCGGAGTGCGCTCGATGTGGGGCGGTTCTCCAACCCTTCGCTCCAATTCAGCTTCTTCTCACCTGCTGATTGTGACTTGACTGATTGCAGCGGTGTAGCGTCGGGATTTCGCGTTGAACTCTTTAGCTCCAGCGCCACGGCAAGCCCAATTGCGCACCATGCAGGCACACCGACAAGGGCATTGTTCTGGAACATGATCACTTCGGTTGCGTTATGAACGCAAAACATCAGGAACAACGCCGAACCCAACTTGCCGGCCGGCGATTGCGCGCGTGCCAGCATGCTCCAAAGCGCCAGTAAGAAACAGGCCAGGACCACCAATCCGACCACTCCGAGTTGGAGATATAACTGGATGTAGTAGCTGTGCGCCGAGAGGGTGGTGTTCATAAAGTCCCGCGGAAGAGTACCAGCGCCGAGACCCAAGACCGAATCTTTCTGCATCGTGTAGATGATGTACGGCCACAACTGGTCCCGCCCCGAGTTCGCACGGTGCCCAGATATCTCTTTGATCGTCTGCCCGATTTCCCAGCTCAGCCCTCGCTCACTGCTGACACTGAAGAAGAACCATATGACGATGAAGACCATCAACGTCGCGACAACTGCGCCGGCGAGTCGGTACAGCTTGAAGCTCAACCTCTTGGCACCTACGAAAGCCCCGATGAACACAACAGAGCAGACCAAGAGAAAGCGGAAATCGTAGGCGATCGAGATCGCAACGGCGGCTGCCGTCAAGAACACGGCAGGTACCCAGCCACTGGATTTCTTGACATACGCGTAAGCGATGCAGGCAACGCCCACCACATAGATCAAGGCGCCGCCTGTCGCGTTCTTCGGAAAGCCACCGTTGACGATGGCAACGACATCGGCAATCACCACCACGCCTGTGATGAGCCGTCCCCAACCGGAACTCAACAGTTCGGCACCGTATGTCGCGAACGCCAGGAATGTGACGGCCATACACACGAGGATGATCGTGTGCTTGAAACCTTGGGACGTATCGTCTTCGAACCGGTTGCTCACCGCATAGGCTGCAATCAGCACGACAAGCCAAGCAGTCGGCCACGGCACTCGATTCAATCGGCTGAGAATCAACGGTGCCGCGAGTGCCGCCGCGACCAGCAGAATCTTGTCTGCCTGACGAAACGGTGAGTACACCATGAGAGCGGGATACGCCAGAAGCACGATGAGAAGCGGTACCACCAGGACCCGAAAGTCCGTGCGGCGATCGCCTTTCAAGAAACTCTCCGTGGTGTCTCGCAAGCTTCCCACCCCGCCGGCCCTCCGTGAGTGACCGCGCTCCTGTCCTGAAATTGTTCCATGCCAACGGGCGTCCATCGACCTCCGATCGTCCGCTGTCTCGTCGCCTGAACCAGGATAATTTTGTGTTTTGTGCTGCGCCCTGTGGCTGGTGTCCACTATCGCCCACTTCACCCTGAATCCGCTGACTTAACGATGCACTTCCCGCTACAACCTTGCACCTTTGTGGACAAGGTGCGCCACCCGGTCAAAATTGCGAAGTCTCGGTCGACGGTGAGGCCTGTCTTCGATCGCCGAGAATCTCGTGGGAAGGACCACATGGTCGCCCTCGCCAGCGATCAGCGATTGTCCAATCGCTCTGCTACTGTCCGTTCGCAGTTCGAAGAGAGGTCGGGACCGAAGTGTCCAGATGACTTGTGTGCACTCGATGGACCGCGGTGCGTTCATTTCCTCAACATCCAGGGAGGCATCGGTGAATGCTCCATCCGCACCGGCCCTCTATCAATACGTTCGCCACCTACCGCCGAGACTGCTGATTGGCAAAGTCAAACAGACTGCGACGAGCCGCCTTTTGCTTCCACGAGCTGCAAAATCCTGTCCGCCAGCTGATTTCGACTGGATCCAGGCATTCAATCAGCCCGAGGTGACAGCGTTTGCCAAGGTGTTTCGCGCCTATGGCGACAAATTCAAAGATGATTGCCACAAGTTGCACGATGGCGAGTTCGTATCGAACGGCGTCTCGCACTCCTTTGGCCATCCCGCCGCCGTGCGCTGGGATGGCGCGGCGCTTCCCGGGGCTCAGTTCGGCCGCTGGCATCATGACCTTGCCTTCTTCTTTTTCGCCATCCCGCTCATCGCGGAGGACCCCGATCGAGGTATACCGACGGCGGCATCGCTGGTCCGCACACTCGACGCACAATTGTCGGCGGACAACTCCCAGCTTCGACTATTTCAGTGGTCGCCGATCGCGATCGCTTCCCGCGTCTTGGGACTGACAACCGGCCTGGGACTGGCCCACTCGGCTTTGGCAGGCCACAACTCTGACCTCGCCACGATCGGTGCCCACATCTGGCGAGCCACTGAGATGCTCAGGTTGGTGGTCGAGCGGTACTTGGGCTACAACCATGCAGCCACGACCGAGGCAGGTCTACTTCTCGGATTGTTGGTTCAACGAGACGCTGATGCCGCCCGCAAATCGCTCGCTGCATTGGTCGGAACGTTTGAGCGCAGTGTCCTGAGCGACGGCGTGTGGGCAGAGCGATCGCCGTCGTACCACCTCAACATGCTCATACTCGCCGATTCCATCCGATCGATGAGCTCGACCGACGTGCCCGAACACACACGACTCTTGGATGTGCAACTGCGCATGCGAACAGCGCTGGCCGCGCTCGTACATCCAGACGGCGAGATCGCGCTTTTCAACGATGCAGCAATAGCTGAGGCTCCTGCGCCATCAACGATCGGCTTCAGACCACAGGACACACCACCATCCGTAGTCATGGCGGTTGGTGGCTACGCTCGACTCTCTCAGGCGAATACGGTCGTCATCATGGATGCCGGCCCCATGGGCCCGGATGCCGTGATCGGGCACGGGCACGCCGACTTCCTATCTGTCGAAGTCAGCCTGGCCGGCCAACGCTTCATCGTCGATCCCGGCGTAGCCTCAACCTCCGCGGGGCAAGAACGGCACTGGACACGCTCGGCCGCTTCCCATAACGGCCCGACTCTCACCGGATGCGAACCGGCGGACTTCTTCGGGACTTGGCGGGTGGGCAGAAGAGGCACCGCCTGGTTTCGAGAAGCCGAAACAGCTATCCCCAACGCGTTGACAGTAACCGGCGAGTGTGACGGCTACGCTCCGTGGGGCGTGACCGTCACGCGTCACGTGACCGTCGAGCAAAGCGGTCGCCTGTCCATCATCGACCAATGGGCTGGTGATGTCGTGAACGGACCCTCGACTTCGTTTCTCATCCCAGATCCCTGGACCGTAGAACACATTTCGCCGACCGAACTGCGGGTCACACACCCTGACGACATTGTCGTTCGACTTACGACAGACGGCGGCAGGGTGTCTCGAACGGAGGAATCGTCGACGTTCCCGACCGGTCCCATGGGGAAGGTGGCCGCAACCCTTGTCGTCGTCGAACCTCGTCACAATGGCGTGACGACCGTCGTCGAAATTTGCTGACAGATCGAAGATCGGAGAATCCGCCTGGAAGGCCCCGCCCAATGGGCCTCTTGCAGAGTAACTTTCAAGGGCTGGGCGGTACCAGCTGCAGCGCTATCAATGGGGCGATCTTATCGGCCAGATATTGGTGGCCCGCATCGTTGGGATGCACATGGTCCGAGCCGATCAGTTCGGGATGATCGGCAAACCAAGCTTCCGCGATCGGGTCAACAAAGGTCGCGCCCGCCGCAACAGCCTGCGACCGGACTACGTCCCGCACTCCCAAGATGTTGGCAGGTGGATCGCCGGTCGCCCACGGAGGCCCAATGACTAATAGCTTGGCCTCCGGCGCAGCGGATTTCGTGTTCGCCAATACGCACTGGACAGCACTAGACAGTTGTTCGACGGGTACTCCGCGGTCATTGATGGATCCAAAAAGCACCACGAGGTGGTCGTTGGTCGCAACCGACCTCTCGATCTGGTCAGCGAATACAGTCCCCTTTGAATTCGCCTTCACGTAACCCGTTGCCCCCACAGCTCCGATTGCCAGATCAATCGCGATTCCTTGACGGTGCAATTGATCTACTGCCAGCACAGGCCAACTATGCGAACCGCGACCTCCCATACCCGAACCCGTCGTGTATGAGTCGCCGAGAACGGCGACGGGTGTGCCCGTGCGCGACATCACCACGGGCGGCGGCGGACATCGTGCGATGTACTCGGGCGGCTTCTGCACACAGCCTGTGAGAATCATTGCAACTACGCACAGTGGGAGCGCCTGGCGCACAGCCTGTCCCCTCAGTTTCGAATGATGAATGCAACCTACATGGAATTTGCGGCTGGAGTGCAAGAGGTTGCCGCCTGGACGAACAGAATCAATCGACTTCGACGTTCTTCGCGAACACTCATCGTGCCGCAGCCAGGATCTAAGGTTTCGAGGCAAATGACGCGATCCCATCCCACCTCGCAGTTGGTCTCCAATTCCGTTGCCTCAGAATGTAGTCCGATGTGATGCTAGATTATCGGGACCGTGCTCGATTCGCGATCGGCAACCGAGTTCCGATCAGGCTGCGGGACGTGGAGCCGGTCCACTCATGACCGAACTGCTGCGACGTTCATGCGCGAAGTATGGGGGATCTATCGTATTATCGGCCCCGTGCGATTCCTATACGGCCGGCCTTCTATCGCGAAGCCGGAACCGTACAGAATCACCCACATCCCTCTCCGCGACACCACGGGCGAATAGGACATCTTTTCCTGATAATCCGGAAGGCTGTAGACGTCGTCCGATCCGCGTGTGACTTCGCGCGACGCCGGCGCAATCATCGGCACTGCCCAACAGCAGTCGAAGACATCGCGGCGCCGTCGGTAACAGCATGGTGCCTGGCAATGAATACAAATTCACTCACGCGTCTGCGACGCCAGCATGAGAACGGGCCATGGCGGCGGCCATATCCTACGCTGCGCGACTCCCCTGGGTTGCGAAAGGTTTCTGATGGCTAGCAAGATCGCGACGTACAGACCAGAGATCGATGGGCTGCGCGCGATTGCGGTCATGTCCGTTATTTTGTGCCACGGCGAGATCCCCGGTTTCCCCGGCGGCTTTCTCGGGGTCGATATCTTCTTCGTCATTAGCGGTTTCCTGATCTCGGGGCTAATTCTCGACAACCTGGATCGCGGAAACTTCTCGATCCGCGATTTCTACGAGCGACGTATACGAAGAATTCTTCCAGCGGTATTTCTCGTGACAGGCCTGTGTCTGATTCCGGGTTGGTTCTTCATGAGTGCGGATGCCTACGAGAACTTGGCCGAAAGTGTCGTAGCCACGACACTTTCGGCCAACAACATACTGCTGACCGTCACCACAAGCTACTGGGAAATGGAGTCAGCCTTCAAACCGCTGCTCCATACCTGGAGCTTAGGGGTGGAGGAGCAGTATTATCTCTTTGCTCCATTTGTAATGCTACTGGCGTATCGCTATTCCAAACGTCATCCGGCGTGGGCGATTGGGTTGATTTGCGTTATCAGCTTCATCGCCTGCCTTTGGGCGCTACCGCGCTATCCTGCAGCCAATTTCTACCTGCTGCCTACACGCGCATGGGAGTTGGGGATCGGCGGTCTGGCGGCCATATACGCGCGAAGTAGGCCCGAAGTTCCCTCGTCGCGCAGGTTGGCGCTACTGGGGCTTTTTGCGACCGTCGCGTCCGTCGTGCTCGTACCGTCCGAAACCGCCACGCCCTCTGCCATCGTATTGATCCCTGTAGTAGGGACGGCACTTGTGCTCGTGTTCTGCCGGAACGGCATTGCCCACACCATCCTGACACTCTGGCCCATGCGGTGGATCGGCCTGATCAGCTATAGCGCCTACCTTTGGCATCAACCGCTGTTCGCCTATTTGAGGGTCATCAGTCCGAGCCAGCCCGTGGTATGGGAGTACGCGGCCCTCATTCCCGTCACGCTTGCTTTGTCTTGGCTGTCATGGCGCTACGTCGAAGTACCATTCCGAAACCGAAAGAAGATGTCTTTCCGAACGGTTGCGGTAATTCTTGTTCCAGTTGCAGCGGTACTTGTGGCAAGCGGTGGGGCGATATACAAACTCGGCGGCATTCCTTCACGTTTACCACTACCAGCAGGAGCCGAAGCTCCAGGTACCTACAAAAGCTATAACGACGCAAACTTCAGGTACAAGACGAACACCTTCCCCTCGAACTCCAAGAAGAATCTGTTGATTCTGGGTAATAGCCAGGGCCGCGACTTCATCAATGCGATGCAGGCAGACAATAAGTTCTCCGAGTACGCGATCGTGTATCGGGATGACTTCAGCCTCTGTGACCTCGATCAAGCAAACGATACCTACAAAGGCCTTGTCGCAGACGCCACGCTGGTCGTGGACGTGTATTTGCACCGGATAAAGGGCCCGATTTGCGACGGGCACGCCTTGTCCGAGCGGCAAGAACTAAAGGGGAAACTGGTCTTCTTGGGTCCCCGCGACTTCGGGGTGAACATCAACCCAGTATCGCGAGTACCGCTCGATCAGCGTTCCACAGCGCGGGTACAGGTGACCCAGAACGTGTTGGACGCGGATGCGTACGCTCGCAGCCTCAGTCCTACGAACCTCTACGTTTCGCAGTTGGATCGCCTGACCTCAGATGGGCACACGATGCCCATCTTCGACGAACACGGATTGATCCTTTCTGAGGACCGCGTACATTTGACGCGCGCTGGCGCACGGTATGTCGGTCACCGCATCTTCGAAGATCCAATCTGGGCCGAGGTCGAAAGCACTGCACTGGCTCGCGCACAACAGAGCGGCCGCTGATCTCTTTGCAGCACAATCGCTGCGGCCTGAACTGAAATTACCCGCGATTTCATAGGCAAAGCTCTGTCCCTCTGGGTGCCCCCGACCGGCGTCGTCCCCTACGCTTGCTTCATGCGTTGGTATGCGTCACTGACTGCGGTGATTCTGACAGGGCTGACTGCGTGCAGCGCGACGACTCCGAGAACCGCAGCGGACTATCAGCCGTATACCTGTATGCCAGCTATGCGATCGACAGCGCAGCCGGGGACATCTGGGACAACCTCGTTGCGGATGGCCGTCATCGGTGACTCCTTCACCAGTGGAAGCCCGCAAGGCGGCAGGGGCGACAAGGGCTGGCCGAGGCTCATCACCACACAGCTAAATGCCCAAGGAATGAATCTCGTGACCGATGTGGGCGCCGAGGGAGCATCCGGCTACGTCAATATCGGACATGGTGGTGGCGTGTTCTTCGACAAGATCGCGAAAAGGGTGAAGAAAGAAGACCGACTCGTCGTGTTCTTTGGGTCGATAAATGACTCGAAGGCAACACCTGGAGAGCTAGCGCACGCTACCTGCGACACGCTGCGCAACGCCGAGGAAGCCGCTCCGATGGCGCGCTTCATTGTCGTCGGCCCTTCATGGGCGAATGCCGACCCACCCGACTACATTCGGCGATCTCGCGATATTCTTCGCGATCGGGCAGCGTCGTTGGGTGCAAAATTCATCGACCCCCTCGAAGATCGCTGGTTCGTCGATAATCCTGAACTGATCGGAAAGGACGGTGTTCATCCGACGGACGCAGGCCATGAATACATCGCGGCGAAGCTCAAGCCGATCATCGAACAGGAACTCACCGACACGCCTGCACCGTAGCTGGCGTTCGGACCGTTTGATACCTCAACTTTTCGCACCTGTTGCGATTCACAGTCATTGATCGGGCTGGCCAGCGGCCACGGTTACGGGGCTACCGAGGGGCCGGGCCCGTCGGGCCTAACGCGCCGCGTATTCCCTCCAGTACGGCGGGCGCCAGTGTCTTGGCAAATGTCGCCGTGAGGTGGCCGCCGGAATCTCGATAGACGATGACGTTCCCGATGACCATGGGACACCGATCAGTCGTGCAGTAGTACCGGCTGAGATCGATGAGCGTGGCCCCTGGGATGCTGGGAACCGCTGCGATCAACGGATCACGCAACGCAAGAGCTTCCGACTTCGGTGTGCCACAGCCGCCCGTTCGATCCTCATTGAGACTGACCCGCGTCAAGCACTCGATGGAGTCCGCGCCAACCGCGGGATTGTCTGCGATGACAGCGAGGCGAGTTCCCGCGGCGGCGACAGGCGCCCATGCCCGTTCGAATTCGGCAGGCTCGCCACCCCACTTGCGTAGTGAAGTAGTGACAACTAGATCGAACGGCCGTGCGAGGAGTGCCGAAGCAATTTCCTCAGCGGGGCAGCCATTCTCCGGCGGCGGGTTGCGCCACTGGCACCCGAATCCGATGTACGTGGTGAGCTGCCACTTGTTGGCCACCAAGTACGGGCGCAGAGCTGGGAGCAATGCTGCAGCATGTGAGTCGCCCACAAACGCAATGCGAGTGGAGTCGGCGCCCATGTAGCCGATTGTGCAGGGCTTCACTGGCTCACCCTTGTTGCGCCAGCATTTGCTTCGGATCTGTTTGTCGTCGTCATCGGCAAACTTCTCGATACTCGGCTGCAGTGGAATGCCTGGGTCTCGCATGACGCAACCCGGAGTCAGCATCGCGGGAGCACCAAAGCACGGATCTGGCGCGGGTGCAGAAAGATCGGCAACAACGTGATCGTCGTCCCGTGGCGCCTCAGCTAGCTTGTCCTCGAATCTGATGCCCAGGATCGTCAACACGATCGCCGCTGCCATCAACGCGCCGACATATGCCCACCCCGATGGAGGAAGCGTCGGTATCCTTTGCCGCCGCGGTGATTCCGAGGTGGCAAGCAGCCACCTCGATTTCCGGATCGGATTCTCGTAAAACTGGTACGTGATGACCGTCAGTCCACTCGCCAGAACGATTGCGACGCAGTAGAACAACGGGCCTCTCGGGAGTACGGCCAGCATCAGAATGATCACCGGCCAGTGCCACAGGTAGAGGGTGTAGCTGATATCTCCGACGTACCGAGCCACCGGGTTCGTCAAAGGAAACATCCCGCGCACCTCTGCGCCGTGGAACGACGCGACGACGAGCGCCGTCGACAGGACCGGAAGTGCCGCCCATGGTGCTGGAAACTGGACAGTAGAATCGATGACGAGCAGAGATATGATGACCCCGGCTACACCGAGATACGCCAGCCATGGACGGATCACGGTCGGAATGCGGACGAGCCACGATCCAGCGATCGCCACGAGTGCGCCCACTCCCAGTTCCCACACCCGTGTGAAAGTCGAGAAGTACGCGGCATTCGGGTCGCTCGCCGATAGGAACAGCGACCATCCGAACGACACGGCGACTACCAGCGCCATTGCGCAGAACAGCGTCCATTGGCGCGCCGACTTCTTCCCACGCCGACGAAGTCGACGGGTAAGGGCGAAGAGTGCTACGAGGACCGCCGGCCACACAAAATAGAACTGTTCCTCGATAGACAACGACCAGTAATGCTGCACCGGGGACGGTGGCTGGTCCTGTTGAAAATAGTCTGCGCCAACGACCTCAAATCGAATATTCGCGGCGAACAGCGCTGCGTAGAGAGCATCTACGAGTGTCTCTTTCGCCCGACTGGCAGTAAGCAGCAGCCAGGAAGCAATGGCGGTCACCGTGAGCACGAGCAAGGCGGACGGGAGGATCCGCTTTACTCGTCGAACGTAGAAGCGTTCGAAGGACAGCGTCCGGTGTGTGGTCCTCTCCCTCACCAGCAGTCCGGTTATAAAGAAGCCACTGAGGACGAAGAACACATCAACACCAACGAATCCACCTGAGGGCCAACCGAATAGGTGGTCCGCGAAAACCGATAGCACCGCCACCGCGCGCATTCCCTGGAGGTCCAGGCGCCGATGAACGACGGCACCGGAACTCCGGCGAGATATCTTCGGCCCAGCCGGATCATCGCTTGGTGCCGTTCCGGATTCGGTCACAAGCGTGATCGTAGAGCTTTCAGGTCTTCAACGCCCCTGCAACAACGCTTTACAGAATGTTTCCGCTAATGCCCAGAAATAATCCTCGCTGGTGACAGCGAGGAAGTACGGAAAAGTAACAGTGAAATGCGCACCACGAAACTTGAAGAATCAAGAATTATCGCGTCCGATGAACCTCGGCACGATCAATATCCTACGTAGCTTCCACATATAGCCGATCAACACGAGGTACATAGTCACGAACATCAGTCCGTACACCGTCACCAGTCCTGTGACGCCCCATGATCGAGCCGCCGCGACCTGTAAGCCAAAGCCCGCAGTCATCACGACAACCTGCACACCGACGACGACCCTGGCATAACCCGCCATCTTGAGCACTTCGTCCACAGGACCGCCGAAGCTCTCACCCACGGTGCCGATCAACATCAGCGTTACCACCAGAGCCGCTCCGCGATACTCAGATCCGAAAACCAGGGCGATGAGTTCGTCCCCCACTGTCGCCGAGACCAACATCGCGAAGACTGCCAGTGCAGTGGTGTAGAACGCGATCTGCGACGAATGCCGTTGTATCGCTAGCCAGTTCCCTTGAGCGGCATCACGCGCCAGTCGGGGCCGGATGGAGAAGCGGACCGCAGCAAGGACCGCTGCCACCGATGACACAAGTCGTGAAGCAAGTCCCACCAGCGCCGCATCTGACGGGCCTAACGCGATTCCCACGACCCATACCGGGGACCACAGGAAACACGACTGGATCACTCGACCGGCGGCTATGACGGCGCCCTGTCGCCACGCCTCGGTGAGCGGTTGATGTCCGCCGCTCGATCGATCACAGTTGCGGATCGCGATAACGAGACACACAGCGGCTGATACCGAGGTCCCCGCCACCGTGGCGGCAAGCACCGTGACCAGGTCGTCGAGATGCCCGAGCACAATAGCCGGAACCGTGAGAACCAGTTGACCAGTATTGGCGGCCGAATAAAACATCGCGGTGCCCAGCTCGCTCTTGCCTGCCGCCACAACCATCTGCGCTGAGACGAAGATCGTTCCGTAACTTGCCCACCACAGCGCGGCAAGGAGGGCAGAGTAGTTGAATCCGACGTAGAGGGCCACGATAAAGCCGCCTACTACCGCTCCGAACGGCACGGTCGCGATCGAGAATCTGAACCCCCTCCTCAGCAATGAATCAGCTTGAGCGACAAGGTCAGTTGCGGCAAGCGCTGGCGCGAACCGCACGATGCCATCCGGGAGGCCGCACCCTGCAACAAAATACGTGGCGAGGACCAAGCCCATGACGACGAAATACCGACCTGCGTCGCCCTGTGTCAGCGCGTGCGTCACGACAGCAACTACTGCGAATTGAACCAAGACCGATGCGTAGCGCGTCGTAATCGGGATGACGTATTTGCGCATACTGCGTTAGCTACCCCTGCTCTGCGTTATACGAAGAATTTCGACAGATCACGGTTCAAGGTGTCCTGGCGGGAGCTTACGTTGCCGAGCACGTAATTCCCGACCAACCCTGAGCTGTTCACACCAATTTCGCGCTATTCATCATCCAGGCCTACGCGGGCCCGCCGTACGCATGACCGGATCTGACCAATCCCGAACCGGGAGAGTTGACGCCATACCTTCGGATTCAACCGCGGCGTTGCACAAGCCGTATGCGTGCGCTACCGTCCGACCGTATCGGTGCCGCCTCCTCGCTTTTATCGGTCCGGCGCCGGGCACCCACGCCCCTTATCTGGGCCTTCGCTTGAATCAGCCGATTTTCGGGCTTGCACGACTACGGTGCTACGTGCCATAACACGGACGTCAGCCGACACGAGGGTTGAATTTGAACATACGATCGGTCGACAGAGCAGCACGAGCGGCCACGAAGGCCCGGCGACGGATGGTTGGTTTACTTTGGCGCGCTTGGATCTCCGTGTGGGGCGGAACGGTCGGGAAGCGTCTCGAGATCGACTCCGGCGCCCGCCTACGTTGGCCCCCACATCGCGGTATCTGCATCGGCGATGACGTTTACATCGGCATAGGAGCGGTAATCGACGCGCCGACCGGATCGCGCCTGACTCTCGCTGATGGAGTCAAGTTGATGCATCACACCGTCATTGCCACGAGTAATCACATTTCGGTAGGAAGACAGACTCAAGTCGCAGAGTGCTCGTCCATCCGGGATTCTGATCACGGGCTGGGCAGAGACGGGCTGATACGAGATCAACCGATCAGCTCGCAACCTGTGCAGATCGGTAGTGATGTGTGGATCGGCCGCGGCGTAGCCGTCCTACGTGGCGCCACCATCGGAGATGGGGCCGTGCTGGGAGCCAACTGTGTGGTTCGCAGTGACATCCCGCCTTTCGCTGTAGCCGTCGGTGTGCCCGCCCGAGTAATCCGTGTCCGTGCATAGATGAACCGCAAGTTTCGCCCTGCGGGTATGCGACGTCGACGCCGGCTGAGATGAGTCCGAGCTACGGCCCGATCGCGCCCAAATCGCTTCTAGTGCTATGAATTGCGTGATGCCGGCGCGAGCGTGGTGGACTGCGACCTGCCCCTTGCCGGATTCGGATGTAAACGGCCTAACGCATTGCAGTCGGCTGTGCCCTGGCCTATCGTTGCGTCAATAACGGACGATACGAAGTATTTGATGTCGCCAGAGCGCAGGTCGACGACGGCTGCGACCCGGCAATTGGCGCGATTCTGCAGGGCGTCAACCGAGACCTCTGCAGTCCCGTCTGTGATCCACCGGTTTACTCGACTGCACAGATTCCCGATTTCCTTCACACAGATTCACCGGTTTCGCCCCAAGACCCGCCGACAGTGACTTGAAGAGGACAAATGAGAACCCCTATCAGCAAGGTTCTGAAAGACCCCGCGCGATACCTGCCCATCGCACGAAAGATGATCCAACAGCCGCTATGCGCGCCCTTTCAGGATGCACCGTTCTATCTTCAGGGCCAAATGGACATCCACCCCAAATCACGTTGGCATATCCAAGATTTCACCGACAGTAACGGTGGCTTCTTCCCCTCAGGAACCAACAGCGGCGAGCGTCAGATCTTCAATCTCGAGCCGTGGGACAACACCAGGCGGGACATGCTGATCTTGTTTCTCCGCACAATAGTCACCGGCGAGATACCGGGCGATTTCGCCGAGATCGGCGTGTACCAGGGAAGCACCGCGCGGCTCATTCATCACTACGTGCCTGAACGGGAGCTCCATCTGTTCGACACCTTCGAGGGATTCACCGACAGGAGCGTAGTGGCTGAAAAGGGCAACACGGACTACACGATTGTCGGCTCTCATTTCTCAGACACATCGTTGGAAAAGGTTCGCGCCGCCATCGGTAGCACCAATGACAACGTCAAATTCCATCAGGGCTACTTCCCTGACTCGATACCGGCCGGATTTGATGACCGTAGGTTCGCGTTCGTACACCTGGATGCCGACCTGTACGAACCGACATTTGCGGGTCTGACGTATTTTTATGAGCGCATGAGCCCGAACGCGCTGTTCGTAGTGCATGACTACAACGCATGGCCAGGCGCGCGAAAGGCAGTCGATGACTTCTTCGCCGATAAGCCCGAGATGCCTCTTCCCATGCCTGACAAGAGCGGTTCCGCGGTCATAACCAAACGCTGAGTCCTTTGCACACCAAGCCTTGATAGACCGTGGGTGTCCGCACGGCGACTCTCGGGACCTACCAGCCGGCCGCGATCGAGACGACATCCAGTTCCGGCAGTTCCTTCATGCAGCGGACGTCGTATGGGCATTGACCGTACAGGGGCGTACCCCAACAAGGCTGGCAGTCCATGGCCTCGAGGCGGGTGATCACCGTGGCCTTCTCGCCGTACGGCGAGGTTTCTGTCGCAATCGTCGGACCGCACAATGTGACGGTCGGGATCCCGAAGGAAGCGGCGATGTGCCCCAGGCTTGAGTCCGTACCAATCAACCCTGCAGCCTGAGTGATCGCCGCGATCGTTGATGGCAGGGAGTACCCGGAGATGTTCGTTTCGCTCCGGCTCAAGTCGTCGAAGCTGTCCATCAGGTCAATCTCGTCAGGCCCGAAGATGTACGCGACGGTCAATTCCGGACGCCGCATGGTGAGTTCTGCCGCAATCCTGCGAGCAACTTCGACCGGAATGCGTTTCTCGGTGCCCGCTGTTACCGAAGAACCGGGGTGGATGATGACGAATCTGCCCGGTTCTAATCCCTTGTCCTTGAGGTCGGATCGCACTTCGGCAAGCGCAACCTCGCTGAATGGAAGCGGGAAACTGGGCCTGGTGGTCGCCTCACCGCTCCACATCGAGAAAGTTGCGAGCATGCGGTCGACCCGATGGACCTGGGGATCGATGCTATTTCTGACGTTGTAGACAAACCTCGCCCGCTGTCCGTCGCCGACAACGACGGGCACCCCGGACAACCCCTTCAACAGACACGGAAGCAACGCCGAGATCCGAGTCCCGATAAAGGCAACATCCAACTTTTCCTTCCGCAGAGCGAGGAAGAACCGAATCATGGCAGTCCGATCCGACCTCGCCGGCATGACGAGGATCTGATCTATGAGCGGCGACTCTTTCAGCAAGTTGGCCTGGGCCCCGGCTTTCACCACGAGCGTCAGACGCGCGTCCGGATACAACCTCCTGAACTCGGCGATAACCGGAGTCGTCATGATCAGGTCGCCGAGACCCCAGTTCTGAAAGATCCCGAAATGCATCAGGCAGGCACCACCAATTCTGGCTTGATTCCACTCAGAAACGACATCAAGTTTCCACCTTGGAATAGATACGCGTCCAAGCCGACGGCACCGGCGGCGTCCAGATCTCGTTCCGAGTCACCTATCAGAAAGCTCGAATCCAAATCAACCTGCCAGTTTTCCAACAGATCGAGGATCATTCCGGGAGCAGGTTTGCGCCACGGATGGTCGGCACGATACCGCTCAAGTGCAGCTTCGGGATGAAAAGGGCAATGCCGAATGTCCGTGATGTGAGCACCTTCATCAGCAAGTAGTCTATTCATGTGGCGCGTGACGCCCTCGAAATCGTTCTCTGAATAAAATCCCTGACCGATCCCCGATTGGTTTGTCACTACGAAGACCAAGTAACCCCTGCGGTTCAGCAGCGCAATTGCTTGCGCTGCTCCATCGATCAGTACGAAATCACACGGGTTCCCGATATAGCCGGTATCGACATTGATGACTCCATCTCGGTCGAGAAAGACTGCCGGTTTCCTGTCAGACATAGCTGTTTACGAACCCATCTAATTCGCGGATCGCGCAGACAATATGGTAGAAACTTGAAGCCCTCGCGGGGGCTAAGACACGTTCCCCTCGGCGATCAAGCGTCTCATGCCATAAGCCGGGGATATCGGTGCGAAAATAGCGCTGAAGCCCAGTGACAGCTTCAACCACGCATCTCATTGCGTGGTTGAACTCAGCTTGATCGCGTGCAAGTTCCGCCATGGCGATATGGGCTTTTATTCGTTCGGTCTGCGGCCAAAGCCGCGAATCACCATCATGTAGCGAAGCATCATCCCAGATCACGTTCACCGCAAGCCCAGTCGCCGTGTTCACACCGTTCAGCTCACCGAAGGTGACCAAGCGCCTCGCCGCGCAGAACGCGTCGGCACGATCTCTGGCACGCCCCCACCGCCACAGCAACCATGCCCATTCGAAGTGGTGCCCGGGCTCGAGCAGACGGCCATTCTCACCTGGAGCCGGTTTCCAGTCGTGGTCGTAATGTTCACGCAGGCAGCCAGTCTCGGCATCAATGAACCGAGTCAGAGCGAGCTCCACCAGCTCGTCGGATATAGCTCGCCATGGACCCTCAATGTCGGCGGCCTCCCATTCGAGGCACGCCTCCAGTAGATGCATATGCGGATTGGCATTCAGCTGCTTACTGGGCGGCACTGATTCCTCGAAGCCTCCCTGCGGATGCTTCCTCAAGCGAACCATCTCGCGAAGCATTCGCCTACCCGCGTTTGTGGCGCGTGTGCACTGGTAGTCGAGTCGAGCGGAAACACCCAGTGAAAAGAGGAAGAACGCATGATCGTAGAGCCGAAACTCAGGATCAACGGGCTCGCCGGCCGGGGATACCGCTGCGTGAGCCAGACCGATGTCGGTCGCACACTTACCGAACAGGAAATCGAGCCCATGGAATACCAGTTCGCGAGCTCGTTGCGCATCGGTCCAACCCATTTCCGCTGCCGTAGCGAAGACGTACGTCTGCCGTGCGACCAGTCGGGTTCGACGAGGATCATCGATTACGCGCCCGTCCTGCGCCATCCGCTCGTAGAACCCACCGTTCTCTCGGTCAACCCCACGGCCGGCCCACAAGGGGAGCGCGCTGCCGCACAACCAGTTCGTGAGCGCTGCCCGCTCCGACTTCAACGAGCCGAAGAGTGTGCCGTCCACAATGCCGGGCATTACCGGAATATGTCTTCGCGGAGTAGATAGTCGTGGAGGTACTTCTGGATGCCGTCTTCGAGTGTAGTGACAGGCTTGTCGAAGCCCGCCGCTCTCAGCTTGTCAAGAGACGCACACGTGTAATACTGGTACTTGCCGCGCAGCTTTTCGGGCAATTCAATGAACTCTATTCTCGCCGGCTTTTCCAAGAGCGAGAACATTATATTCGCCTTATCCTCGAACGAACGCGGTCGGCCCGTCCCGACGTTGTATACCGACGAAGGCGCATCGTCGTGACCCAGTAGCCAGAGTGCGATGTCGACACAGTCGCCGACCCAGACGAAGTCGCGAAGTTGACCACCATCGACGTAGTCAGGATTGTCGGACTTGAAGAGTCGCACCTGATCGCCAGTCATTATCTGTTCAAAGAGTTGGACCGCGACACTACGCTGCCCCTCCTTGTGATACTCGTTGGGACCGTAGACGTTGAAGAATTTCAGTCCGGCCCATTTCGGTGGCTGACTCCGGCCGGATGTCGTTTCGGAAAATACCCATCGGTCAAATGCGTGCTTACTCCAACCGTACGGGTTGAGAGGCCGCAGCGATGCGAGTGCCGACCCGCTGAAATCGTCAACGAACCCTTGCCCCCCATCTCCATATGTGGCCGCAGACGACGCATACACGAAGGGCACCCTCGCTTGGTGGCACCAATTCCACAGATCGACCGATAGCCGGAAATTTGAGCGCACGATAAGGTCGACGTCGCGCTCGGTCGTAGTTGAAATAGCGCCCATATGAACGACCGATTCGATATCGGTATTTCGACTCAAGAATGACGGGAGTTCGTCGGGGGTGAGGATATCACGCACTCGGCGTTTCGCGATGTTTCGCCACTTCCAGTCGTCAGTTCCCAGAAAGTCCACTAGGACAATGTCATGACCGAGGTCATCTAACTCAGCGGCAAAATTAGAGCCGATAAATCCGGCACCGCCGGTCACAATGTGCATTCTCAACTCACCCTAGGTAACAGACCGCGCAATAATGCTAGAGGTGCTGTGGCCTTGTTCAAGTGGAATCAGCGAGACCACGCCACCCCATCGAGTCACCAGGTCACTTCCGACCACCTCGGCGATCGTGTAATCCTCGCCTTTGAACAAAACGTCTGGCTTGAGAAGCTCGATCAGTTCCAATGGCGTGTCTTCGCCGAACAACGTGACCATGTCCACGCTGCGCAACGAGCCGATCACCGCCGCACGTGAGGATTCATCTTGCACGGGCCGACTCTCCCCTTTCAAACGCTTTACCGACGCATCGGTGTTGAGTGCCACCACAAGGCGATCGCATTGCTCGCGGGCACGCCGGAGCAAGGCCACATGACCGGGATGAACCAAATCAAAACAGCCATTTGCGAAGCCGACACGAAGCCCGGATCGGTGCCAGTGTCTGACTCTTGCCAATGCCTGCTCCCTGGTCATGAAGGCTCGCTCCTCGGCCTCGGTAACCGACTGCACGAGCTCCTCCATGCTCACCGCAGCCGTGCCCAGCTTCCCGACGACGACACCGGCCGCGACGTTGGCGAGTTGCGCCGCAATTCTGATGTCGAGCCCAGCCGACAACGCCAGCGACAGCGTCGCTACCACGGTGTCGCCGGCGCCTGAGACGTCGTAGACCGACGAGGCTCTGGTGGGAATGTGCATCGCGCTTTCGACACCGGCATAGGGAGCGTGAAGCGTCATGCCCTGCGCGCCGCGTGTTATCAAGACGGCCTTCACCCGGGTGGCGGTCTGTATTGCCTCCGCTGCATCGGCTGCTCCACTGTCGGTTGAGCAGTCGAAGCCAGTGGCAGTGGTTGCTTCTTTGGCATTCGGCGTTATGACATCAGCACCCTGATACAAGGTCAGGTCAGCAGACTTAGGATCGACGACGACTGGAATTCCCATAGCTTTTGCGGCAGATATATGCGCCGCGATGGTATCGCGCGTCAACATGCCCTTCGCGTAGTCCGACAAGATCATGGCATCGACACTCGGCAGCGAATTACGGACAGCCGACTTGCTTCTCTCCAACGCTTCACTATCGAGGTTTGTCTCTTCCCGGTCCAGTCTGAGAATTTGTTGTCCGGAGGACACGTACCGGGTTTTGATGATTGTCGGGCACGTCGCCGTCCGAATCGACCGGTCTTCGATGCCCGCAGACGGGCAAAGTTCCTCAGTTACGTACCGACCGTCACTGTCGTCCCCGACCGCACCGATCAGGGCGGCATTCCCGTTCAACGCCACAATGTTTCGGGCGACGTTACCCGCGCCTCCAAGCATCGCCACTTCCTCACGGAAGCGGAGAACCGGTATGGGCGCTTCGGGCGAGATCCTCGCGACGTCTCCATAAACAAATCGGTCGACCATCAAATCACCGACCACGAGCACGGTCCTGCCGGCAAGTTGTTCTACCAGAGCACTGTCCATACGCATCACCGAACTTTCCGCTCACTCACGTCCGCACCAGGCTTCTGCAAATCCAGCAACGTGACCGCAGTCTGTGAACACGTAGTGCAGGAAGTCTGCTCAGAACGGCATTGTTCACCTACCACCACTACTTTTCTCAGTTGTGCCCCAGCACCTAGTCGATGGCTGCGACGGCATGGTGAAGATTACTCATACCGCTTGCCCAAACATACTGGAATCGACCTGATTTGGCGCGGGAGTGCGGTACAGCTACCTCATTTCAAGGAGCGGAATACCTCCGCTGGTTATTTTGGCTAATCCCGTGAACCCCCGACTCTTCCGACTGCCGCGTATTGCCGACAGCCCGCGTTTCAGCCGTTGCGAACGCACCGATGCCTCAGCAGTCATCCCGTCGAGCCTTCCGAACCCGCTTGCCGGCAACAAGCGTCGACGACCGGCTAGGTAGCCTGACCTCCATGCCGAACGCGTCCGTCCTGACCCTGCTCCAGGAACGCGCCATCGCGACTCCCGACGCCGAGGCCTTCACCTTCACCGACTACGACGTCGACCCGGCCGGTGTGCCGGAAACGCTGACCTGGGCGCAGGTACACCGACGCACGCTCAACGCGGCGCTGGAATTCGAGCAGTACGGGTCGCCGGGCGATCGCGCGCTGATCATCGCACCGCAGGGTTTGGACTACATCGTCGCCTTTCTGGGAGCCATGCAGGCCGGGTTCATCGCCGTTCCCTTGTCGGTGCCGGTGCCCGGCTCCCATGATGAGCGGGTCAGCGCTGTCGTGGCCGATACGTCGCCGGTGGTCGTGCTCACCACCTCCCCCGTGGCCCACCTGGCCACGCAGTACGTGGACGATGGGGCTGCCGTGGTCGCGGTGGTATCCGTCGACACCCTCGACCTCGACGGCCCTACGCCTACCATTTCGGAGCCCTCGGTCGGCCCGGATACCGCTTATCTGCAGTACACCTCGGGGTCGACCCGCCTGCCGGCCGGCGTGATGATCAGCCACCGCAACCTGGTGGCGAACTTCGAGCAGCTGATGGCCGACTACTTCGTCGATTTCGCCGGCGTGCTGCCCGAGACCGCGAAACTGGTGTCGTGGCTGCCGTTTTACCACGATATGGGCTTGATGCTGGGAATAGTGGGCCCCATCCTCTCGGGACAACCCGCGTTGCTGATGAGTCCGATCGCCTTCCTGACCAATCCGGTGCGCTGGGTGGAGACGATGTCGCAGCCCGAGTACGCGTGGTCGGCGGCGCCCAACTTCGCCTTTGACTTGACCGCGCGACGAACCACCGACGCCGACCTGAAGCGCCTCGATCTCAGCGGGGTCGTGGGCATCATCAACGGTGCTGAACGAATTCACCCGTCGACACTGGTGAAGTTCAACGAGCACTTCAAAGGGGTGGGGTTCCGCCCGGAGATGGTGGTGCCCTCGTACGGACTTGCAGAGGCGACGGTCTTCGTCGCCAGCGGCAACAACAACCGCATCTCAGAGGCCGTCGATTTCGAGCCGGCGGCGTTGGCCGCCGGCAGCGCCGTCCGCAGTCCAGGCGGGCTGCCTCTGATTCGCTACGGGATGCCCGTCTCACCGCTGGTGCGGATCGTCGACGCCGATACCTGCCGGTCGTGCCCCGATGGCACGATAGGTGAGATCTGGACCCACGGAGAGAACGTCTCTGCCGGCTACTGGCGCAAGCCCGAGCAGACCGGGTCTGCGTTCGGAGCAACGCTGATGGAGGCCCCTGCGGGCACCCCGGGCACGGGTTGGCTGCGCACCGGTGACCAGGGCTTCATCTCCGAGGGTGACCTCTTCATCGTGGGGCGCATCAAGGACATGCTGATCGTCCGCGGCCGCAACTACTACCCCGAGGACATCGAGGCGACCGTGCAGCACATCACCCGCGGGCGGGTTGCTGCTATCGCAGTGCCCGACGAGCAGACCGAGAAGCTGGTAACCGTCATCGAGTTGAAGAAACTCGACAACCCGGGGGATCTGACCGTGGTGAAAAACGATGTGACAGCTGCGATTTCACGTGCGCATGGGCTACATGTCGCCGACATCGTGCTTGTGGCTCCCGGTTCGATCCCAACTACCACCAGCGGAAAAATCCGCCGGGCTGCCTGCGTGGAACAGCATCGGCAAGGTCAGTTCGTACGACTCGACGCGTAGTCGCTCACCAGCAGGAAGGTTATTACAAGGCCTTGTGCACGCTGACGGCCAAGCCGAAGTCCGCGACGACAGACAGTCGGGTTCAACCGAGGTCACTCATCGCATTCCCAAGAATTCAGCGCAATTGCCGCGCAACACCTTCGGGCTCATCAGCTAGCCGTATTTTCTAGCCGAAGACCGCCAACGTCTCATCGGAGCACAGTCCGGTCTGATCGCACAGAGTCTTGCAGCGATCAATGTTGTTGGAGCACCAAGTCGGTTCACCGTTTGATTTGCTTGTCGACTCGTTGATCCTCTTGACCGTCGCTTCGTTCTTCTTTTCGGTCAGGCCTGTCGGCGACGTAGCGGAGTTTCCCGGTAGTCCGCGGCTGGCCAACTTGGCGCCACAATTCAGGCCGAACAACATCCCGCTTCGATGTTCGAAATTGTCACCGCCAACCGGCGGCGCCTTCTGAGCCGACACCACAATGCACTCGTCCCTTTCGAGCACATCACCGACGACGGTGGCGATCGTGACCGACTGGTTGTGTTTGGCCGCGTACGCGGACGCATCTGCGAAGGTCTGACCCACATAGTCCGCGTGCGCAATTCCACCGCCCAACACGACCATGGTCGAAGCGAATGCCGCGAACAGGATCATGAAACGACTCGCAGCTGCTTTCACCGACACCGACTACTCCAATCACCCTGGATACGGGGTGAGCATACAGTCGGAGCACAGAAAATACGCGCCGAATCTGACTACAACGTTAAATATGCAAAGAGTCGGCCGTTGCCACGAGATCGTTTGTGCCGCATGGGATTCTTCGCGAGACTGGCATCTCGCGCTCAAAACCGACCGGCGCCGGAATCACCGCGGGACGCACAAAAATTTGCTGGCTCGACTCCCGCCCCCCGCCAACTCAGTGCACGTTGTGATCCAACACGTACTGGAACCCGGCCATCAGCTGTGACAACGGATCGACGCCTCCGCTCCCGAAGGCGGCCTCACTCGCCCCGGCGGTGACGACCGCCGGGTCGTAGCCGCGGACAGGATCCACGGTGATGGGCGCGGTCAGTGGATTGTCGTTACGCGTATATCCGGCGTCCACATAGGGTTTCAGCACCCCGTCGAGTTTGTTCAGCGTGCCCTCGTCGACCCCGGCGTATTTGAACGGCATGACCAACGGAAGGTGCTGCTCGGGAATCATGTACGTCGTCGTCTTCGCGCCCCGCGAGTTGTACGTGACCGCGACGTTCTGGGCCGGCACATTCGACGGGTTGGTGAACGCCACCGCGGTGTGACCGGTGGCCAGGCCGACGATCGCGTTGGTGACGGAGATGATGTTGTCCTGGCGCTGCGGCCAGTCGGCGATGCTGTCGTACGGGGAGATGAATTCGTAGGTGTCGTACTGACTGTCGACCTGCGGCGGCATCGTGAAATCCAGGGACGGGACGACACTGCCCACCGGGAAGTTCTGCCGCAGGAAGCTCTGGCCGAACGGGTTCGTGGTCAGCGGATCGCCGAAGGTCGCGAAGGACAACTGGTCCGGCGGCGGCGCGGCCGGATCACTGGCCAACCGGTTCTTGACCGCGTTGAGCACCATGGCGCCCTCGGACAGCCCCATGGCGGTGCCACTACCGCCAGCCTGAACGGCGCGGATCAGGTTGCCCTCGCCGACGTCGACCGACTCACCTATGCTCGGGCCGTCGAGTCCGAGCCCCGGGAAGCCGTCATCGAGTTTCCCGATTCCCGGGAACAGCCGCTCCAGCGTGTGCCCCTGGACCTGACCTGCCGGATACCAGATGTTCTGGCGATCCAGGCCGGGGAACCAGTCTGCGCCGGTGCGGCGGATGTACTCGTCATAGGGGATACCGAGCACGTGGGCGCCACCCATCGCGTACGCCTTGCCCGGAGTGCCGCGCTGAGGTGCCGGGGCGGTCGACCCCACGCCGGGAGCCGGCGCCGGGGCCGGCTCGTCCGCTCCCGCGACACCCAAACCGGAAGCACCCGTGGCACCGACGGTCAACACCACCGTCACCGCGGCGAGAAGTTTCTTCATGCCTGGCTACTCCCCTGCAAGGTCGGACGAGATGGCCACCAGTTCGCCTTGCCGACCAACGTGGCGATGGCTGGCACGGTGATGGTCCGCACCAGGAAGGTGTCCAGCAGGATGCCGATGCCGATGACGAACCCGCCTTGCACCACGGTACCGATGCTGGAGAACAACAGCCCCCACATCGACGCGGCGAAGATCAAACCGGCCGCCGTGATGACACCGCCGGTCGTGGACAGCGTTCGGATGATGCCGTAGCGCGTGCCGTGCGGCGACTCGTCGCGCAATCGGGACGCGAACAGCAGGTTGTAGTCGGCACCCACCGCGACCAGCACCACGAACGCCAGGGGTGGCACCGTCCAGTGCAGCTGTTGACCTAACCCGTACTGGAACACCAGCACACCGATACCGAGTGCCGCGAAGTACGAAAGCACCACGGAGCCAACCAGATACAGCGGCGCGATGATCGAGCGCAGCAGCAGCATCAGCGTCAGCAGCACCACGATCATGGTGACGGCGATGATGAACCGGATGTCCTTCTGGTAGTAGTCGCGGGTGTCCCGCAGCGCGGCGGGATAACCGCCCATCGAGATCGTGGCGTCGGACAGGCTGGTGTTGGGCTGTGCCCCCTTGGCCGCATCACTGATCGCGTTGACCTGATCCATCGCCGCGACGCTGAACGGATCGAGCTTGGTCAGCACCAGGTAGCGCACCGAATGACCGTCGGGCGAGATGAACATCTTGGACGCGGCCTGGAAGTCGGGCAATTGCAGCACCTCGGGCGGGATGTTGAAACCCGCCATCGCCGGGGCCGCCGCGTTCTGCTTCATCGACAACAGGAAGGCCGAGGCCTGATCCAGGCCGCTGCGCATGAGCTGGATCTGGTCGACCACCTGGTTCACCCCGGTGGACACCTCCCGGCTGCCGGTGGCCGAGCGGTCCGCCTGTTGCCGCAGCTTGCCCAGCGTGGCCTGCGCGCCGGCAGGTGAGTCCAGCCCCAACGTCTTCATCAGCTTGGTGAGGTTGGTGAAGGCGCCA
Source organism: Mycobacterium sp. (assembly GCA_023264765.1). Classification (GTDB taxonomy): domain Bacteria; phylum Actinomycetota; class Actinomycetes; order Mycobacteriales; family Mycobacteriaceae; genus Mycobacterium. Next base: position 4,709 of record JAHFVC010000006.1, on the reverse strand, counting down.
CCGATCTGGTTCAGCGACGCGTTGAGGGACTGCTTGTCCTGCATCGACTGCAGTTGTCCCGCAAGCTTGTTGATCTCGTCGAGGGTGCCGTCCTGACGCGCCTGGGCCAGCCGCGAGAAGTGCGCGCGGGTCTCGCTGCACGACGCGTCGAGGTCGCAGGTGACGTTGCCCTGCAGCGCCACCAGAACCGGGCCGATCCAACCGAACATGTCCTTGGCCGCGGTGACGCTGATGCCCATCGAATTGCCGAGCTGGTTGATGCTGTCGACCAGCTTGGCGCCGACCTCCACGTTCTTGACGAGTTTGTCGCCGCCGTTCTGGTCACGCATCGACGAGAACGCGTTCACCATCTGCTGGATGGTGCCGGTGATCTGGGTGACCTGCCCGCGCACATCGCCCAGTCCCGTCGCCAGAGTGCCCGCACCCTTCGACAGCCGATTGAGGTCTGCCATGTTCGCGGTGATCATGTCGGCGCCGGTGCCCAACCGATCACCGACCAGGCCGGCTTGGTAGGTGGCCCGGAACTCTTGTGGCACAACGCCGAGCGGCCGGGTGATGCCGCTGACCAACCCGATGTCGGGCACCTGGGTGATGCGTTCGGCCATCTGTTCCAGGTCCGCGAGCGCCTGCGGCGTGCGCAGGTCGTGCGGTGACCGGACCAGAACATAGGACGGGATGGACTGGTTGAGATCGAAGTGCTTCTCCAGCGCCGCGTACCCGACGGAGCTGGGATCCGACGCCGGCACCGCCTTGCGGTCGTCGTAGTTGTACTTGGCCAGACCCACACAGCCGGCCAGCAGGATCAGCACCAGCAGGCTGGACACCAGGTGCAACCGAGGCCGGCGCACGATGCGGATACCCGATCGCCGCCACAGCTTGGTGGTCAGCTCGCGGCGCGGCGTGACCCAACCGCGCGGCCCGACGATGGCGAGAATGGCGGGCAACAGCGTCAGGGCGGCCAGGAAACACACGCCGATCCCGATCGCCGAGGACACTCCGACGGTGGAGAAGACACCCATCTGCGCGAAGCTGATCCCCAGGAAGGTCAGACCGATGGTCGCCGCGGACGCGGTGATCACCTTGCCCACCGAGCCCAGCGCCTGCCGCACCGCGTCATCGGAACTCTCGCCCCGACGCACGTAATCGTGGTAGCGGCTGATCAGGAAGACTGCATAGTCCGTCCCGGCACCGGCGATGATGGCGCTGAGCAAGATGATGGCCTGGTTCGACACGCCCAGCCCACTCACGGACGACAGTCCGGCCACCAGGGACTGCGCGACCACCAGGGAGATCCCGATCCCGGCCAATGGCAGCAGCATGGTGATGGGATTGCGGTACACCACCAGCAGCACCACGAGCACCAGGACCGCGATCGCGATCTCGATCGGCATCCGGTCGCGCTCCCCCGCGACAGTCAGGTCGGCGACGGTGGCGGCCGGCCCGGTGAGGTGAACCTCCAGCGGGCCACCCGCGGTGTTCTGTTTGACGATCTCGGACACCCGGTTGAAAGCCTCATAGGACTGCGGGGTGCCCAACGCACCCGCCAGCCCGACGGGCAGCACCCAGGACTTGTTGTCCTTGCTCGTCAAGAACGACTTCAGGGCGGGTGTGCCGACGAAATCCTGCAGCATCACGACGTCTTGCTGATCGTCGCGCAGTGCGTCCACCAGCTTGCGGTAGGTGGCCTCGTGTTTGGGGCCCAGCCCCTGCTCGTCGGTGAGGACCACCAGCAGCAGGTCGTCGCCGCCGGGTTCCTGGAACGCCTCGGTCATCTGCTTGGCCGCGACGCTGGACGGGGCATCGCCCGGCAGCATCGCGAGCGGATGCTTCTGCGCCATCTCGTTCAGACTCGGGAACGTCAGGGGCAGCACCACCGCCAGCGCCACCCACAGCCCGACCAATATCCAGGGCCATCGCACGACAAAATCGGCTAGCCGTCGCACTGTGCCCCCACCTGTGTTCGTCCTACTCGTGTGGCCCTGCAGCTCGCTGTCACAAGCTCAGGCCGCACTGTCCTGTCCAGCCCCCACACCGCGCCTCACGCAAAACGGCCCCAATCGCCGCTCTCGGCTACCTGCTCCACCACAGACTTCATGGTCGCGATGTAGCGAGCAACGGATTTCTGCGCCACCGGGTTGTCCGGGAACATCACCGCCATTGCCGTCCCGGCCTCGTACCGGAATACGTAGATGGTCAGCTGGAAGCTGAATCTGCCGTCGGAGTAAATTCCGATGTTGTTCGAGTAACCCATCTCAGCAGCAGCGATTACGGCGTTGAGCGGAGCGGCACCGCCGTGCAGGAAGTTTGAGACGGGAAAGTTCGGCTGGGGATTGTCCAGCCAGGGCGCCAATTCCAATACGCGGTAATAAGGGACCCGGGCGAGGTTCAGACCCGAATCAAACGATGTCTGCGCGGCCCACGCAGCTTCGGGGAAAGTTGTCGCGGCAATCGGAACAGTGATCGGGACCAGTCCGGTGAACCAGCCCTGGGTCATGAAATTGTCCGTCGTGCGACGCGTGTCCCGCGGCGTCAGTCCGTAGTAGGTCGCTGCGCCGGTCAGTTCGTGCTCGACCATGGCCGTGCAGGCGTACAGCCCACCGACGAATCGCGCACCGGCCGCCTTGCACGCCGCCTCGAAGCGCGCGGTCTGATCGGCGTCCAACAGCATCTCTCCGACCATGTCGGCGACGGTCGGCTCCAGCGGGTTACCCAGCGGCAGGGGGAACTCGGGCATCGTGCCGTTGTTGTTCTCAGCAAATTCGATCCAGGCCTGAACCTCCGGCGAATCGACCGTCAGAACCTCCGTCGATGCTCGTTCGTTGACGCAGAAATCGTCGAATCGACCGGCCTCCGGTAGCGGCATCGGCTGACCCGTCGTGGTTAGCGAGGTGTACATGCCATGCGCCTCGAGCATGGTGATTCCGATCAGTGCGGCATCGCCGTGCACATGGTCGATGCTCGCGTAGAAATCGAAATGATCTTCGCTCTGAACAATGCCGAACGAGAAGCAGCCCCATTCCAGGGGCGAGGGAATGTCGACAATGTGTTTGCGCGCGTCTTCGGCGGTTATTTCGCCATGATTGACGGGCTCGAATTCGATGTCTTCGGGGTCGGCGATGGTGTGCCGGACGATGTCACCGGAACCGGCGTATTCGAACCAACTGCGGTACGTGTCGTGCCGTCGCAGATAGGCGTTGAGCGCGTGATTCATTGCGGAAATATCGCACTTACCAGGCACTTCGCAGGTGGCGATGATCTGGCGTGAATAATCGAGCCCGGCGGCTTCCTGGTTGTAGACGCCGCGAATGTGCTGACTCTGCATATAGCTAACTGGGACCGCGCTGACCGGCGCTTGCCGAGCCTTCTCCATTGCCGCATTTGTCGGGTGCCAGGACGTCACCACACCCGGACTCGGCGCCCAATCGTCGATTGTGCCGATCGTGATCTTCCCGATTTGCAAAATGTTCCTCCCGGGTCTGAGCGGCGGCGGCTCCGGTCCGGCAACGCTGATGGCGACTTCACGATAGCGCCTGAGCCCGTCGGGGTCGCGCACACATCGGTGTCTGACTTGCTGAGCGGACCACTCAATGAAAACCTGTGCGCCACCTCAGCGCGCCGACCACGGGCGATTCGCCAACTGACCCGAAACAACCAGTTTCAGCAACCCGCATGCAATACTGACCCGCGGGTAAGAAGCCGGCTGTGACAGTCGGAGACTGAGCGCGCCACTGCCGTCGCACAACTTTTCCAGTCCTCCTTCGGTCTTCACAGCGCCAGATTTTGTTGGACCGCCGCGGGGAAGCGAACTCAGAATGTCACCTACTGAACACACCGCTGCGCCTGCTGAGCAGTCGTCCAGCTTCGCCATCATCGGATACGCCGCCCGTCTCCCTGGTGCCGCCGACGCCGAGCAGTACTGGGACGTCCTGCGCCACGGCCGCGACGCGGTTTCCTCGATCCCCCAGGACCGCTGGGATGCCGACGAGTTCTACGACTCCGACGCCGCCACACCCGGCAAGGTGGTCACCCGCCGTGCGGGCTTCGTCGATGACGTCGTCGGGTTCGACGCCCCCTTCTTCGGGGTCTCGGCCCGCGAAGCCAGGTTGATGGACCCGCAGCATCGGCTGCTTTTGGAGACCTCGTGGCGCGCCGTCGAGCATTCGGGCACCGCACCGACCGACCTGGCCAACAGCCGGACCGGCGTCTTCGTCGGGTTGTCCACCCACGACTACCTGGGCATGGCCTCCTCCGAGCTGACCTACCCAGAAATCGAGGCCTACCTGGCCATCGGCACCTCGGGCGCCGCGGGCGCAGGCCGCATCAGTTACCGACTGGGCCTGCACGGCCCGGCCGTCACCGTCGACACCGCGTGCAGCTCGTCGCTGGTGGCCATTCACCAGGCCTGCCAGGCGCTGCTGCTCGACGAGTGCGACCTCGCGCTGGCCGGCGGTGCGAACGTCCTGCTCAGCCCGGCCACCATGATCACCTTCTCGCAGTCCCGGATGCTCGCGGCCGACGGCAAGTGCAAGACCTTCGACGCGGCCGCCGACGGCTACGTGCGCGGCGAGGGCTGCGGCGTCATCGTCATCAAGCGCCTCGAGGACGCCGTGCGCGACGGCGACCGGATCCGGGCCGTGATCCGTGGCAGCGCGGTCAACCAGGACGGCGCCTCCGGCGGACTGACCGTGCCCAACGGCGTCGCCCAGCAG